>JABLXQ010000017.1 GCA_013178375.1 Gammaproteobacteria bacterium
CGGCATCGCACACCGCACCATCGCACTTCGCCACTTTCCCCAGGCAAATGAATGTCGCGCGGAAAAGGCCTGCTGGATCTCGGTGTCGCCGCCCTTGCCACGGGTGGTGAACTGGTAAACGCTGCTGCTGAGCTGGATGATGGTGTCGAACTGGAAGCCGAGCCAGGCGCCGAGCGCCGCGCCCACCACGCCCACGATGCCACCGCCCGCCAGGAAAAATCCCGTCAGTACGCCGATCAGGGGGCCTAGCCAGATAAATGATGTCAAACGTCGTACTCCTTGAAGGATGATCCTGGATTCCGCAATAACGTTTCGACCGTCTGCAGCCGCTGCGGTGTGCCCACATCGATCCAGACGCCGTCGTGATGCTGCCCGCTCACCAGTCCGCGCGCGATGGTATCCCGCAACAGCGGCGCCAGCGGAAAACGGCCCGGCTGGCAGCCAGCGAACAGTTCTGGCGTCAGCACACTGATGCCGCTGAAGGTCAGGCGATTGTCGCCCACGGGCACGCACTGGCCGTTTTCCAGCACGAAATCGCCGCGCGGATTGTGGTCCGGATTCGATACCAGTACCAGATGCGCCAGCCCGGATATTTGTCGTGGCAGCGATGCCAGCGGAAAATCGGTCCAGATATCGCTGTTGATCACTGCAAATGGCGCGCCGCCCAACAAGGGTAGCGCATTGAAAATACCGCCGCCTGTTTCCAGCCGCTCCCCTTCCGCGCTGATACGGACAGGAATGCCGAAACGGGAACCGTCGCCGACGAAATCCGCAATCTGCTGACCCAGCCAGGCGGTATTGATCACAAGCCCGGTAAATCCCGCCGCCGCCACGCGCTCGATATGATGTTGCAGCAGGGGTTTGCCCGCCACCGGCAGCAGAGGTTTGGGAGTGCGGTCAGTGAGGGCGCCCATGCGCTCGCCCCGGCCCGCCGCCAGCAACATGGCCATCATGGCGCGTACCTGCCCAGCAGATTTGCCGCAGCCGGCTGCTTCGCCAACAGGGCCGGCACGATGCGCTGGCGCAACCAGTCCGCGAACGGTGCCATCAGATGCCGCCCGCTACCCTGAATGCCGTCGCACTCCTGAATCAGATAGGCCAGCGTGAGGGGAATGTCATTCAAATAACCGGGTTTGCCATCGCGATGGTTCAGGCGCGCAAAAATGCCGGCCACCTTCAGGTGCCGCTGGGCACCCATGCCGTTGAACCACTGCCAGAAGGTGGCGTCGCTCACGTCATCCAGTAGGCTCACCCGGCGCAGGCGATCGGCAAAGCGCAGCGTCCACTCTTTCACCTGATCCTCGGGCCAACTTATATAGCAATCCCGCAGCAATGACACCAGGTCGTAGGTGATCGGTCCGTGCACGGCATCCTGGAAATCCAGCACGCCCAGACCGCCATCGTCCAGCAGCATCAGGTTGCGCGAGTGATAATCGCGGTGCACGGTGACCTGGGGCTGCGCCTGCGCCTGTTGTTCCAGCCAGGTGAACACGTCATCCATCTGGCGGTTTTCATCGGCGCTCAGCAGCAATTGCAGGTGCACGCCGCAGAACCATTCCCGGAACAGCTCCATTTCCCGCCGCAGCAGAGGCTGGTTGTAGGCCGGCAGCGGCGCGTCGGAAAAATCCGCCTGCATGATGTCGATCAGCGTGCGCATGGCGGTGCCGTAGTGACCGTCCACAGAATCGGCAGTGAGTGCCGGCAACAACAGACGATCGCCGAAATCGCTCAGCATCATGAAACCCTGCTGCAGATCCAGCGCCAACAGCTCCGGCACTGGCACGCCGGCCTTGAGCAGATGCCGCGCCACCCGCACGAACGGCTCACTGTTTTCCTTCTCCGGCGGTGCATCCACGCCGATCACCGACGCCATGCCACCCGGCACCGGATAACGGTAGCGGAAATAGCGGCGGAAACTGGCATCACCCGAGACGACGTCCAGAGCAAGCAGGTCGCCCTGGTAACGCCCGCTGGAAACAAGCTGCTGGTGCAGCCACTGATTGAGGTGGTCGCGACGATGATCCATGGGGAGGCAAATTTGTGACTCAAAAGAAGGGTTCGTGTATGATCACACCAGACCAAAAACAGGGTCAAGCGCTCACCTCTGGCTCAAGGACTTCCCCCGAACCTTTTATTGATGAAACGGACGCAAACTTTCTGGCCTGCGGCCTGCGCAGCGCTGCTGATCACCGGCTTTTCCCTGCTGCCTGCCAGCGCTTCCGCCGAGGACGAAAGCGTCACTGACGGGCGCCGTCTCGACTGGATTTCGCCCGAGGAAATCGCGGCCATGCCGCCGGAACAGCGGCCCTATCACACCGGCATGTGCGACGGCGTCTACATGTCACCCGCGCTGGGCAGTGGCGATCCAGCTGACAGCAAGGTGTTCGCCACCGCCAATCAGTTCGATACCTCTGCCGACGGCCGTCTGGTGCTGGAAGGCGACGTGAAAATCCGGCAGGGCAACCGCGAACTGGAAAGCGACACCGTGCGCCTGGACCGCACCTCCCGCGAATCGGAACTCAGCGGCAACGTAATGATCCGCCAGCCCGGCATGCTGATCCGCGGCGACCAGGCCAAGGTGAACATGGATCGCAAGGAAATCGATGCACGCGGCACCGAATACGTCATTCATTCCATCCATGCCCACGGCACCGCCGGCCGCATTCACAACAAGGGCGAGAAAAAGCTGATCCTGGACGAAAGCAGCTACACCACCTGCGAACCCAACGACGATGCCTGGCGCATCAACGCAGGCCGGATCAAGCTGGACCAGGAAAGCGGCTGGGGCGAAGTGGAAGATGCGACGGTCGAGATCGGCGGCGTGCCCATCGTGTGGCTGCCCTGGTGGATGTTTCCCATCGACGACCGCCGCCAGAGCGGTTTCCTGTTCCCCCTGGTCGGCAACAACAGCGAAAGCGGCGTTCGTGTCGGTATTCCGTACTACCTGAACCTGGCCCCCAACTACGACGCCACCCTCACCCCGACGCTGATCGGGGAACGAGGCACCATGCTGGAAGGCGAATTCCGCTACCTGACCCCCAACACGGAAGGATTCGTCGGCGGCGCCTACCTGCCCAGCGACAACAGCTACGAAAATCTGGATCGCCGGATGCTGAGCTGGAAGCAGAACAGTCACTACGGGCGAATGATCAGCCAGGTGGACTACACCCGGGTCAGCGACATCGACTATTTCGAGGATCTGGACACCAGCCTCGCCACCAGCGCCACCACCCACCTGGAACAGAGGGCCAATCTCAACTATTTTGGCGAGCGCTGGGGCACGGGTGCCATCGTGCAGCAGTACCAGACCATCGATGACACCATCGCCGACAGCGACCTGCCCTACCGCAAACTGCCACAGCTATACGCCAACGGCATCATCCCCACGTTCCACAGCCCGCTGGAATTCACCCTGGGCACGGAATACATCTATTTCGAGCACCCGGAAGCGGACGACCCCACCCTGCTGGTGGCAGACAACGCCGACCGGGCGCGGCTGGCCGGAGGCGTCCGCTACAATTTCAACCGCTCCTGGGGTTATATGGTGCCGTCGTACAGCGAGCGCTACCGCTACTACAATATCTCGGGCGGCCCCATGGACCAGCAGGAGCCCGACCTGCATGTGCCGGTGTTCAACATTGATTCCGGGCTGTATTTCGACCGCCCCTTTGAAATGGGCGACCGCCATTTCAGCCAGACCCTGGAACCCCGGCTCTACTACCTGTACGTGCCCTACCAGGACCAGAACGACCTGCCCCTGTTCGACACCTCCAAGAACAGCTTCGGCTACGAGCAGCTCTTCCGCGACAACCGCTTCACCGGCGGTGATCGCATCGGCGACGCCAATCAGGTGTCCCTGGGCGTCACCACCCGCTTCATCGATCACGACACCGGGCTGGAAAAACTCAACCTCGCCCTGGGCCAGATCTTTTACATGCGCGACCGCGAGGTGCAGCTCCACCCCACTGACCCGGTGGAAACCACGTCGTTTTCCCCCTATGTGGCGCGGGCATTCTGGACCATCAACGAGGCCTGGTCCTGGCGTACCGAAACCCAGATGGACACCGAGGTCAGCAACCTCGACACCCTGGTGACCGGCGTTGCCTACCGCGGCAAAACCGGCAACCTGCTCAACCTCAACTACAACTACTACGACGACGGCGCCATCACCGCCGACCCGGAAGTGGGCAAGATCAAGCAGACCGACATCTCCTTCATCTGGGCAGTATCTCGACGCTGGAGCCTGATGGGACGCTGGGGTTACGATATCGAGGAGGACCGTTCTTTCGATAACATCGCCGGTGTAGAATACGAAAGCTGCTGCTGGCGCGCCCGGCTGGTGAACCGGCGCTACCTGAAAGAGTCGAATACCGAACCCGACGTGCTGGAACCCATCCAGGGCATCTACATCCAGGTCGAACTTAAAGGTCTGGGAGGCGTAGGCGGCACCGTCGACAGCATCCTGGAAGAAGGCATCGGCGGCTACCGCGAACGGGAAGACATACGCCCGCCCAAATTCTGATTTCACAGCCACAGGTCACTTCATGCAACCCAAATACGTACTGTCCGTTCTGCTCGTCCTTGCCGGGCTCGCCACCCTGATGGCCGCCCCCGCCCGGGCCAGCCAGACCCTGGACCGCATCGTCGCCGTGGTGGACGACGACATCATCATGGAATCCGAACTGGTCGAACGCGTGGCCACCGTGCGGGTGCGCATGCGGGAACAGAACACCCCCATGCCCCCCGAGGAAGCGCTGAAACAACAGGTGCTGGAACGCATGATCGTGGAAAGCATCGAACTGCAGATGGCGGAACGCTCCGGCATCCGGGTGGATGACAACCGCATCAACGACACCCTGGAAAACATCGCCCGCCAGAACAACATGACCACCGAGCAGTTCCGCCGCACCGTGGTGGATGAAGGTATCTCCTGGCGCGGCCTGCGGGACCAGATCAAGCGTGAACTGGTAGTGGGCCAACTGCGCCAGCGCAAGGTGGGCGGCCGCATCCAGATCACTGATCAGGACGTCGACAATTTCCTCAATTCCGAAGTGGGCAAGACCAACCTGGCGCCGGATTACCGCCTGGGCCACATTTTGATCCCCACCAGCACCGATGGCGACCTGGCGGCAACCGAGGAAAAGGCATTGCAGGTTTACCGGGAACTGCAGTCCGGCACCGACTTCTCCCAGCTGGCGGCCCAATATTCCGCCGGCGAACAGGCGCTGCAGGGCGGCGACCTGGGCTGGCGCAAGGCGGCCCAGCTGCCCACCCTGTTCGCCGACACTGTGCTGGACATGAAGGCGGGCCAGATTTCCCAGCCCATCCGCAGCGCCAGCGGCTACCACATTATCAAGGTGATAGAGATTCGCGGCGGCACCGAGCAATTCGTGCAGCAGACCAAGGCACGCCACATCCTGATCAAGCCCAACGAAATCCGCAGCGAAGACGAATCCCGCCATCTGATCGAGGAGATCCGCAAAAACATCCTCGCCGGCAAGGATGACTTCGCCACCCTGGCCAAGACCTATTCCGACGATCCCGGCAGCGCGCTGCAGGGTGGCGACCTGGGCTGGGTGAACCCGGGCATGATGGTGCCGGAGTTCGACGAGCGCATGAACAATGGCAAGCCGGGTGAATTGTCCGAACCATTCCGGTCCCAGTACGGCTGGCACATCCTGCAAGTGCAGGAACGCCGCAACCAGGACATGAGCGAGGAATTCCGCCGTGGCCGCGCCCGCCAGATGCTGCAGCGGCGCAAGTTCGACGAAGAACTGGATGCCTGGCTGCGGGAAATCCGCCAGAACTCCTACGTGGAAGTGAAGCTCTGAACGCGCCGGCACCGCTGGCCATCACCGCCGGGGAACCGGCCGGCATCGGCCCCGACCTGATCCTGCAACTGGCCCGGTCGGGGGATTGTGCTGATTGGGTGGTGATTGCCGACCCGGATCTGCTGGAACAGCGGGCACAGCAACTGGGATTGCCGTTTGAATGGCAGGAATGGTCGCCGTCGCGAGAATCGGCAGCAGATCAAACCCTGCAGATTCTCCCCGTGCACCTTCGCGCGCCCACGCAGGCAGGCCAGCTCAACCCCGCCAACGCCGCTTACGTACTGGAAACGCTGGAAAAAGCCGTGGACGGCTGCCACGCCGGCACTTTCTCCGCGCTGGTCACCGGACCGGTACAGAAGTCCGTGATCAACGACGCCGGCATCCCTTTCACCGGCCATACCGAATTCCTGCAGCAGCGCTGCGGTGTAGATCAGGTGGTAATGATGCTGGCCTGCCCCGGCCTGCGGGTCGCCCTGGCCACCACCCACCTGCCCCTGCGCGCTGTGGCCGACGCCATTACTCCCGATCTGCTGGAAAACGTGATCCGCATTACCGTGCACGACCTGCAGCAGCACTTCGGCATCCAGAAACCCCGCCTGCTGGTGTGCGGCCTCAACCCCCATGCCGGCGAAAGTGGCCATCTGGGCGACGAGGAAATCCGCATCATCCAGCCGGTACTGCAAAAACTGCTCAGCGAAGGTTTCCAGCTGGAAGGCCCCCTGCCCGCCGACACCCTGTTCACGCCCCACCACCTGGAGCGGGCCGACGCGGTGCTGGCCATGTACCACGACCAGGGCCTGCCGGTGCTCAAGCACCTGGGCTTCGGCAACGCCGTCAACATCACCCTGGGCCTGCCCATCATCCGCACCTCGGTGGACCACGGCACCGCCCTGGATCTGGCTGGCACCGGCCGCGCCGACACCGGCAGCCTGCGCACCGCCATCGACATCGCCCGCCAGATGGTGGCGGCCAAACAGGCTTCGCAACAGGTCCGCACCCATGGCTAAAGGCAAAAGGAACTCCTTCGGCGGCGGCCACCAGCCCCGCAAGCGCTTCGGCCAGAACTTCCTGCACGATCCCCACGTGATCGACAACATCGTGCGCGCCATCAATCCGCAAAACACCGACACCCTGGTGGAAATCGGCCCCGGCCTGGGCGCCATCACAGAACAGCTGGTGGACCAGGTGCGGAAAATGGCCGTGGTGGAACTGGACCGCGACCTGATCCCCCACCTGCGGATCAGCTTCGCCACCCGCAAGAACTTTCATATTTATGAAGGCGATGCCCTCAAATTCGACTTCACCCGCATCCTCGCCGACCTGGGTGGCGACAAGCTGCGGGTGGTGGGCAACCTGCCCTACAACATCTCCACTCCGCTGATGTTCCACCTGCTGGGCTACAACAACCTGATCAGCGACATGCACTTCATGCTGCAGAAGGAAGTAGTGGACCGGCTGGCAGCGGGCGTGGGTGACAGCGCCTACGGCCGGCTGGGGATCATGGTGCAGTATTACTGCCAGGTGGAACCTCTGTTCCTGGTACCGCCCACTGCATTCGACCCGCCGCCCAAGGTGGAATCCGCCATCGTCCGGCTGGTGCCCCATGTCATTCCGCCAGTGACCACACAATCACCACGGGAACTGGGTAAACTGGTCACCACCGCCTTCAACCAGCGACGCAAAACCGTGCGGAATGCCTTAAAATCAGTTGCAGACGACCGCTTACTGGAACAGGCCGGCATCAATCCGGAACTCCGGCCTGAAGACCTCTCACTGGCCCAGTACGCACGCCTCACCGATCTGGTGCTGGCCGCCGGCCCAGGAGCCGAATAACCATGCAAACCCATCTGAATTCCGGCGACATCGCCGTGGAAGTGATCAGCGAATACATCGCGGACCAGTCCAGCGCCAGCGAGCACCGCTTTGTCTTTGCCTACCATGTCCGCATCGAAAACCGGGGCAACCTGCCGGCGCAACTGCTGTCCCGCCACTGGATCATCACCGACGGCAACCAGCGGGTGCAGGAAGTGCGCGGCGAAGGCGTAATTGGCGAACAACCCACGATTCTGCCGGGGGAAACCTACCAATACAGCAGCGGTGCCGTGCTGCAGACACCGGTGGGCAGCATGAAGGGTTCTTACCAGATGGTGGACGCCACCGGCATCCGCTTCGACGCGCCGATTCCCATCTTCACCCTCGCCTCGCCCACGGCCCTGCACTGATGGCCACCTGGGCGATCGGCGATCTGCAGGGCTGTTACGAAGATTTCCGCTGCCTGCTGGAGAAAATCCGCTTCAATGCCGACCGCGACCAGCTCTGGCTCACCGGCGACCTGGTGAACCGGGGCCCCGCCTCGCTGGACACCCTGCGTTTCTGCCACGAACGCCGCGATAACCTGATCACCGTGCTGGGCAACCACGACCTGCACATGCTGGCGGTGCTGTCCGGCAGCATCGAATTCAAGCGCAAGGACACCTTCCGCGACGTGGTGAAGGCCCCGGACCGCGATGCCCTGGCGGAGTGGCTGCTGACCTGCCCGCTGCTGCACGAGAACACCGATTGCGTGATGGCCCACGCCGGCATCTACCCGCTGTGGACCCTGGAGCAGGCCCGCACCTGTGCCCGCGAGGTGGAATCCGTGCTGCGCGACGACGACCGCCGCGACCTGTTTTTTGCCCACATGTATGGCAATGAACCCAGCCGCTGGGACGAAAAACTGCAGGGACCCGAGCGCTGGCGCACCATCACCAACTTCTTCACCCGCATGCGACTGTTGGACGACAGCGGTCACATCGACCTGCAACACAAGGAATCCCTCACCACGGTACCGCCCCACCTGCATCCCTGGTACATCTGGCCAGGCCGGGTCGACATCACGAAAAAAATCCTGTTCGGACACTGGGCCGCACTGGAAGGCCGCACCGACCAGGACCACATCATCGCACTGGACACCGGCTGCGTCTGGGGCAACCGGCTCAGCGCTTATTGTCTGGAAACCGGCATTTGGCAGGCGTGCGACTGCCACCACCACCGGCGCTAATCGCCATTCAATCGCAACACCCACCCGCCTGATAACCAGAGACCATAACGGCAGGAAAAAACAGCCGTTTAAAAATTCTTTGCAGCTTTCGCTTCCCATTTCGCTCCAAAAATTCTAAAAATAGAAAAAAGGGCAATAAATCCTTTCTATTCAACTGTTTTTTGGTTTTTGTTTTTGGCGTTTGATACTAAGCTTGAAACAGGGCCTGATTTTGCGGACAACACTTGGTCACCAAACCGTTACTATTTTCGGTTGTCCATTTTGATGCGCTTTCGTATTGTGAAAACAGCGAGAGCCCCGATTGCAAGACCACTGACGCGCACACGCCGGAACACGAGGTAGATTCATGAGCATCTTCAGTCACTACCAGAGTCGATACGAAACCACCCAGGAAGAAGAGTATTCACTGCAGGAATATCTCGACATCTGCAAACGCGATCCGTCGGCGTACTCCAGCGCATCCGAACGCATGCTGAAAGCCATCGGCGAGCCAGAGCTGGTCGACACGTCGATGGATCCGCGCATGAGCCGGATTTTTTCCAACAAGATCATGCGCCGCTACCCTGCGTTCGACGAATTCTACGGCATGGAGGAATGCATCGAGCAGATCGTGTCGTACTTCCGCCACGCCGCGCAGGGGCTGGAAGAAAAGAAACAGATCCTGTATCTGCTGGGCCCGGTGGGCGGCGGCAAATCCAGTCTGGCGGAGAAGCTCAAGCACCTGATCGAAAAAATTCCGTTTTACGCCATCAAGGATTCGCCGGTCAACGAGTCGCCCCTGGCGCTCTTTTCCCCGGATGAAGACGGCGTGATTCTGGAAGAAGAGTACGGTATTCCCAAACGCTACCTGAAAGGCATCATGTCGCCCTGGGCAGTAAAACGCCTGCACGAATTCAACGGCGACATTTCCAAATTCAAGGTCGTGAAACTGTACCCGTCGATTCTGGACCAGATCGCCGTTGCCAAGACCGAACCGGGCGATGAAAACAACCAGGACATTTCCAGCCTCGTCGGCAAGGTCGACATTCGCAAGCTGGAAGAATTCGCGCAGAGCGACCCGGACTGTTATGCATTTTCCGGCGGCCTGTGCAAAGCGAACCAGGGCCTGCTGGAATTCGTGGAAATGTTCAAGGCGCCGATCAAGGTGCTGCACCCGTTGCTGACCGCCACCCAGGAAGGCAACTACAACAGCACAGAAGGCATGGGCGCGATTCCGTTTGACGGCATTGTGCTGGCGCACTCCAACGAATCCGAATGGCAGGCGTTCCGCAACAACAAGAACAACGAAGCATTCATCGACCGTATCTACATCGTGAAAGTGCCGTACTGCCTGCGCGTCACTGAAGAAATCAAGATCTACGAAAAACTGCTGCGCAACAGCTCGCTGGCCAACGCCCATTGCGCGCCAGACACCCTGCGCATGCTGGCCCAGTTCACCACATTGTCGCGCCTGAAAGAGCCGGAAAATTCCTCGCTCTATTCCAAGATGCGCATTTACGACGGCGAAAACCTGAAGGACACCGATCCGAAAGCCAAATCGTATCAGGAATACCGTGACAACGCCGGCGTCGACGAGGGCATGGAAGGTCTGTCCACCCGCTTCGCGTTCAAGATCCTGTCGAAGGTGTTCAACTACGACCACACCGAAATCGCGGCCAACCCGGTGCATCTGCTGCACGTACTGGAAAACGCCATCGAGCAGGAACAGTTCCCCGCCGAAACCCGCGAGCGCTACCTGCGTTCCATCAAGGAATTCCTGGCACCACGCTATGTGGAATTCATCGGCAAGGAAATTCAGACCGCCTACCTGGAATCCTATTCCGAATACGGCCAGAACATTTTCGACCGCTATGTGATTTACGCCGACTTCTGGATTCAGGACCAGGAATTCCGCGACCCGGACACCGGCGAGATTTTCGACCGCAAGTCGCTGAACGACGAGCTGGAAAAAATCGAGAAGCCGGCCGGCATCAGCAACCCGAAGGATTTCCGCAACGAGGTGGTGAACTTCGTACTGCGCGCCCGTGCCAGCAACGCCGGCAAGAATCCGTCCTGGCTCAGCTATGAAAAACTGCGCACCGTGATCGAGAAGAAAATGTTCTCGAACACCGAGGATCTGCTGCCGGTTATTTCCTTCAACCCGAAAGCCTCCAAGGGCGACATCAAGAAGCACGAGGATTTCGTCAAGCGCATGGTGGAACGTGGTTACACCGAGAAACAGGTGCGGTTGCTGTCGGAATGGTATTTGCGGGTGCGCAAGTCGCAGTAAATGAATACACAAACTGGTGCAAGAGGAACTGAAAGCTGGACGCTCTGCGGCATGGATGCCGCGGAGCAGCCCCCAGGGATGGGTTTACGGCGTGTCCAGCTTTCAGTTCCTCTTGCACCTGTTTCTGTAGCTTCTTATTAAGGTGGTGCTGTGTCCTACGTTGTTGATCGTCGCCTGAATGGCAAGAACAAGAGCACGGTGAACCGGCAGCGGTTCCTGCACCGCTACCGCAAACACATCAAGAAAGCGGTGGATGAAGCCGTCACCAAGCGCAGCATCACCGACCTGGACAGCGGGGAAAGTATTTCCATTCCCCGTCGTGACATTTCCGAACCGCACTTCCACCACACCAAGGGCGGCAAGCGCGAAATCATTCATCCCGGCAACAAGGAGTTTGTCAGCGGCGACCGCGTGCCCCGCCCGCAGGGTGGTGGCGGCGCAGGTGGCAGTGGCAGCGGCGATCCCAGCAACTCCGGCGAAGGCATCGACGAATTCGTATTCCAGATCAGCCAGGATGAATTTCTCGACTTCCTGTTTGAAGACCTGGAATTGCCCAACCTGGTGAAACGCCAACTGCAGGGCATCGAATCCTTCAAGTACGTGCGCGCCGGCGTCGTCAACGACGGCAATCCCGCCAAAATCAACATCGTACGCTCCATGCGCCAGGCCACCAGCCGCCGCATTGCCCTGGGCGCATCGGCAAAGCGTCGTCTGCGTGCGGCCGAAGAACAACTGAAACTGTTGCAGGAACAGGATTCCATCCTGCGCGACAAGCGCAAGGAAGATGAACTGGAAAACGAAATCATCAAACTGCGCCGCCGCATCAACAAGATTCCGTTCATCGACACCATCGACCTGCGCTACAACCTGCACATGAAGCAGCCCAAGCCGACGTCGAAGGCCGTCATGTTCTGTCTGATGGATGTGTCCGGCTCGATGAACCAGGCGATGAAGGACATGGCCAAGCGCTTCTTTATCCTGCTGTACATGTTCCTGAAGCGGAATTACGAAAAAATCGAAGTGGTCTTCATTCGTCACCACACCAGCGCCAAGGAAGTGGACGAGGAGGAGTTCTTCTATTCCCGCGAAACCGGCGGCACCATCGTGTCCAGCGCGCTGAAAATGATGCGCGACATCATCGTCGACCGCTATCCCACGGAAGACTGGAACATTTACGGCGCGCAGGCATCAGACGGCGATAACTGGAACGACGATTCGCCCACCTGCCGGGAAATCCTGATGAAGGATATCCTGCCCCGCGTGCAATATTATTCCTACATTGAGATCAATCCGCGCCGTCACCAGGCCCTGTGGCGCGAATATGAAGCGATCGAAGCAGCAGTACCGCATTTCTCCATGCAGCAGATCAGCGAACCCGGCGACATTTACCCGGTGTTCCGCGAACTGTTCCAACGTCGGCCAGCCCACAGTTGATGCCTATGACTGAACGCAATCCCATCTCCACCGGATCTGACTGGACTTTTGAACTGATCCAGGACTACGACAGGGAAATCGGCCGCGTCGCTGCGGAATTCGGTCTGGATACCTATCCCAACCAGATCGAAATCATTTCAGCGGAACAGATGCTGGACGCCTATTCGTCGGTGGGCATGCCGGTGGGCTACAACCACTGGTCCTACGGCAAGCATTTCGTGTCCAACGAGCAGCATTACCGCCGTGGCCAGATGGGTCTGGCCTACGAGATCGTGATCAACTCCAATCCCTGTATCGCCTATCTCATGGAAGAAAACACCATGATGATGCAGGCGCTGGTGATTGCACACGCCTGTTACGGCCACAATTCGTTTTTCAAGGGCAACTACCTGTTCCGCAGCTGGACCGACGCCAGCTCCATCATCGATTATCTGGTGTTCGCGAAAAACTACATCGCCCGCTGCGAGGAACGTCATGGCGTGGCCGAAGTGGAACGGGTGCTGGATTCCTGCCATGCACTGATGAATTACGGCGTGGACCGCTACAAGCGGCCGTATCCAATTTCCGCCGAAGAGGAACGCCAGCGGCAGAAAGAACGCGAGGAATATCTGCAGAAGCAGGTGAACGAACTCTGGCGTACCATTCCCAAACCGCTGGGCAAACTGGCGCACGAAGACGTCATCCGCTTTCCGGAAGAGCCGCAGGAGAACCTGCTCTACTTCATCGAAAAGAATGCACCGCTGCTGGAACCCTGGCAGCGGGAAGTGGTGCGCATCGTACGCAAGATCGCGCAGTATTTCTATCCGCAGCGCCAGACCCAGGTGATGAACGAAGGCTGGGCCACCTTCTGGCACTACACGCTGATCAACAAATTGTACGACGAAGGCCGCCTGACCGACGGCTTCATGCTGGAATTCCTGCAGTCGCACACTGCCGTGATTTACCAGCCGCCGTTCAACAGCAAGTTCTACAGCGGCATCAATCCCTACGCACTGGGTTTCAACATGATGCAGGACATCCGCCGCATCTGCGAAAACCCCACTGACGAAGACAAGAAATGGTTCCCGGAAATTGCCGGTTCGCCCTGGCTGGAGACCCTGCATTTCGCCATGCAGAACTTCAAGGATGAGAGTTTCATCCAACAGTTTCTGTCACCACGCCTGATCCGTGAGTTCAAGTTCTTCTCGATCCTGGATGACGACGTGAAGCGCGAGTTGGAAATCACCGCCATTCACGATGACCCCGGCTACCGCTACATCCGCGAAAGGCTGTCGCAGCAGTACAACCTGTCGATGAATGAACCCAATATCCAGGTGTTCAACGTCAATATCCGCGGCGACCGCTCCCTCACCATGCGCCATGTGCGGCACAACCGCCGGCCGCTGGAGAAGGAATCCGCCGAGGAAGTGCTGAAGCATCTGCGCCGTTTGTGGAAATTCGATGTGCACCTGGATTCTGTGCAGGACGACAAGATAGTGGAATGCTTCCATTGCCGCGAAAGCGGCTTCGAGGTGTCCACGCCCGATCCGGACAAGGAACTGGCGCTGATTCAGAAGGCCTGAACCGTATCCGGGCCCGCTCAGGGTTCCGGATACCAGCTGCCATCGTCATTGCGGCGAATCCACTGGTGTGAATACCAGTAGAAGCGTGGTTTCAGTTTCAGGGAGAAATCACGCGCGTCCACCGCAGCGACCGGACTGGTGCAATTGTAGCGGGAACGTCCCACGCCAATGTTCTTTTCCGCCTGCACCGCAAACAACCCGCCCGGCTTTTTCTGCACCTGCGCCCTGCCCTGTCCCGTCACGAAGCAGTTCAATTCCTTCACCTGATCAGCCAGCGCCAATTCCAGGCGCGGCCGTGCGGCGCGATCCCACACAATCGGTTCGGCATTTTCCGTCGGCATCGGCAGCGGCAGGCTGCTGACTTTGTGCTGGAACTCCGTCATGTCCGAGTAGGCGACATTGAACGGAAAGCGTGGCGCCATACCACCCTGCAGCAGCGCCTTGTTGACCGCGCCGGATTGCTGGCCGAACCCGATGTAACCCCATTCCTTCACTTTGGTGATCAGGGTTTCATCCGCCTCGCCGTAGGGATAGGCGAACAGGCGCAGATGATCACCGGTCTGCTGTTGCACGCGGGCCTCCGCCGTGTCGATTTCATGCCGCACCCGCGCCAGCCAGGCCGTTTCGTCCTCGCCCGGCAGACGCCGCAGCAAGTGCGGGTGGCCCAGCGTGTGTCCTGCCAGCTCCGCGCCCTGCTTTTTCAATTGCCGCACGTCATCCCAGCTCAAATAGCCTTTCTGGCGTTTGTCGACGAAATCTGTGGCCACAAACAGGGTGAACGGAAACTTCAGCCGCTGCAGCAGGGGCGCCGCCTGATCCCGCACATCGGTATAGGCATCGTCGAAGGTGATGGCCACAGTGCCATCCGGCACCGGCTTGTCCTGCAGCAGGTGCTCCACCAGTCGCGACAGGGGCCACACTGTAAAGCCGTTGTCGCGCAGGAACAGCATCTGCCGCTCAAACACGGCCGGCGAGACACTGGTGGCCGCCGGCGTGCGCTCTGAAACATGGTGGTACTGCAGAACCACGCCATGGCCGGCAGCCTGCGCCGCCGCTGACAACAGAAAATTAACCAGAATGAACAATATGGTTCCGCGCATGGATGACCGACTAGTCCAAAGGGTGATCAACTTGATAGGATACAGGCTCTTTTGCAGGGGGAATTCTGGCGCTGGTCCAGAATATCAACAAGCCACTCTAACCGAAAAACAGGTGTTTTCATGAGTTCCATGCCTCTCGACATCAAGCAAGTCAATCAGATGACCACCGGCTCCATCCCGCTGGCCCGCCACACCGGCGCCGAGCTGATCGAACTGGAGCGCGGCCGCGTCAAAATGCGCATTCCGTTCGAGGGCAACCAGAACCACATCAACATCATGTACGCCGGCTCCCTGTTCACCATCGCCGAACTGCCCGGCGGCTCGCTGTTCTTCAGCGCCTTTGACGTGACCAAGTGCTACCCGATCGTCACCGAGATGTCGATCAAGTTCCTGAAACCCGCCAAAACCGCTGTTACCGTCGAAGCCACTCTGAGCGACGAGGAAATCGAGCGCGTGAAGCGAGAAGTGGAAGAGAAAGGCAAGTCGGTGTACATCCTGAACCTGGAATTGAAAGATGAAAGCGGCGAAGTGGTGGCCACGACGACTGCCCGCTACCAGGCACGGGCCCACGGCCGCTGATCCAGCGCGTTCGAATGCAGCAATAAACTTTCGCTTGCATCAATAGAAAGGGCAGCCCATCAGGAGCTGCCCTTTTTTGTGTCCGACAGAAAATGCCGAGGGAGGCGTTCAACCGGTCAGGGGGTTTCCGCCTTGAAGCTCAGGTTGACGTTGGTCACCTCATCGTCCAGCAGGCCGGTCACAGTGCCTTCCACCCACACCGCGCCACGCTTGGTGATGGTGAGCGTGCCCTGCAGCACCGCGGCAGAATCGGTGCCAATCCTGGTCTGCAGCGAGGCGCCGTCCAGTGTCACTGTAGCCGGGGCATTACCGAAAGGCTCGATGGCAAAACTGCCGGTGCGCAGACTGTTGGTCAGGTTGATGGTGATACGCAGCATCTCGCCGTTCACGCGGGTGGACAGAATCAATCCTTCCACCGACCCGCTGTCGGTAAAGCCGACGCAGACATCGCTGGTGGCATTCACGGTGGGGAAGGACGCGGAACTCAGGGAGAAATTGCCCATGTCGTAGAGGGCGTCCTTGTCCATCTTCGCGAAATCACGGTTGATGGTGTTGTAGTCGTAGGTCATGGTGTCGTTGTTCACTACTACGATATCGGCCAGATCGAAGTAATAGCCTTCCAGAACGCCGCCGGTGCGCTTGAGCGCGTAGTTACGATAACCGAAGCCACAATCGTTCATGGTGACAGTCGCACCATTGTCTACAAAAGTGGCGGCAGTGCGCTGCGTAGTGGTACCGACCTTGGAAACCACCCGCCACAGGCCGGTGAGATTGGTGCTGCCGGTGACAGCGCGGGGAACCTCCGCTGGCGTCCCGCCGCCGCAGCCCGTCAGCGAGAGAGTGGTAGCGGAAACGAGAACGAACGGAATAAATGCTCTGGAAAAGGCATGCATATTCATGGAAAGCCCTTGCTTGTTGTTATTGTTGAAGGCTGATTGGAATAATCAGGTACTTAGACTGTACGCGAGCTGACCGGGCCTGACTTGAACATACGGGCCAACTGTCAGCCCTAAGCGGCCATTCCGGTGAACGGGTGGCCTGCGCGGGCGGGCGAGGAACAGGCAGGTTATAGAGGAATAAATGAGGGGGAAACGGGTCCGGACGGAACACGCCGGACGCTCGGGGAACCAATCGTTAAACGGAGCTACCTAGATATGGTACTGCGCTGACAGCTCGTGCACCGCATCCACAAACACCTTGGCCTTGTCGGGGTCGGCATCCAGCGCAATGCCATGGCCGAGGTTGAAGACATGGCCATTGCCCTTGCCGAAACCGGCCAGAATCCGCCCCACTTCTGCACGGATATCCGACGCAGATGCGTATAGCACGGACGGGTCCATATTGCCCTGCAGCGCGATGCGGTCACCCACCCGGGCGCGGGCAGCAGCGATTTCATTGGTCCAGTCCAGGCCGGCACAGTCGCAGCCGGTGTTCGCAATCAGTTCCAGCCACTGGGCACCGTTCTTGGTGAACAGGATCACCGGCACTTTGCGACCGTCATGCTCGCGGATCAGGCCCTTGACGATCTTTTCCATATAACGCAGGGAAAAATCCTGGTAGCTGCCAGTACTGAGCACACCGCCCCAGGTATCAAAAATCTGCACGGCCTGGGCGCCGGCCAGGATCTGCTGGTTCAGGTAATCGATCACGCTAAGGGCCAGCTTGTCCAGCAGCGCGTGCAGCACGTCAGGCTGCGCATACAGCATGCGCTTGATGGTGCGGAAATCCTTGCTGGAGCCGCCTTCCACCATGTAGGTGGCCAGGGTCCAGGGGCTGCCGGAGAAGCCGATCAACGGCACCCGGCCATTCAGCGCGCCACGAATGGTGCGCACCGCGTTCATCACGTAATCCAGATCGGTGGCGGCATTGGGCACCGGCAGATCGGCCACGTCCTTTTCCGTACGCACCGGTTTGCGGAAACGGGGGCCTTCGCCCTCCTCAAAATACAGTCCCAGCCCCATGGCATCCGGCACCGTGAGAATGTCGGAAAACAGGATCGCCGCGTCCAGTTCGAACCGTTCCAGAGGCTGCAGGGTGACTTCGCAGGCCAGCTCCGCGTTCTTGCACAGAGACAGAAAATCCCCGGCCTTCGCCCGCGTCGCCCGGTATTCCGGCAGGTAGCGGCCCGCCTGGCGCATCATCCACACCGGGGTGACATCAACGGGCTGGCGCAACAGGGCGCGAAGAAAGCGGTCGTTTTTCAGTGCGGTCATGGCTGACTCTTCTGGCAAGTTGGAATGGTGGAGCAGGCTGGCCGGATTGGAAACCTGTGGGTCAGGATTATGCCCAGATCAGGCGGAAAATGTAACGCCGGTGGCAGGGCTGCGCACCGGCGCTGGCGTGATCAGACACCCAGATAGTCGAGAATGCCTT
The DNA here is from genome assembly GCA_013178375.1 of Gammaproteobacteria bacterium. Classification (GTDB taxonomy): domain Bacteria; phylum Pseudomonadota; class Gammaproteobacteria; order Pseudomonadales; family Ketobacteraceae; genus Ch67. The sequence goes on from JABLXQ010000017.1 coordinate 18,189, forward strand.
CCGCCGCCTTGCGGCCTTCCCAGATGGCGGTAACCACCAGATCCGAGCCCCGCACCATGTCGCCGCCGGCGAAGATTTTCGGGTTGGTGGTCTGGAACTGGTATTGGGCTTTTTCCGGCGCGATCACCCGGCCACTGTCGTCGATGCTGACATTGGCACCGGCAAACCAGGGCTGCGGGCTGGGACGGAAACCGAAGGCGATGATGACGGCATCCGCCGGCAACACCTGCTCGCTGCCGGGAATCGGTTCCGGGCTGCGACGGCCACGGGCATCGGGCTCGCCCAAGCGGGTTTCCACCACTTTCACGCCTTCCACCTTGTCGTCGCCGATGATGGCGATGGGCTGGCGGTTGAACAGGAACTCGACGCCTTCCTCGCGGGCATTGGCCACTTCGCGGCGGGAGCCCGGCATGTTTTCTTCGTCACGGCGATAGGCGCAGACCACGCTCTTGGCACCTTGGCGGACCGAGGTGCGGTTGCAGTCCATGGCCGTGTCACCACCACCCAACACCACGACGCGCTTGCCGCGCATGTCGACAAAATCCGCCGGATTCTTTTCAAAACCCAGGTTACGGTTGACGTTCGACACCAGGAACGGCAGCGCTTCGTGCACGCCCTTCAGGTCTTCGCCGGGGAAACCGCCTTTCATGTAGGTGTAGGTGCCCATGCCCATGAACACGGCATCGTATTCCTGCAGCAGCTGGTCGATGGTGACGTCCTTGCCGATCTCGATGTTGAGGCGGAATTCCACGCCCATGCCTTCGAACACTTCGCGGCGGCGGGTCATCACCGGTTTTTCCAGCTTGAATTCGGGAATGCCGAAGGTGAGCAGGCCACCGATTTCCGGATTGCGGTCGAACACCACCGGTTTCACGCCGCTGCGCACCAGCACATCGGCGCAACCCAGACCAGCAGGGCCGGCACCGATCACGGCGACTTTCTTGTCGGTCCACACCACTTTCGACATGTCCGGACGCCAGCCCATGGCCAGCGCGGTGTCGGTGATGTATTTCTCAACAGAGCCGATGGTGACGGCACCAAAACCGTCATTCAGCGTGCAGGCGCCTTCACACAGACGGTCCTGCGGGCACACGCGGCCGCACACTTCCGGCAGGGTGTTGGTCTGGTGGCTGAGTTCCGCCGCTTCCAGAATGTTGCCTTCGGAAATCAGCTTCAGCCAGTTGGGAATGAAGTTATGAACCGGGCATTTCCATTCGCAGTAGGGATTGCCGCACGCCAGGCAGCGATGGGCCTGTGACGCCACCTGCACCGGCTCAAACGGCTGGTAGATCTCGACAAATTTGGCACGCCGCGTAGCGACGTCCTTTTTGTCGGGATCCTTGCGCGGCACATCCAGAAACTGGAAATTGTTATCTAAACGGTCTGCCATTCTAACCTCTGAATTTCCAGTTACTCGGGCCGGTTTCTGATGTGGTTCATCAGCTTCTGCAGGTTGGCCGCCTTCGGTTTCACCAGCCAGAACAGGCCGCTGAAGTCATCGAAGTTATCCAGGATCTGCTGCCCCCACGCACTGCCGGTCTCGCTGACGAATTCCCGGATCACCCCGGTCAGATGGCTGCGGTACGCCTCCATTTCCTCAGTATTGATGCGGTGGATATCCACCAGTTCGTGGTTGTATTTGTCGACGAAGGTCTTGTCCTGATCCAGCACGTAGGCAAAACCACCGGTCATGCCTGCGCCGAAGTTGTAGCCGGTTTTACCCAGCACGGTGATCAGGCCGCCGGTCATGTATTCACAGCCGTGGTCACCCACGCCTTCCACCACCGCATGGGCGCCGGAGTTGCGCACGCCGAAGCGCTCGCCGGCCTGACCCGCTGCAAACAGCTTGCCGCCGGTGGCACCGTACAGACAGGTGTTACCGATGATGGCGGTGTCCTGGCTCTTGTACGGATGGCCACTGGGCTGGCGCAATACCAGCTTGCCGCCGGTCATGCCCTTGCCCACGTAGTCGTTGGCGTCGCCTTCCAGGTAAAGGTTGAGGCCGCCGGCGTTCCACACGCCGAAGCTCTGGCCCGCAGTGCCCTTGAAGCGGAAAGTGACCGGCTTGTCCGCCATGCCCTGGTTACCGTGGCGCTTGGCAATTTCACCGGAAATCCGCGCACCGATGGAACGGTCGCAGTTGGTGATGCGGAATTCGAATTCGCCACCGGCTTTTTTCTCGATGACGGAAATCGCCGCGCTGACCATTTTCTCGGCCAGTATGCCCTTGTCGAACGGTTCGTTGCGCGGCATGCCGCAGGTCTGCGGCTTGTCGGCGGGGATGTTGTCGTTCACCAGCAGCGGGCGCAGGTTCAACGCCTTCTGCTTGGGCGTGATGCCTTCGATGATTTCCAGCAGATCGGTGCGACCCACCAGCTCTTCCATCGAACGCACGCCAATGCGGGCCAGCCACTCGCGGGTTTCCTGCGCCACGAACTTGAAGAAGTTCATCACCATTTCCGGCTCGCCGATGAAATGGTCCTTGCGCAGTTTGTCCTGCTGGGTGGCCACGCCGGTGGCGCAGTTGTTCAGGTGACAGATCCGCAGATATTTGCAGCCCAGCGCCAGCATGGGAATGGTGCCGAAGCCGAAGCTTTCCGCGCCCATGATGCCGGCCTTGATCACGTCGAGCCCGTTCTTCAGGCCGCCATCAGTCTGCAGGCGCACCTTCGCGCGCAGGTCGTTGGCGCGCAATGCCTGGTGCGCTTCGCTCAGGCCCAGTTCCCACGGCGAGCCGGCATAGCGGATCGAGGTGAGCGGGCTGGCAGCAGTACCGCCGTCATAACCGGAAATGGTGATCAGGTCGGCGTACGCCTTGGCCACGCCAGCGGCGATGGTGCCCACACCAGGCTCCGACACCAGTTTCACCGACACCAGCGCGTCCGGATTGACCTGCTTCAGGTCGAAAATCAGCTGCGACAAATCTTCGATGGAATAAATGTCGTGGTGCGGCGGCGGCGAGATCAGGGTTACGCCAGGCACCGAGTAACGCAGGCGCGCGATCAGCTCGTTCACCTTGCCACCGGGCAGCTGGCCGCCCTCGCCGGGCTTGGCGCCCTGGGCGATCTTGATCTGCAGAACTTCCGCGCTGGTCAGGTACGCCGGCGTCACGCCAAAACGGCCCGAGGCCACCTGCTTGATCTTGGAATTCTTGATGGTGCCGAAACGGGCCGGATCTTCACCACCTTCGCCGGAATTGGAACGGCCACCCAGCGTGTTCATCGCTGTGGCGATGGCCTCGTGGGCTTCCGGACTCAACGCACCCAGCGACATGCCGGCAGAATCGAAGCGGCGCAGGATTTTTTCCAGCGGCTCCACATCCTCCAGCGGAATCGGCTTGAGGCCGGACTTCAGTTTCAGCAGGTCGCGAATCGCCGCCACCGGACGATCCTGGGTCAGCGCCGTGTATTCCTTGTAGGCCTCGTATTCGCCGGACTGCACAGCCTTGTGCAGTGCTGCCACCACATCCGGGTTGAAGGCATGGTATTCGCCACCGTGGACGAATTTCAGCAAGCCACCCTGCTCGATCGGCTTGCGCGCTTTCCACGCATCCGCCGCCAGCGATTTGATGTCCACTTCGAAATGGACGAAACCGGCGCCTTCAATCCGGCTGGGCACGTCACTGAAACAGATCTCGCGCACGTCAGACGCAATACCCACCGCTTCAAACAGCTGGCCGCCGCGATAGGACGCCACCGTGGAGATACCCATCTTCGACAGGATTTTCAGCAACCCCTTGTCGATGGACTTGCGGAAATTCTTCTGCGCGTCGATCGGGTCCATCAGGATCTCGCCGGTACGCACCAGATCGCACAGCACGTCATAGGCCAGGTACGGATACACGGCGGTAGCGCCGAAACCGATCAGACAGGCAAAATGATGCGGATCGCGGGCAGTACCGGTTTCCACCACGATATTGGAATCGCAGCGCAGACCTTTCTGGGTCAGGCGATTGTGCACCGCACCCACCGCCAGCAATGCGTGCACCGGCAGTTTGCCCTGCTGGATGGCACGGTCACTCAGCACCAGGATGACCTTGCCGGAACGCACAGCCTGCTCGGCAGCGTCCGCCACATTGATCACCGCCTGACGCAGGCTGATGGCCTCGTCGTAATTCAGGTCGATGCGGGCGACTTCATAGCCCTTGCGCTTGATGTTGGTGACCGCCTGGAACTTGCTGTGGGACAGCACCGGCGACGTCAGAATCGCGCGGTCCGCGTGCTCGGCGGTTTCCTCGAACACATTGCGCTCGGCCCCCAGACAGGTTTCCAGCGACATCACGATCGCTTCCCGCAGCGGGTCGATCGGCGGGTTGGTCACCTGCGCGAACTGCTGGCGGAAGAAATCGTACAACGGACGGATTTTGGTGGACAGCACCGCCATCGGGGTGTCATCGCCCATGGAGCCCACCGCTTCCTGCGCGGTTTCCGCCATCGGACGCAGCACCTGGTCCCGCTCCTCGAACGACACCTGGAACATCTTCTGGTAAGTCTTGATCGCATCCGGATCCAGTTGCTCCAGCTGGCGGGTTTCTTCCGTCAGGGTGTCCTGAATGCGCAGGGCGTTGTCTTTCAGCCACTGCTTGTAGGGCTTGCGGGTTTTCAAACGATTGTCGATATCGGCGGTGTGCAGCAGCTCGCCGGTCTCGGTGTCCACCACCAGGATCTGGCCAGGCCCGACGCGGCCTTTTGCCACCACGTCTTCCGGCTGGTAGGAATGTACACCAATCTCGGACGCCAGCGTGATGTAGCCGTTCTTGGTGATCACCCAACGGGACGGACGCAGACCGTTGCGATCCAGCATGCAGATGGCGTGACGGCCATCGGTCATCACCAGACCGGCAGGACCATCCCAGGGCTCCATGTGCATGGAGTTGTATTCGTAGAAGCCGCGCAGATCGGCATCCATGGTTTCCACGTTCTGCCAGGCCGGCGGCACCAGCATGCGCACGGCACGGAAGATGTCCATGCCGCCGACAACCAGGAGCTCCAGCATGTTGTCGAGGCTGGAGGAGTCGGAGCCGGTACGGTTCACCAGTGGTTTGATGTCTTCAAAATCGGGCAGTAGTTCAGACGCGAACTTGGGCGTGCGCGCCACCGACCAGTTGCGGTTGCCCATGATGGTGTTGATTTCGCCGTTGTGCGCCAGGAAGCGGAACGGCTGCGCCAGCGGCCAGCGCGGCAGGGTATTGGTGGAGAAACGCTGATGGAAAACGCAGATGGCGGTCTCCATGCGCGCGTCGGCCAGCTCAAGGTAAAAGGCTGGCAGATCCTTGGGCATCATCAGTCCTTTGTAGGACACGATGGTGGCAGACAGGCTGGCCACGTAGAAATCGCGGTCTTCCTTCAGCTTGGCTTCCGCCAGCCGCCGGGCGAAAAACAGACGGCGATTGAGTTCCACGCCGGACATCGCGTCGCCATTGACGAAGACCTGCTCGATCTGCGGCAGGCTGGACAGAGCGATACGGCCACACACAGAAGGATCGGTCGGCACCACGCGCCAGCCGACGACAGTCAGGCCCTGACCGGCAACCTCGCGCTCAAGCACCTCACGGGCCTGGGCGGCACGGGCAGCATCCTGGGACAGAAACACCATGCCGACACCGAACCGCGACGCCAGATCCTGACCAAACGTTTCTTTTGCGATGGCCCGGAAAAAGGTTTCCGGCATCTTGATCAACAGCCCGCAGCCGTCACCTGTCTTGCCGTCAGCGGCGATGGCGCCGCGGTGCGTCATGCAGGTGAGCGCTTCGATAGCGGTTTGCAAAAGATTGTGGCTGGCCTTGCCCTCCATATGGGCAATCAGGCCAAAGCCGCAGTTGTCTCTGAACTCGTCAGGGTGGTAGAGCCCACCACTCTGTACATTCATCACAAGCGAACGCCCTTTTTTCCAGTGAAATCAAATGGTTGGTTGCTATCTTCGCAGGCCTTTGGAAACTGCCGGGCAAAAATGGAGAGCCATTTTACATGCGAAGCAGGGTGCAGACAAACGGAACCACGCCACCCCGGTTACGGGTGGCGCACCCCTGCCATCGTACAAGCAAAAAACCGGCCGGAAATGAACCGGTTATCGGGAAATCAACGGGATTTGAGTTCCTGCTGGACAGCGTCCACCTTGCGCACCCAGGGCGTCTGCTGCTGAAGCGCAGACGGCAGACGCTTGACGCCGGCCTTCGCCGCCTCGTAATCCGGGTAGTCGCCCTGCACCACCACATACCAGGGTTTGCCCTGACGCTGGGTCCGGTAATAGGTGACCTGCTTCAGGCTGGGATACTGGGCCAGAAAGCGCTTCAGGGTGGCTTCCTCACCTGCACCGAGCAACTGGATGACATAGTGACTGGATGGCAAGCCCTGCAACCAGCGGGTGCGGGCATCGCCGGCCGGAGCGGTTGCCACGGGAGTTTTGGCTGCAACCACAGGTTTGGCTGGCGCCGGCGTCTCCGTAACCGGCTTCGGCTCAGGGACTACCGGCTGAACTGCAGGGGCAACGGCGTCCATCACCGGCTGGGCTGGCAGATCGATGCTTGAACCAGTGGCGGGCTCCGCCGGCGTCATCGGCTGAACCGCCGCAGCGGGCATCTGCTCCACAGCCTGCGCGGGTGCTGCCACCGGCTCGGCGGTGGCCTGCGGCAGCGGATTGGACTGTTCTGCCACCCGCGCCACTTCCGCAAAACGGTCTTCTGCCGCCGCGGGCTCCGCCACCGGCTGGGCGGCGTTTTCCAGCACAATGCGATTGCTGGGTGCCGTTGCAGCAACATCGCCTGCTCCCGGCTCTTCGCCATCGCCCAGCAACGCCAGGCCTGCAACCACTGCGACCAATGCCACCAGCGCACCGATGTGCAACCAGGGCAACCCGGATCTGGGCGCAACCGGCCTGCCAGTAACGGGTTGCGCCGGTATTGCGTCGAGTAGCAGCTCCCGTGCCGCCGCATTGATGCGGGCCGGATTGCCGCCACTGGTGCGGACGATGCTGTCGAGCTGGGACGCATTGAAGGTGGCACTGCCCAGACCGGCAGACTGGAGGCGGAACCGCAGATATTCGGCGGTTTGTTCGGGAGTGAGAGGGTCCATGTAGAGGGTATGGCTCTCGGGAAGCGCTACCACCAGGCTACGGATATGGGGCGCCTGCTCGATTTCCGGCGCGCCCACCACCAGCAGGAACTTCACCGGCAGACCGGCAGCAACACCCAGCAGTGCTTTCAGATCGGCAATGCTTTCACCATCGAGCTGCTCGGCATCCCGCACCACGCAGAGCAGGGTCTTGGATTCCTCGTCGGCGGCACCGGCCAGGGCGGGCACCAGCTCCAGATAATTCTCCAGCGTGATCGGATGCAGGCTGCGCCACGGCTCTTCCAGGCTGGTCAGCAGTTGCTGGAAAGACAACATTACGTTGGCCTGCAGGTCCGCAACGTCGAACAGGTCCGGGTCGAGCTCGTCCAGCAGGTAATCGACCAGAGTCTCCTTGCCAACGCCGCTGGCGCCAGCCAGCACCACCAGACCAGGCCCATAGCGCAACAGGTGCTGCAACTGTTCAACAATTTCCGCACGACCGGCGCCGGGGAAGAAAGGCGCGCCCTCCGGGGGGTCGGTGAACGGGTCCCATTCCATTGGCATGTTGTCGTCCATGCGGGCTACGTCCTTTTGCATCACTGACATGGGGTTCCCTGCCTGTTCATGGTGGTCCTATCAATTGGAGAGCGTTTATGCCGAATAGTGCGCCAGTGTCGCACGCAGGTTGGCTGGTGAAAAGTCGTTGGTCACGATCGCCTCCCCCAGCCTGCGCAGCAGTACCAGGCGAATGCGAGCATCGATGTTTTTCTTGTCCACCGCCATCTTGTCCAGGTACGTTTCCACCGACATCGCATCAGGCCCACGCACGGGCAGCCCGGCGGCGCGCAGCAACGTTTCGGTGCGCTGCACCTCTGCGGTACTGAGCATGCCTTCGCGGCAGGACAGATCCGCTGCCATCAGCATGCCGGCACCTACTGCTTCCCCGTGCAGCCACTCTCCGTAGCCCTGGGCGGTCTCGATGGCGTGGCCGAAGGTGTGCCCCAGATTGAGAATGGCCCGCAGCCCGCCTTCCCGTTCGTCTGCCCCCACCACTTCCGCCTTTACTTCGCAGGACCGGCGGATGGCATACGTCAGCGCAACCGGGTCGCGCTGCAACAGGGCGGGCATGGCGCCTTCGAGCCAGGTCATAAAGTCCGGATCACGGATCAGGCCGTACTTGATCACCTCGGCCAGCCCGGCCGCCAGTTCCCGCTCCGGCAGGGTGTTCAGGGTATCGGTATCCGCAATCACGCAACGCGGCTGGTGAAACGCACCGATCATGTTCTTGCCAAGGGGATGATTGACCCCGGTCTTGCCGCCCACGGAGGAATCCACCTGGGACAGGAGCGTGGTGGGGATCTGGATGAAATCGACGCCGCGCTGGTAGGCGGCCGCGGCAAATCCGGTGATGTCGCCAATCACACCGCCGCCGAGCGCCACCAGCGTGGTGGTGCGGTTATGGCGATGCTGAAGGAGTGCGGTGAAAATCTGGTTGAGGGTATCCAGGGTTTTGAATTGTTCGCCGTCGGGGAGAACCAGTGTGTCGACCTTGAAGCCGGTGAGCCCTGCGACCACCTGATCCAGATACAAGGGTGCAATAGTGGTGTTGGTGACCACCAGAATCTGCTTGCCATGCAATGGCGGCAGCAGGGAGGGCAGACGGTCCAGCAGACCGGAACCGATGTGAATGGGGTAGCTACGCTCACCCAGTTCGACGCGAAGAGTTTCCATGACGCACCTGTCGGATTGAACAGGCCGCCATTCTAGCAATATCCGGCGCCGGAACCCTAGCAGACAGGCAAATCAGGATTCCTGTGCCAGCATGTCGACGATCTGGGTGGCGACATCCTTGATGTTGGCGGCATCCGTGTCCACCACGTGATCTGCCACTTCCAGGTACAGGGGCCCCCGGATCTTGATCAACTCGGTGAGCACCTTGCGCGGCTCGGCATGTTGCAGCAGGGGCCGCTTGCGATCCTTGGCGGTGCGGGCCAATTGCTGGTCGATGGATGCTTTCAGGTAGACGACGACACCGCGGGAACTGATAGCGCGACGATTGGATTCGCGGATGACCACGCCCCCGCCTGTGGCCAAGACAATGCCCTGGCGCTGGGTGAGTTCGTCGATGACCGCTTCTTCCCGCCGACGGAATCCGTCCTCGCCTTCCACGTCAAAAATCCACGGAATGTCAGCACCGGTACGGGCTTCGATTTCATGGTCGGAATCAACGAATTCGTAATTGAGCAGTTGGGCAAGCTGGCGCCCGATGGTGCTTTTGCCGGCACCCATCGGGCCTACCAGAATTACATTGGAGCGATTGGTCATGCCAGATTATTTCACCGCCAGCACATCATTCACAACCCGCGGAGTAATGAAAATCAGCAACTCGGCCTTCTGGCTGGTGGTGTTGTTGTAGCGGAACAACCGGCCGATGACAGGCAGATCACCCAGGAAGGGCGTCTTAACCGTTTCCTTCACATCTTCAGAGCGGAACACGCCTCCCAGCACGATGGTCTGACCATTGTCGACAATGACACTGGTTTCAATCGCGTTGGTATCAATGGACGGTACGCCGTTGAAGAGTGAACCCACGGAATCCTGATTGATTTTCAGATCCATGATGATGCGGCCGTCCGGCGTGATCTGCGGAGTCACTTCCAGACCCAGCACGGCTTCCTTGAACGAGGTGGAAGTGGCACCGCTGGAAGAGGCTTCCTGGTAAGGAACTTCAGTACCGGACTGAATTTTCGCAGTCTGCTGGTCAGCAGTCAGCACCTTGGGCGTGGAAACGATGTCAGCTCGACCATCGGATTCCAGTGCCGACAATTCAAGATCCACCAGACCATGATCGACGTCGAAATAGCCCAGCGCAAGACGGCTGGCATTTGCTGCAGTGGCGCCGAGGTCAATACCGAGATTACCGTCACCCACCTGGATGACCTGATCTTCCAGCGACGAGCTGATACCCTCGCGGTTACCGTTCACGGCCCAGCCGCCACGGTCGGTGGCAGGCGTATCGTTGTAGTGGGCATAGCCCCACTTAACACCCAGCTCTTCAGCCGCATCGGATCTTGCGATCACAATCCGCGCTTCGATCATCACCTGCTTCACCGGGATATCGAGTTGCTCCAGCATGAAGCGTACTTCATCGATATTGCTCGCGGTATCCTGGATCAGCATCACGTTGGTCCGCTCGTCAACAGTAATGGTTCCACGCTCACTGAGGAATCCGGATGCCTTCACCAGCTCGGACACTTCCTTCGCCTTGGCATAATTCACGGTCAGGTATTCGGTGCGCAGCGGCGCCAGTTCCTTCACCTGCTTCTGCGATTCCAGCTCCAGCTTCTCGCGGGCCGCAATTTCATCGGCGGGCGCCACCAGCATCACGTTGCCAACCTTGCGCTTGTCAAGACCCTTGGTTTTCAGAATCAGGTCCAGCGCCTGATCCCAGGGCACGTTTTGCAGACGCAGGGTAATACGCCCTTTCACAGTATCGCTGGCCACCAGGTTAAGCTCGGTGAAGTCGGCAATCAGCTGCAGTACGGAGCGCACTTCGATATCCTGGAAATTCAGCGACAGTTTCTCGCCTGTGTACTGGAACTTCTCTTTGCGTTTGCGTTCCAGTTCCGCACCAGTAACCGGCTTGACACTGATAGTGAAGGTCTCGTCGGTCTGGTATGCCATGTATTCGTATTCGCCGGTAGCCACGACTGAAATGCGGGCATTGCCGCCCTGCGCAACCGCATCGATGGTTTTGACGGGTGTGGCGAAGTCCACCACATCCAGACGGCGATGCAACGCTTCAGGCAGTGAAACGCCCACGAACTCCGCTACTATCTTGCCACCTTCTTCACGCAGATCCACCGGCGCATTGCGATCAGACAGGGTAATGATCACCTGACCCTCGCCCTGACTGCCCCGACGGAAGTCCAGTTCGCGCACGCCACCGGTACCGGAAGTGAGAGCGGAGCCTGTCGCAGGTGTGGCACCCGCCGACGCCGGAGCGGCAGACGCGGTTGCCGCACCGCCTTCACCCACGCGCATAAGAATATTGTTGCCCGACACAGTGGTCGTGTAACCCACCAACGCACCCAGATTCACGATCAGGCGAGTACGGTCGCCAGACCCCATCACCGTCACGCTGCGGACGTTGCCGTTGCCGATGGTGTGATATTTCTGCGCCATGCCGTTGCTGACGCCCTCCAGATCCAGGGCGATGCGGGCGGGAGAATCGGTGGTGTAACCGGTAGGTTGCGGCGGCGCGGCATCGAAAATCAGCTTGATTTCGACGGCATCGCCCTGCAGTGAGGCAGATTCCACGCCAGTAAGTTTCAGTGCCCACGCCTGTGACGCCAGCATGGATGCCAGAAGGCCCAGACACAACTTGGATCTCATCGCCGTTACCCGCTTATTTGTCATTTGTTGTGTAATATTCAGGAAGCTTTTCATGCGCATTCTCCCACGCTCATTCCTCACGCAGCACCAGAGTGCGCGGCCGCTCGACCCAACCATCCTGACCATCGGAGACGATCTCGAGGACATCGATCTTGCTCTGGGTCACCGACGTAATCTTGCCAAAATTGCGCCCCATGTAGTTGCCGGGCTTGATCCGGTGCAGGCCCTGATCCGGGTCCCGCACCAACGCGAAGAGGGGGCCGCCAGGATTGGCAAGTGTTCCCACCATCACCAGGGAATCGATGCCAAACTGCTCCAGCACTTCCTTGGGACGGTTCAGATCCGGCTTGACGTTACTGCGCTGCTGCGGCAATGAAGCCAGTTCCACATCCAGGGGGCGCTCAAACGGACTGCGCAATGCGGCGGCGCTATAGGAAAACGCCTTGTACACCTTGAACTCCGGTGGCGGCTCAATCCGGCCTTTCGGCCTGTTCTTGATCTCGCTCATGCGGCCCTGAAGGTCTTCGAACTGACCATCACCGCCACAACCGCCGACCAGCAATATTGAACAAAGCACCAAAAAACTTACGCTTCTCATGCTCAGTTTTCCTTATAGCGATAAGTTCTGGCCCGGACTTTCATGGTCAGTTCATGGGACTGATCGCTGCTGGGCGCAATTTCAAAATCATGCAGGGTCACGATGCGGGGCAAGGCCGCCACACCACTGACAAAAGCGCCGAAGGAGTGGAAACCGCCCCTGACCTCAACATCGATCGGCAACTCGACATAAAACTCCTTGGACTCTTCCTTCGCCAGGCTGATGCTGTTGAACGCAAGGCCTGCAGCCAGACCAGTGTGACTGATATCTTCCAGCAGGCCTGGCACTTCCGCATCCTTGGGCAATTGCCGCAGCAACACGCCGAAAGTGGCCTCCATTTCCTTCATCTGTTCCTTGTACGCATCCAGATTGGACGCCTGGAACGCCTTCGATTCATAGGTTTTCATCAGCTCCTCTTCCCGGAGCTTGACACCGTCCAACTGCGTCATGGAATCGGACAGCATCAGGTGGAACACCAGGAAACCTGCCACGCCGCAAGCGAACAGCCAGATAAAAATCTTCACCGGCACCGGCCAGGAACCAATGTTGTTGGGATCGAGATTATTGAGGGATTCGAAAAACTCTTTGGCGTCCATGATCAGCTATCCTTCTCTGCTTCCGGCTTTTGCCGCTGAACAGTCAGATCAAATTCGTTGGTGGACTTGTCTTTTTCGCCAGACTTGACCTTGGATAGATTGGGTGACTCCAGCCGTGGCGACGCTTCCAGATTCCGCATCAGGTTCGACACCCGGTTATTGCTCTCGGCAAAGCCGGTGATGCTGATACTGTCTCCAGTGGACTTCACTTTTTGGTAGAATACGCCATCCGGCACCGTACGCACGATCTCGTCAAATATCTGCACGATCACCGGACGGTTACCCTGCAGGTCCTGAATGACCTTCATGCGCTCGATCAGGGATTCGCGCTGCTTTTTCAGCTCGCTGATTTCCTTGATCTGGGCATCCAGTTTGCTGGTTTCCTGCGTGATGAAATCATTGCGCCGGTTCTGGTTCTCGATCTGGGCCTTGACATTCACGTCAACCAAATAAACCGCGCCAGCGCCCACGAGCACCATGCCCGCCAGGATCATGAAGAACTGGCGTTTGAGCTCCTGCCGCCGTTCCTCGCGCCAAGGTAAAAGGTTAATTTTTGTCATTAGTCAAAACTCCTTAACGCGAGTCCGCAGGCGATCATCAAAGATGGCGCGTCCGCGCTGAGCAGCGAGGCGTTGACCTTGGAGGAAAGAGCCATATCCACAAACGGATTGGCGATCGAGGTGGTGGTACCCACCTTGTCCTGCACCAGCTCGGCCAGGCCCGGAATCGAGGCAGTGCCGCCCGCCAGCAGAATATGGTCGACGTCGTTGTACTGACTGGAGGAGAAAAAGAACTGGAGCGAACGGGTGACCTGCTGAACCACAGCCTCCTTGAAGGGTTCCAGCACCTCGGATTCGAAGTCATCCGGGAGACCGCCCTGCTTCTTGGCCAGTCCGGCTTCCTCAAATGAAAGCCCGTAGCGACGCTGGATTTCTTCGGTCAGCTGCTTGCCACCGAACAACTGCTCCCGCGTGTAGATGGTTTTGCCATCATGCAGAACACTGAGAGTGGTCATGGTGGAACCGATATCGACGATGGCAACCGTCTGTTCCTCGCCGCCATCAATCTGGTCCGCCACCAGTCCGAAAGCCCGCTCCATCGCGTAGGCTTCCACGTCCACGACCTTGGCATTCAACCCTGCGATCTGCAACACATCCTGCCGCAACTCGACGTTCTCATTACGGCAGGCAGCGAGCAGCACTTCCACACGATCGGGAGCACCGTCCACAGGGCCCTGCATTTCGAAATCAATGGCTACTTCATCCAGGGGATAAGGAATGTACTGGTCAGCCTCGACCTTGATCTGGCTTTCCATCTCGTCTTCCGAGAGATTCCCGTCCATCTCGATGACCTTGGTGATGACGGAAGATCCCGCCACCGCCACCGCCGCGTTTTTCACGCCGCTCTTGGAGCGCGCGATGACCCGAGCAATGGCCTCGCCCACACCTTCGACATCGTTGATGTTTTTTTCCACTACAGCATTGGGTGGCAACGGCTCAACTGCATAGGCTTCCACCTTGTAGCGATTGCCACTGCGGCTGAGCTCCAGCAGTTTCACCGACGTCGAGCTGATGTCGATTCCCAATTTGGCGGTTGAGGCCTTTTTGCCGAGGAAGGGCAGCATATCTTCCTATCCTGTTTTAGTTCTGATTTTTGTGCGCTGATGCACACTTACAAAAAGAATCTCTGTGTTTACATTAAATACCACAATATTGGAACGCGCAATTAGAAGGCACCCCAATATCGTCGTATAATTCACAGTATGGACAATTTTTTACCATTTTCCTGACTCCACTCTGGCTGACTTCCCAATCAATCTGATGCTCAAATCTCACCCGATTCTGCGCCTATTTCTCTGGCTGATGTTGCTTGCCGGCAGCGGCACGACACTCGTTTTCGCGGGAATCCTGCTATACCTCGGGCCCAAATTGCCGGCGGTGGAAAGTATCCTGCAAATACCATTACAGACCCCTTTGCGGATTTATTCCAGTGAACGAAAACTGATTGCAGAGTTCGGTGAGAAAAAGCGCACACCAATGGAATACAGCCAAATTCCGCCGGAATTCATCCAGGCGATTCTGGCGGCAGAAGACGCCCGCTACTTTGATCACCACGGCGTCGACGTAAAGGGGCTGACCCGGGCAGTACTCGAACTGATGTCCACCGGCTCGATCCAGAGCGGCGGCAGCACCATCACCATGCAGGTGGCGAAAAACTATTTTCTCAGCAGCGAAAAGACATTCCTCCGCAAATTCAATGAGATATTGCTGGCCCTGAAGATGGAGCGGCGACTCAGCAAGGAACAGATCCTGAAGCTGTACGTCAACAAGATCTACCTCGGACACCGCGCGTATGGTCTGCACGCTGCCGCCCAGGTGTACTACGGCAAGCCGGTGGCGGAGCTGTCGCTGGCGCAGCTGGCGATGATTGCCGGTCTGCCCAAGGCGCCGTCGGCGTTCAATCCCGTCACCAATCCGGCACGGGCACTGGAGCGGCGCAACTGGATTCTGCATCGCATGTTCGAGCTGGGACGCATCACGCAGGCGCAGCTCGACGTCGCCCTGGCGGAACCCAACACGGCTCAGCTGTTCGGCATTCCGGTGGAGGTGGATGCACCCTACTTCGCCGAGATGGTGCGTCGCGACATGGTGACACGCTTCGACGAGCGGGCAGACACCGACGGCTTCCGGGTTTTCACCACGCTGAAGGCGGACCTGCAGCAGGCGGCCAATCACGCCGTGCATGTTGGGCTGATCGCCTATGACAAGCGCCACGGCTATCGCGGTCCCGAGGCTGCGCTGCCTTTCACACCGGGCGCCACCGAGGACAGCGAGTTGCTGGAACGCTTGCAGGCCTACCGCCAGGTGGGTCCGCTGCAACCTGTGGTGATAGTGGACGTGGCGGCCGACAAAGCCACCGCGCTGCTGAAAAACGGCAGTCGCATCGAGATCAGCTGGGAGTCCATGCAATGGGCCCGCCCCTTCATCGACACCAACAACCGAGGCCCTGCCCCGCAATCCCCCGCCGACGTGGTCAAGCCGGGGCATATCGTGCGGGTGTTGGCAGATGGCGAGCGCTGGCTGCTGTCGCAGATACCCGCCGCCCAATCGGCCCTGGTATCGCTGGACGCGGACAACGGCGCGCTCAATGCGCTCGTGGGCGGGTTCGATTTCCAGAGCAGCAAGTTCAATCGCGCGGTGCAGGCGGGACGCCAGGCCGGCTCCAGCTTCAAACCCTTTATTTATTGCTATGCGCTGGAACAGGGCATGACACCTGCCACCTTCGTCAATGATGCGCCCATCGTGTTTCAGGAAGCCGGCATGGAAACGGCGTGGCGGCCGGAGAATTCCGAAGGCAAGTTCCTCGGGCCGATCCGGTTGCGGGAAGCGCTCTACAAATCCCGCAACCTGGTATCGATCCGCCTGCTGCAGTCGCTGGGCGTGGAACCCACCATCAACTACATTTCCCAATTCGGTATCGGCCGCGACAAGCTGCCGCACAACCTGTCCATGGCACTGGGCACCGCATCGCTCACGCCGCTCGAAGTCGCCACCGGCTATGCGGCACTGGCAAATGGCGGTTACAAGGTGGATTCATGGTTCATCCAGCGCATCGAGGACGCCGAAGGCAAGGTGATTTTCGAAGCCAACCCGGTAGCAGTGTGCGATGCGGACTGCATCGCCGCACGCGAAGGCATTGCGTCCACCACCTTCAGTGACGAAGAAGCCCTGCTGCCCAGCGAGCCGGCAGCCGGAACCGGGTCCTCTTCCCAACCCGCACCGCCAGCCACACAGCCGGTCGCGCCCCGCGTGGTGGATCCACGGGCCCAGTTCCAGCTTTACAGCATGCTGCAGGACGTGATCCGGCGCGGCACTGCCACCCGGGCACGGGAGCTCAACCGCACCGATATTGCCGGCAAGACCGGCACCACCAATGATCAGAAGGATGCCTGGTTTTCCGGCTTCAATCCCAAGGTCGTCACCACGGTATGGGTCGGCTTCGACCAGCCACAGAATCTGGGTCGCGCCGAATTTGGCGGCACCGCTGCACTGCCGATCTGGATCGATTACATGCGGGTGGCGCTGAAGGACTCACCGCAGACACCGCCCAGGATTCCGGATGGCATTGCCACCGTCCGCGTCGATCCGGACAGCGGATTGCGGGTGAGCCCGGACAACCCCTACGGCGAAATTGAATATTTCCGCGAGGAGGAAGTACCGGAATTTATTGTGGAAGGTGGCGAAGGGCCTGCGTCTGCCGGCAGCGGCGGGAGCAGCAGCGAAATGCCGGAATCGCTGTTCTAGGGCTTGTTAACACTGTCTGATGCCTGCCAATAATTGCAGACACAAAAAAGCCGACTGCAAAGAGTCGGCTTTTTTATTCCTGCGGAAAAACCTTCTCCCGCATCGGTGATGCAGACATCAGTAATAGCGGATGTCTGCCTGCGTCTCCAGCGGATAGTGCGCCGGGTAGGGGCGGGTCGCCACGCCGGAATCCACCGCCGCCTGCGCCACTGCCGCTGAGACGGCGCCCAGCAAACGGGGGTCCATCGGCTTGGGAATGATGTATTCGCGACCGAATTCCAGGTGCTGCCCCTCATAAGCTGCTTCCACCACAGCCGGTACCGGCTCCTTGGCCAGGCGACCGATGGCGCGTACCGCTGCCACCTTCATTTCCTCGTTAATACGCGTGGCACGCACATCCAGGGCGCCGCGGAAAATGTAGGGGAACCCGAGCACGTTGTTGACCTGGTTCGGGTAGTCGCTGCGACCGGTGGCGACAATGACGTCGCTGCGGGTGGCATAGGCCAGTTCCGGGCGAATTTCCGGATCGGGATTGGCCAGTGCGAACACAATCGGATTGTCTGCCATCAGGCGCAGCATGTCCGGGGTCAGCAGGTTGGCGCTGGACACACCGATGAACACGTCGGCGCCCGCCAGTGCATCTTCCAGGGTACGTTTGTCGGTCTCGTGGGCGAAAGCTGCCTTGTACTGGTTCAGGTCGCTGCGGCCGGAATGGATCACGCCGTTGCGGTCCAGCACGTACATGTTGGTTTTCTTCGCGCCCATGCTCACCAGCAGACGCAGGGTCGCGACGCCAGCGGCACCGGCGCCAATACAGACGATGGAAATGTCTTCAATTCGCTTGTGCTGAATTTCCAGAGCGTTGAGCAGGGCGGCGGCGGCGATGATGGCGGTACCGTGCTGGTCGTCGTGGAACACCGGAATATTGCACTGCTCGATCAGCACGCGCTCGATCTCGAAGCATTCCGGCGCCTTGATATCTTCCAGGTTGATGCCGCCAAAGGTGGGCGAAATGCGCTTCACCGTGTCGATAAAGGCCTGCGGGCTTTCCGCGTCGACTTCGATGTCGAACACGTCAATGCCGGCGAAACGCTTGAACAGGACGCCCTTGCCTTCCATGACCGGTTTGCTGGCCAGACAACCCAGATCGCCCAGACCCAGAATCGCGGTACCGTCGCTGATCACCGCCACCAGGTTGCCCTTGTTGGTGTACTTGTAGGCCGCTTCCGGATCCTTGGCAATTTCCCGCACCGGCTCGGCCACACCCGGGCTGTAAGCCAGGGACAGATCGCGGGCAGTCTCGGTGGGCTTGGTGAGCTCGACGCAGATTTTGCCCGGACGGGGCAAGGCATGATATTCGAGCGCGGCTTTCTTCAGATCGGACGACATATATATAGGGTTCCCTACTGGGGCATGCTGGGATGGTCTGCTTATTGAATCATTGAGTGTTCAGAGCCTGGTTGTGGCTGGCCAGCAACGGTGTAGACGGCTGGCGGAACGGTCGGACCTGAATGGATGGGGTTCATCCACCCGGCGCGCTCGAAAAAGGGGTGGTGTAGGATAGCGAAATCACTCGGCGTGCTCAACACCCGATTCACGCTGCCACACAGGAAAATGCGGGCGTCAGCGCGGAAGTGGAGACTTCGGCAGGGATGAAATGCGTCAATGTGACCGGGTGGACACCGGCAGTGTTTCCCACTGACTGCGATGGGACAGGTTGACCAGAAAACGTTTGCGCTGGCCGGACGCAATCTGTTGTTGGATCTTGCCGCCCCAGTTGCGGCGGTCAATCAGCCAGCCGCGCACTTCCAGCACCAGGTCGCCACTGCCGGGACCGGCGCGGGACTGGGCCACCACCTGATCCAGTGCCGCGCCTTCAAGATAGGCCGCATGACGGCGGTCCAGTTTTAGACTGACATTGCCCGCCAGATCCACCCAGATCACTTTTTTGGTGAGCGACACCTTTTCGACCCGACCCTGAATGCGCTGGTAGCCACCCTTGAGCGTGTTGCTGTCGGCCGGTTGCGGTTTGAAATAATCATGCCTCCACACCCCGGCGCCCGCTTCCCGGGCCTGGGTCTGGGCGGAGGCGTAGCAGTCGGCGTGTGCAAGGTTGGGTGGAATCGCCACCTGGAATCCCAGGCCCTGCCGCAGCAATTCGGCGATGACATTGCGCCCGTCCGCCGCATAAAGATGGCCGAGAGTGCGGCCGTAATGGTCGCGGGGCTGGGCGCCTACCTCCAGGTAGAGCCGGCTTTTTCCTGCCATTGCCTGCAGCTGGCGCAGGGCATCGTCCGCCAGAGGTTCCGCCGGACGCGGCAGGTGTTCCACTTCCGGCGTGTTCACCCCGATCAGCCGCACCCGACGCCCGTCGGTGAGGACCAGGGTGTCGCCGTCCAGCACCTTTTCCGCCTGCACGCTTTCGGTTTTGGCGGAATCGGCGAGGGAGCAGTCCGGAGCCGCCTGAACCGGGGCAGCGCCGATAACCAGCACCAGCCAGGGCAGGCACAACCAGCGAAAAGCGCCCACAAAAAAGGCTCCGTGGGGAGCCTTTCTGCTGCTGCGGGAATACACGCGCATTATTTCTTGATGGAAGCCACCGCGCCGAAACGCTTCTTGAACTTGTCGATGCGGCCACCGGTGTCGACCACTTTCTGCTGGCCAGTGTAGAACGGGTGGCAAGCGGAGCAGACGTCGATGTGGATGTCTTTGCTCAGGGTGGAGCGGGTGGCGATCACGTTGCCGCAGGTGCAGGTTGCAGTCATTTCGCCGTATTGCGGATGGATGTCAGCTTTCATGGAAGTCTCACCTTTCGGGTTCACGCCGCCACCCGATCCAGGTCGGGCACCGCATGAAGGGTACATGGGTATGTCACAAGGGCGCGCATGATACCAGAGGTTGCCAAAGTCTGGCAAATTGTTGGCCGACACAGTAGAGTGGCCGCAACCCCGATCCCGCAACCATCTGGATTGCATTGACTTTTTCCGCCGTGAAGCCGACCTCCCCTACACCCCGCCCTGCCCCGGCCCACACCATTGTCCAGGTGGCGCTGCCCGTGCCGGTGCGGCGCACGTTCGACTACCTGCCCCGCGCCGACCAGCCGGTGACAGAACTGCAGCCCGGCCGTCGGGTGCAGGTGCCCTTCGGCAAGAAGCAGGTGATCGGCATCATCGCCGGCGTCGCACCCCATTCCGCCTACGGCGACGACAAACTGAAAACCCTTACCGCCCTGCTGGATGACGAGCCAGCGCTGACCCCGCCGATCCTGCGTCTGTGTCAGTGGGCCACCGACTATTATCAGCATGCCGCCGGCGACGTGCTGGGTGCCGCACTGCCCAACCAGCTGCGTAACAGTGCCGACGGCTGGGATGAACGGACCTGGCGCTGGCAGTTGACGCAGAAAGGTCGCCTGATCGGACTGGAACAGCTGGGCCGGGCCAAGCGCCAGCAGGACGCGATCCGCCTGTTGCGCGAGCACCCGGATGGCCTGCACCAGCAACTGCTGACGGGATTCGGTGTGCAGCCGGTGATCCTGCGGGCACTGGCGGACAAGGGCCTGATCGAACAGCACGAGGACGGCCCCGCCCGCGCCCACTGGCGGCGGGAGCAGATTCTGGCGGAAAGTCCCCTCACACTGAATGAAGAACAGAAACACGCACTGGCGCCACTCGACGCCTGCGCCGAATTCCGGGTTTTTCTGCTGGAGGGCGTCACCGGCAGCGGCAAGACGGAAATCTATCTGCAGGCCATCACGCATTGCCTGCAGCAGGGCAAACAGGCGCTGGTGCTGGTGCCGGAAATCGGCCTGACGCCGCAGACCCTGCACCGCTTCCAGCAGCGGTTTGCCGTACCGGTGGTGAGCTTCCATTCCCACCTCACCGACCGGGAGCGTCTGGCCAGCTGGCGCAAGGCCCGCACCGGCGCGGCAGCGATCCTGATCGGCACCCGCTCGGCCCTGTTCACGCCGCTGGAAAACCTGGGCCTGATCATCATCGATGAGGAACATGACCTTTCCTATAAACAGCAGGATGGTTTTCGCTACAACGCCCGCGATCTGGCGATCATGCGCGGCAAGATCGAGAACGTGCCGGTACTGCTGGGCAGTGCCACTCCCAGCCTGGAATCCCTGCACAACGCGCGCAGTGGCCGTTATGTGCATCTGGCGCTGACCCAGCGCGCCGGCAATGCACAACAGCCCCGCTTCCGCGTGCTGGATATCCGCCAGAAACCGCTCACCCACGGCATGGCGCCGGAAATGCTGGAAGCCATGCAGCAGACCCTGCAGGCGGGGCGGCAGGTGCTGGTGTTCATCAACCGTCGCGGCTATGCGCCAGTGCTGATGTGCCACGACTGCGGCTGGTACAAGGAATGCCCCCACTGCGACCACCGCATGACCTGCCACGCCAATCCGGCGCACCTGCATTGTCATCACTGCAACCATCAGGAACGGATTCCGCGCCATTGCGAGCACTGCAAGAGCACCGACCTGCGTCCCATCGGCATGGGCACGGAGCGACTGGAAGACAATCTCACCGCCCTCTTCCCGAAGTTTCCGGTGATCCGCATCGACCGCGACACCACCCAGCGCAAGCAGGCGATGGCGCAGCATCTGGAACGCATTCGCCAGGGCCAACCCTGCATCCTGGTCGGTACGCAGATGCTGGCAAAAGGGCACCATTTTCCCCGTGTCACGCTGGTGGCAATTTGCGATATGGATGCGGGCCTGTTCGCAGCAGATTTTCGCGCCACCGAACATACTGCACAGCTGTTGATGCAGGTCGCCGGACGGGCCGGGCGCGGCGATGATCGCGGCCAGGTAATATTGCAGACGCACCAGCCGGGGCATCCATTGCTGCAAACCCTGCTGGCGGAAGGCTACGGCCGCTTCGCCACGGAATTGCTGAACGAACGCAAGCTGATGGGCATGCCGCCGTTCGGGCATCTGGCACTGCTGCGGGCGGAAAGCGCCGATCCGCGTCTGGCGACCGGGTTTCTGCAACAGGTCAGTCTGTGGCTGGAACCGCTGGCACAGGCGGCACAGGTGGAAATCTGGGGTCCGGCACCGGCGCTGATGCCGAAAAAGGCCCGCCGGTATCGCTATCAGCTGATGCTGCGTGCGGACCAGCGCCCTGCCCTGCAAAGCGTTTTGAAACAGCTGGCGCAGCACCTGGAAGCCACTGCCGGCCATCAGCTGCGCTGGAGCCTGGACGTCGATCCTGTCACTCTGGATTAACATCCGCCCGCAACAGCCTGATCATTCACTTATTGAAACAAAACCGTGCCACCACTGGCCCATTCTGGCGGCCCTGGGACACAAAGTTGTCGTATGCTGCACTTGGTGGCACGCCAGTTCCTTTCTAGAATCAACTGGCTCCCACCCAATTCAAATAACAAAAAAGGAAACACAATGACCGCCGTCGCCCCTGCGCAAACCAATGCCAGTATTACAGGTGCATGGTCCCCCGGGAAAAACCTGGCCGCGCTGTTTGCCCGCCAGCAGGACGCGTTTGATCTGATCAACGGTCTGCGCAGCATGAGTTTTTTGTGGATCCTGATTTTTCACACCTGCTATTCCTATGGCATGGTCGCCGGCAAAGAAAGCGTGTTTGCGCTGGGAGAAGCCTCACCCTTGCTGTGGTGGATTTTCAACGCCGACAAGGCGGTGGACCTGTTCTTTATTCTCAGCGGTTTTCTGATCAGCCTGATCCTGTTCAAGGAAGTGAACCGCACCGGCACGATCCGGCTGGGACGCTTTTATTTCCGCCGCTACCTGCGCCTGACCCCGGTGTATGCACTGATATTATTTCTGTACTGGCTGTCGGGCGGGCGCAATCACGAGTACGTCTGGGCCAATCTGTTTTACATCAACAATTTTCTGGAACTGGACCAGATGGCACTGCAGTGGACCTGGACACTGGCGGTGGAGGAACAGTTTTATCTGCTGCTGCCACTGCTGCTGATCGTCATCGCCCGTCTGCCGGGGCGGCCTTTTTTGCGGGTGCTGGGCGGATTGCTTCTGTTTTCGTTCGTGGCCCGGCTGGCTGCGTTTTATTTTCTGCCCGATATGTGGAGCAGCGACTATCGCGCCCTGCTCACCGATAAAGAAATCTGCCCGACTTTCTACACCAACATTTACGACAACCTGATAACCCGCTACGGCCCGTTCGTGTGCGGCACCTTCGCAGCCTGCGCCTACTGTTTCCATCGCGAGCAACTGACCACCTGGCTGCTCGCGCATCGCCGCGCGTTTTTTGCCATCAACCTGCTGATGGCCACGCTCACGTTGTTCTTCCTGTTCTTTCCGGTGACCAATGAAGTGCTGGATGGCGGCTCGTGGGGATTGCGCACTTATCTGGTGGTGAATCGCACGCTGTTTTCGGCCGGCATTGCCTGGTTCATGCTGACGGTGTTCCTGCAACTGCACGACGGTCACTGGCTGGCGCGGATTCTGTCCATCCGCCTGTGGCAGCCGTTCAGCCAGCTCACCTATTCCATGTATCTGGTGCACATGATCGTGATCATCGGCGTGATGTTCCAGATCAATTATCTCTTCACTCACCAGTGGGCGATCGCGGATGCTAGCTGGCGGATTTTCGCCACGCTGACCGTCACTGCGACGCTGTCGCTGCTGATCACCATGCTGATCGGCGTGCTGTGCTGGTTGCTGGTGGAGAAGCCTTTCCTGAATCTGCGCGACCGGGCCGCCACCAGCCGCGGCGCCACCACGTCGGCGCCCATCCAGCACTCGCTGGGGTGAAAACAGGCGCAAGATAAGGAGTTTGACGGACGATGCTGCAACAGCATCGTCTTCACGCCTGTTTCGTCGGTACCGCTTGCGCCTGCGGTTCCCGTACCACGTCCTGTTCGATAGCCGGCAATACGAAAGGCTCCACTGCATCCACCAGATGAACCTGGGTGACCGGCATGTACCGGTTGATCAGTGCGATCACGGCGGCACTGAACGGTTGCCCGCCTGTCTCCGGCTCGGCTTCGTTACTGAAGGATTGTTCGCTGCGCCCACGCAAGCGGGATTTCAGATGCGCACGCAGCGGCGGATCGTCCAGGCTGTTGAGATACTCCAGCGCGAACAAGGTCACCATCAACGGAAATTCCAGCGTTTTCACCAACTCGGCAGCCGTGACCGGCGCCGGGCCGGCATTGTCCTCGCCGTAAAAATGCCGCAGCAGGTTGTAGCTGTTGTGCAGCCGTTTGAGCTGACGCGGATTGGTCAGGTGAAAATGTTTTACCCAGTGCAGAAAGGCCTGCTTCTGCAATGTGCTCAGGCCGGGGACAACCAGCGGAGCGGGCTGGTCGGGTGGCGGCGTCGGGTTGCTGCCAGTGTCGGGCGTTGCCGCGGGCGCATCGGGAGCAGTTGATACATTCACGGAAGGGCTCAGCGGGATCACATTGTTCGCGGGAACATTGTTTGCGGAAGTGGAAACGGCATCCGACAACGGCGCGACGTTTGCCTGCTGCACCGGACTGGCATTGCCAGCAGGTACACCCGCACTGGACGGCGGCGCTGCAGGTTTTTGCTCCGGTGTCGGCAACTCCACGCTGACATCCCCCGTCTGCTCCTGCCAGATGTGATTGAGGTAGCCTTCGATGGATTTATCATCCGGCGGGCTCAGCAGAATCGGCAAATGAATCACCTTCGCCAGATAGTCGCGGGCAATGGCACGGGGATTCTGCAGTTGATGATGTTCCGCCAGTTCCTTGTAGTGCAGCGCCAGTGCGGCCAGTGCAATGCGCTGGTCCACGGCAATGATCACGGTAACGCGCTTCAGATCCAGCACAAGCCGCACCGCTTCCAATACTTTCACGATGCCTTCATGGCCGCAACGATCCAGATCGTCCACCACGAACAGCAGGCGCCGGTCCTTGTGCTGACGGCTGCCTGATTTCAGCCGCACCCGGCACAGGGTTTCGATATTTTTGCGCATCACGGGAATGGCGCCGAGATGTTCACCATAATCCGGTAGTTTCAGATAGGTCAGCAGTTCTTTTGCCAGCGGATTGGCCAGCACATCCTTGATCCGGGTCGCGAAATAATAGAGAAAACCCAGCACCCAGATACCAGTGCCGACGGTGGTCACCATCGCCTTGCCAGCCTGAGTGCCTGAGGCAGAAAAAAATTCGGTCAGTGCCTTGCCGGCCGCATCCCAGGTGAAAGGCAGCAGCGCCACCAGCAGCATCACCAGCAGCCACAGCATGCGCGTGCCATTCAGGGCGATGGCAAATTGCCAGGTGATCAGGAACCGTTTGCACAGCCACAGACCCGGTTCAAGGCGCTCCTGCAGCCAGGCCCGCAATCTGGCACCGCTGCTGGCAGCGGGTGCGACCCTGCTTTTCGGCCGTGGCATATCGCTCGACAGCGCTTTCAGCATTTCCTGGGCAATGCCGGCCTGCAGGTTGTCTGTGTGTTCATAGGCCCAGGCGTTGAATTCGGCGAACAGGAATGGTTGCTGGTCCTGCCGCCGCACCAGTTCGTTTTTCAGCAAATGCACCAGGGTGGATTTGCCCACGCCCCAGTCGCCCAGCAGGCCGATGGTCTGGTGGCTTTCGTTGCCGGGCGCCGCCAGCACGGTGGCCAGCGCTTCTACCAGCTTGCCGCGATTGAGATGGTCCACCTCGCTGATCTGCTCGATGCTGTGGCGGTCGGAGGGGCGGTAGGACAGCTCCCGTTGCAGCAGTGCGTCGACAGCCGTTTTTTCCGGGGCAGATTCAGCGGCAGCGGGAGCGCCGGGTGGAAATTGCTGGAACAGGGTTTCATCCGCCGGGATTTTTCCAAGAGCCGCAGACGAGAGCGTTTCCAGATCCGGGATGGCTTTCACCACCTGGGTTTCGTCCCAGGGTTCGTGCAGGGATTCTGCTGCTGCATTTGGGGCCTGAGGCGCCGTGTAACCGCGCTCCAGCAGCGCCCGGTATCGGTCGGCGATACCCGCTATCAATCCAATGTTCTGGGAATCCTGCGGCGATTCGCGTTTGGCACGCAGTTGCAACTGTTGCGGCAGCCGTTCAAATGCCAGTTCAACCAGACGGGGAGATGGCGTAAGGCCCAGCCAGAGAGGTGCGGTTTGCACTATTTCCGCGCCCCTGGATTCACACTGATCCAGATCTTGCAAAACGACGGCAGTGCTGTTTTCACCGGCCAGGTGCAAAAGAAACGGGTGAACGGTTTCTGCAACATTGATTGCCAGCGCCACCTGCTCCCCAGCAGACAACCCGGGCGCAGTTCCTGCCCGCGTGACCAGCTCCGCCACCGCCACCAGGGTGGACCATTTCAGCACTTCACCCTGCAGTGCCGAGTCTTCGCCTCCGGCCAGAAATCCCCGCGCTGCCGCTGCTGCGCGCTGGGCACCTGTCGCGATCTGCGCTGGCATCCACTCGCCCGACAAGGCCAGCGTCAGGGCTCGCCACACGGCGAGCAGGTTGAGCGTCCGCTCCTGCTCCGGCCAGAAAGCGAAATCCTCCGGTATTGCCAGCAGCGGAAACGCGCGCAATGCACAGCGCGCGGCAAACAATGGCAACGTCTTCGCGTTCCGCTCCGCCAACGCCGTCAGCCGCCGCTCCAGCTCTTCCCGTGGAATAAATTCCCCGCCCGCCTGTTCCGTCATCCGCGCCACCCTGCTGATGCGCGGCTACATCCTGTTCCCTGCCGCGCCCAGTTCCGGTTCAACCCTACTGCATCATTCCATTATGAGCCGAAACCCTCATTCGCACACGACTGCCGGTCGGCGTTCCTCCCGCGTCATCACCGTTGCCACCACCCTGTTGCGGCCGGCCTGCTTGGCGGCATACAGGTTTTCGTCCGCCACCCGCAACGCCAGATCGGGATCGGTGCCGCTGATCTGCACCAGACCCGCGCTGAGGGTGACATTGAACGGGGTCTGCGCCGCCAGGAATTCCTCCGCCTCAAACCGGCGCGCCAGGTGTTCGGCCACGGCTTTGGCCTGGGGCAGCGCGGTTTCCGGCAACAACACCACGAATTCCTCACCCCCAAAACGGCCGGCAATATCGATATTCCGACGCAGGCCGATCAGCAGGATACGGCCCAACCCTTCCAGCACCCGGTCGCCCGCCGGATGGCCGTGACTGTCATTGACCTGCTTGAAATGGTCCACGTCGATCAGTAACAGACACAACGGTTTTTGCTTGCGGGCATGACGATGCAGCTCCACCTGGAAACGCTGCATGAACTCGCGCCGGTTGGCCAGGCCGGTGAGGGAATCGGTGCGCACCAGCTGCTCCAGCATTTGCTTTTCCCGCTCCATGATGTGAAACAGCATGAAGAACAGGGCGCAGAGGGGAATCGCGATCATGCAGTACACCACCCGCAGCCAGAAGGCCCACCAGGACGTGAGCTGGTCACCGACAAAAATGGGCGTCTGCAGCAGGGGGGCGTAGGGAAAGGCGTCGGTCCAGAACGCGATCTCGCTGCAGACGAACAGCGCGGCCATGCCGACAAACACGGCCTTGTAGACGGCCGGCCTGAACAGCACCCGGGTCAGGATCAGCATGCCCATGCACATCAGCATCAGCGGCGAATCCTTGTAACCGTAGCCCATGCACAGGGTGATCACGCCGGCGAACACGGTCACCACAGTGAACAGGGACAGCACCGGCAGATCCTCACCGCAATCGCGATTGCGCCAGCTGATCACACCGATGGCCACCTGCGCCAGCAAGACCAGCACCAGCACGATCTGGGTGAACGGCAGCAGTTCCTGATTGTAGATCGTGCTCCAGGCCGCATCGGTCCGGGCCACCCAGGGCATCAGCAGAAACAGCAAGAACATTGGTAGCGGCAGGGTCGACATCACCAGGCAGCCATTGATGTCCCGCTGCTGGCGGAACTGGTCTTCAAGCCAGAGTATCAGTGCGTTCATCGAGGGCCTCCGGTGCAATGCGGGATGCGATGATGCGGTTGCGCCCCTGCCCCTTGGCCAGGTACAGGTTGGCGTCGGCATAGTGCAGCAATTTTTCCGGGTCCAGGTGCCAGCTTTCCACCACCCCCATGCTCAGGGTGAGATGGAACGGCCCCTGCGGACTTTGCAGCGGCGTCCGGCGCAGGCTGGCGGCCAGGCGTTCGCACACGGCCACGGCGCCTTCCAGTCGGGTGTCCGGCAGCAGGATCGCAAACTCCTCGCCCCCGATCCGCGCCGGCAGGTCCGCCGGCACCCGCATCTGCTGGCCCAGCAGATGGGCCAGGGTGCGCAGCACCTCGTCACCCACCGGATGGCCGTGGCTGTCGTTGATCTTCTTGAAGTGGTCAGCGTCGATCATCACCAGGCTCAGCGGCGCGTGAATCCGGGTCAGCCGGGCGCACTCGGCATCCAGCCGTTCCATGAAACGACGGCGGTTGGCCAGCCCGGTTAGCATGTCCTGGTTCGACAACAGGGTCAGCGCCTGGCGGTGATGGTCATAATTCCCGAACAGCAGCCAGATCAGCATGCCATAGGCAACGACGCTCACATACAAAACCCCGGTGCGAAAGACTTCCGCCATCAGGGCATGCTCGCCGCCGGAAAAGGCCGCCGGGGCGTAGCCAGGCGCATAAGGCAGCACGCCGGTGAAAATCGCCAGATCGTTCACCCAGATAAAAATCACCCCCAGGCCCAGGGCGATGGCCGTGGAGCGCATGTCCAGCAGCAGCAGGCCGCAGGGAATGATGCCGACGATCACCAGATTGGTGGGAAAAGTGAGATTGCCGCACAGAAAGGCTTCGAAGGAAAAGCCGACGCTCACCAGACAGGCCAGCAGGACATAGGCGCCCCGCAAGGGCTGGCGGCTGAGCCGGCGCGGCCACAGCCAGAACAGCACCGCCAGCTGGATCAGCACCAGGCTGCCCAGCAACAGGTTGCCGAATTGTATCCAGAACGGATTCAGATAGGTGCGCCATGCCGGCACCAGCAATCCCGCGCTCTGGGCCGCCATGAAGGCCAACAGGAACGGAACATTCGTTGCCACTACCAGAATGCAGCGCTGGGCGGGGGTCGCCTGATTGAGAAAGGTGCGCGAACGAACCAGCATTACTTCAAACCGCTTATTATTTTTATAGGAATTACAGTCATTCTAAGACCGCCACCGGACGACGCCAGCGCCGGCTACGACAGCGCAACCATTCTTTACCCGCCGCAACCCAACCGAACAATCTGTAATCAAAGCGGCCTTCTGGCAATCACCCCCCTGAACGGCCATAATACCCGGCTCTTCGCGGCAAGCCTGCGACAAGCTGCCTGACATTCAACCGGACCCGACCACGCGCCAAACCCATGAAACAGACCCTGGAAGCCTTGCTGGATACCACGTTCAACAACCTCGTCGCCAAAGGCATCATTCCGGCTGACGCGCCGCGCCGCATCCAGGTGGACCGCACCAAGGACAAGACCCACGGCGACTTCGCCACCAACCTGGCCATGACCCTGGCCAAGGCCGCCGGGCAGAAGCCGCGGGATCTGGCCCAGCTGATCGTCGACAACCTGCCGGCTAACACATCCATCACGAAGGTGGATATCGCCGGCCCCGGCTTCATCAACTTCTTCATGTCCGCCGACAGCCGTTTTGCCGTGGTGCGGCAGGTGCTGGAAAACATCGCCGCGTTTTCGTCCCCCAACGTGGGCAACGGCGAAAAAGTGCTGCTGGAATTCGTCTCCGCCAATCCCACCGGTCCGATGCACGTGGGCCACGGTCGTGGCGCGGCTTACGGCTCGGCACTGGGCAACATTCTGCAGGCCACCGGCTATCAGGTGCACCGTGAGTACTACATCAACGACGCCGGCCGGCAGGCGGATGTGCTGGCGGTGTCGGTGTACCTGCGTTATCTGGAAGCCTGCGGCCAGAGCGTGAAAATCCCGTCCCGCGCCTATCCCGGCGAGTACGTGAAAGACTGCGCCGAAGCGCTGAAAGCCAAGGTAAGTGACAAATACCTGCGCCTGTATTCCGAAGTGATGCAGGGACTGCCGGAAGATCCCGCAGACCCGCAGGAAAGCGATACGGCGACAACCCGTGAAGAGATCAAGGCCAAGAAAGAATTGCACCTGGACGCCCTGATCGAACGCGTGCGCACCCTGCTGGATTCCGGCTACCGGGTGGTGCAGGATTTCGCGCTGAATGCGCAGATGGATTCCATCCGCGCCACGCTGCAGTCCTTCAACGTGGAATTCGACCAGTGGTTTTCCGAACGCTCGTTGCTGGACAGCGGCGCCATTGCCCACGCCATGGACCTGCTGAAGCAGCGCGGCCATGTCTATGAAAAAGATGGCGCGCTCTGGCTGGCCACCTCGCAACTGGGCGACGAGAAAGACCGCGTGCTGATCCGCGACAACGGCATTCACACCTATTTCGCCGCCGACGTGGCCTACCACCTGAATAAGCTGGAACGTCATTTCGACACGCTGATCGATGTATGGGGTGCGGATCATCACGGCTACATCGCGCGGGTGCGCGCCGCCATCGAAGCCCTAACCGGCAAAGCCGACAAATTCCATGTGGCACTGATCCATTCGTCACCCTGTCATCCGGTCGCATGGGCAAACGCTCCGGCAATTTCGTGACGCTGGCGCAACTGATCGAAGAAGTGGGCAACGACGCCACCCGCTTTTTCTACCTCACCCGGTCGCCGGAACAGCATCTGGAATTCGACATTGATCTGGCCCGCTCGCAGACCGCCGACAACCCGGTGTTCTACCTGCAATATGCCCATGCCCGTGTCTGCAGCATGGTGCGGGAACTGGGCGAACGCGGCCACAGCTACGATCAGGAAGCGGGACTGGCCGCGCTGGCAGACCTGCCGGAACCGGCGGTGGAAGACCTGCTGAAACGCATCGCCGCCTGGCCCGATGCGGTAGCAGGCGCTGCCCGTAATCGCGCGCCGCACCAGCTGACCCACACGCTGCGGGAACTGGCGCAGGAATTCCACGCCTGGTACAACGGCAACAAGGTGCTGGTGGAGGAGTCCAATATCCGCAATGCACGGCTGGCGCTGGCGATTGCGGTGAAGAACATCATCGCGAACGGACTGGGATTGCTGGGTGTAAGCGCACCGGAAAAAATGTAAGGAGCCCCGCTTTTGGCCAAGAAAAAATCCCAAGCCCCTGCCTGGGTCTGGCTGTTCACCGGTATTGTCACCGGCCTGTTCATCGCCTTTCTCTATCATCTGGCCGGGGTGCGCCCCCCCACCCGGCCGGAGCCCGCCAAAAAACCGGTGGCCACCCGCGAAAGCAAGCCGCAGCCCAAATACGATTTCTACAATATGCTGCCGGACAAGAAAGTCGCGCAGCCGGAATCCACCCGCGCCAAACCCGCCCAGGCAGACACGAAGCCCGACGGCAAATCCGATCCCATCCCCAGCCAGACCATTCTGCAGACCGGCGCCTTCCGCACGCAGGCTGAAGCCGATCACCGCCGCGCCGAACTGATCCTGCTGGGCCTTGATGTGAAAGTACAGAAAGTGGAAACCAAACCCGGCGACATCTGGCACCGGGTGCAGCTTGGTCCGTTTGAATCCGAGGAAAAACTCAAAAATGCCAAGACCATGCTGGCAGACAACCACATTGAGTACATGCTGGTGCGGCTGAAGTAACTGGCATTGAAGTGCTGGTAGTGAACGCGGCTACTCTCTGAAATCCTGCCCGACGCTTGAAATCCTGCCCGGCCACCCCATATCAGCCCGACGGCCCGCGCGCCTAACCCCAGACAGAACGCCCAGACAGAAAACCCAGACTTGAAATAGGGAATCCACAGTGGAACAGTATCGCGGCACCACCATCCTCTCCGCCCGCCGCAACGGCAAGGTCGTCATCGGCGGCGACGGCCAGGTCAGCATGGGCAACACCGTCATGAAGGGTAACGCCCGCAAGGTGCGCCGCCTGTACAACAACCAGGTACTGGCAGGCTTCGCCGGCGGCACCGCCGACGCCTTCACCCTGTTCGAGCGCTTTGAAGCCAAACTGGAAAAACACCAGGGCAACCTGACCCGCGCCGCCGTGGAACTGGCGAAAGACTGGCGCACCGACCGCATCCTGCGCCGGCTGGAAGCCCTGCTGGCCGTGGCCGATAAAGACGCCTCGCTGATCATTACCGGCAACGGCGACGTGATCCAGCCGGAAAACGACCTGATCGCCATCGGCTCCGGCGGCCCCTTCGCCCAGTCCGCCGCGCGCGCACTGCTGGAAAATACCGAACTGGGTGCCCGCGACATCGTGGAGCGCAGCCTCCACATCGCCGGCGACATCTGCATCTACACCAATCACAACCTCACCATTGAAGAGCTGGATTGCGCCTGATCCGGCAAGAGACGTTCACATGTCCGACATGACACCCCGGGAAATTGTTTCCGAACTGAACAAGCACATCATCGGCCAGGACGCCGCCAAGCGCGCCGTGGCCGTGGCCCTGCGCAACCGCTGGCGCCGCATGCAACTGCCCGACGACCTGCGCAACGAAGTCTCGCCGAAAAACATCCTGATGATCGGGCCTACTGGCGTCGGCAAAACCGAAATCGCCCGCCGCCTGGCCAAACTGGCGAAAGCGCCCTTCATCAAGATCGAAGCCACCAAATTCACCGAAGTGGGTTACGTGGGCCGCGACGTGGAATCCATCATCCGCGACCTGGCCGACATGGCGGTGAAAATGCTGCGCGTCGAGCAAATGGAAAAAATGCGCGCCCGCGCCGAAGATGCGGCGGAAGACCGCGTACTGGACGCCCTGATTCCCCCCGCCCGCGACCAGTGGGGCAACGACGACGAGAAACACAGCGAATCCAGCACCCGCCAACTGTTCCGCAAAAAACTGCGCCAGGGCGAACTGGACGACAAAGAAATCGAAATCGAAGTGGCGCAAAGCAGTGTCGGTGTTGAAATCATGGCACCGCCGGGCATGGAAGAAATGACCAGCCAGCTGCAGAGCATGTTTTCCAACCTCAACAGCGGCCGCAAGAAAAAGCGCAAACTGAAAGTGCGCGAAGCC
Source organism: Gammaproteobacteria bacterium (assembly GCA_013178375.1). Lineage (GTDB taxonomy): Bacteria > Pseudomonadota > Gammaproteobacteria > Pseudomonadales > Ketobacteraceae > Ch67. The sequence continues at coordinate 51,100 of JABLXQ010000017.1, forward strand.
CACAAGCTGATCCGCGACGAGGAAGCCGCCAAACTGGTGAACGAGGAAGAACTCAAGGCCAAGGCGATTGAAGCAGTGGAGCAGAATGGCATCGTCTTCCTCGACGAAATCGACAAGGTCTGCAAGCGCGGCGAAACCACCGGCAGCGACGTATCGCGCGAAGGCGTGCAGCGCGACCTGCTGCCGCTGATCGAAGGCTGCACCGTCACTACCAAATACGGCATGGTGAAAACCGATCACATCCTGTTTATTGCCTCCGGCGCGTTCCATCTGGCCAAACCATCCGATCTGGTGCCGGAACTGCAGGGACGTTTGCCGATTCGTGTCGAACTGGATGCACTGTCGGCGGATGATTTCGAACGCATACTGACTGAACCCGATGCATCGCTTACCGAACAGTACCGTGCGCTGATCCAGACGGAAGGTTTGAATGTTGAATTCCAGCCCACCGCGATTCGCCGTTTGGCGGAAGTGGCGTGGCAGGTGAACGAGCGCACCGAAAATATCGGCGCCCGCCGTTTGCATACCGTGCTGGAACGTCTGCTGGAAGATATCAGTTTTGATGCGGCCGATCTGGCGTCGAAACATGCTGGCTCGCCGTTCCTGATTACGCCGGAGTATGTGGATTCGCGGCTGAAGGATCTGGCGGGAGATGAGGATTTGAGCCGGTATATTCTGTAAAAGACGGCGCAAAAAATTTCGATAGCGCACTGAAAGCAAACGACAAGCAGGGAGCGAGAAGGGTAGTCAGGAACGTCAGCGACCATGGATGGTCGCTGACGAGCCTACAGGGATGTACTTGCGGCGTGTCCTGACTACCCTTCTCGCTCCCTGCGCCACCCAACCGCATTCGAGCAAAGCCATGACCCCCACCGAAATCAAGCTCCACACCGAATCCAAAGAACTCGAACTGGTCTACGGCACCGACTCCCACCGCCTCAGCTACGAAATGCTGCGGGTGCTGTCACCCTCCGCCGAAGTGCGCGGCCACGGCCAGCCCATCCTGCAGACCGGGAAAAGATTCGTTACCATCCGCAACGTCGAACCCATCGGCAACTACGCCATCAAAATCACCTTCGACGACGGCCACGACTCCGGCCTGTACTCGTGGGATTACCTGTACGGCCTGTGCCAGCACAAGGAAAAAATGTGGGCCGACTACCTGGACCAGATGAAAGCCGCCGGCGCCAAACGGGAACCCGCCACCATCGGCACCTGGAAACCCTGACGCCAACCGGCATGGCGCCACCTATAACTATCTCCACCTACAACCGTTGCCACGCCCACACCAGTCCGCACAGCACAATGCCACCTGCGCTGCCGGGCACGCTCCAGTGCGCTTTGCTCAGCCAGCCACGACCCAGGTAAATCACCGGAAGGGACAGACTGATCAACAGCGCCTGTCCCGCCTCCACTCCCAGATTGAACGCTGCCAGCGACACGATCCGGTCGCTCCAGGTAGCGGCCAGCTCCGCCAGAACATTGGCAAATCCAAAGCCATGCACCAGGCCAAATCCAAACGCCAATGCGTAGCGGTAACGGTGCCAGGCGGGCACCAGCGCCACCACGCCGGCGCCGCTGACGGAAAGCGCGATGAGCACTTCCACCAACGCCGCCGGCAATTGCACAACCTGCAATGCAGACAGAGCCAGCGTACAGGAATGCGCCACCGTAAAAAGCGTGACGATGCCCAGGGTATCGCGCAGGGCAGACCGCAGTGGAACGTCAAGAGACAACAGGCGGGCAACCACCGGCAACAGCAGCGCCAGCAAAAAGAGAATGTGGTCGTAACCGATCAGCAGGTGCAGCAAGCCCTGGCGGAAATAATCCGAGAACACCTGCCATCCGTCACTGGTCGCAGGTAGAGTGAACTCCGCCGCTTCCGCTGAGAGCACGGTCAATCCGCTGGCGTCTCCCGTGTTCCATTGCACCAGCGCACGATGCAGTGCATCGCGATCGAACAGCACGCTGTAACGCAACTTCCACTCGGTATTGGCCGGGCAATCGGCGGTAAAGGGAAACGCCAGATGCTGGCCGCTGACGTGCCGGGTGAGCGCAGACATTTGCCACATCAGCGCGCAGGGAGTGTCCTGCGCATCCAGCGCAAACCGTTGTTGCACGTAGCGGTCGATTTGCGATTGCCGGGCAGTGAGTTCCTGCCAGGTAATCTGCGCGTCACCATCGTCATCCAGATCGATCACCCGCTGCAGATCGGCGATGGCGATATCCAGCCGGCCCTCGGCGGTGGCGCTGTTCAGGTACAGATAACTTTCGCTGGATTGATGGGACCAGGCGGGCATGGCGAGGCCGGTCAGAATCAGTATCCTCAGAAAATTCATGACCAGAAGTTTTATGACAGGAAGTTTCGTGGCAGGAAGTTTCGTGGCAGGAAGTTTCGTGGCAAGAGGTTTCATGACGACGCCTCCTGGGTCGCGGTGGATTGCGCCGGATAACGAACATGCCACTGGTTCCTTTGCTGCAGCCAGTCGCAGGTGGCGCGATAAATGTCGGTACGTTGCGCCGCCAGTGCAGCCCGCAGCAGCAGAGCGGTGTCTTCAGGCTCCCGCTGTTCCTTCCAGTTCTGCTGCGCCAGCGCCAGGGCCTCGTCGGGACGCTGCAGCAAATCCAGCAGGATCGCGGCCTGGTCGCGCCCGTGCAGGGTATCGCCGCGCTCCCGCGCCAGTTCGAGACGCTGCACCAGCTGCTGCCGCAGCGTCAGGGCTGCCGGATTGCCCAGCTGCTGCAGGGACAGCGTGCGCAGCAGCGCCAGCGCGTCGATGTCGTCGGCGTTTTCCGTCAGCGCAACCACCTCGGCATGGGCACCGCGGTGAAACCCATTCCGGGCAGCGCCGATGCGTGTGAACAGATCCCCGGGCCGGGATTGCTGCGCCAGTGCCCACCAGTGCGCCGCCGCCGGATTGCCCAGCTGATCGGCGATGTCGGCGAGGCTCACCTGGGCGTGATGCAGAATATCGGGATCATTCAGCGCCGGTGCCGTCTGCTCATAAAGTTTCGCCAGCAGCGCATAAGCGCGCTGTGCCTGTCCCTGCCGGGCCTGCACGCTGCTGCTGCAACTGCCGCTGAGCAGTGCTGGCACTTTTCCCAGCAGCTTCCCGCACGCCTTTTGCGCCGCCACATAATCACCGCGCACGCTGTGCAGCGTGGCCTGCAGCAACCAGGCCTGCGCGTTGCCGGGTTCCCGCTGCAGCACGAACTGCAATTCGTCGAGCGCGGGATCAAAACGATGCAACGCCTGCAAAGCGGTGGCGCGCAACAGATGACTTTCCGTGGTTGGTTTTGGCATCTGGTTGAGAAGATGCAGTGCCTGCCCCAGCAGACGCTGGTCGCCGGTTTCGCGGGCCTGCTGCAGCAGAGCACGGATGTCTTCAAGCTGAACCTTATCGGTGGAAACGGCGCTGTCGGCCGCTGCATCGATGCCGGTTGATCGGTTGAATACCGACAACCATTGGTCCGTGGCGCTCAGTTGCACGATAACCTGCTGCGGTGCCGGGGCCGGCAGCAAGGGCGGAATTTCCGCCCTTGCTGCGACCGCGACGAACAGCAGCACGCCTGCGTTAAAACAGGTGGTCAAACGCTGCTTCGTTTTCATTGACGTGATAACTCCAAAGGTCGGGGTTGATGGCTTCCGGTTCGGCGGTGTCGTCCTGCTGCCGGATCAGTCGCGCTACGACATCACCAAATTCCTGCAGGGAGGGCGTTCCGTTGACAGGCGGTTTGGTGCCGCCGCGATCGACATGGCTCTTGCCGCCACCGCCACCACCGCCGCAGGCGCACAGGGCCAGCGTCGCCAACACCGTCGTCAGAACCAGGATTGCGTATTTGCGTGAATGCATACTGTCTTCCTTTGCCATTGATGAATGATCGCTGCCGTTACAAACCGTCAGCGCCCGGCATCGGTGTTTTCAGGTAGGGGAACTGATTGTCGAAGTCCGCAGCACTGACGGTGGCACCGTCGGTGAAAGGCGCGGTGTTGTTGGGCGCTATTGCGCTGTCGCTGATCAGTGCTCCCATCGCAACCCGCAGCTCGATATCAACCACGTCATCACCCGGGCGCCGTCCGTTCGGAAAGCCCGCCAGATCGCCGCCCAGCACGCCCAGGTTCTGCTGCGATCCAGGTGCAGTGACCGGAGTACCGGTGTTGAGACGCAGCATTTCCGCTGGCACCACTTTTTTCGGCTGGTTCAAGCCCGGGACGCCGGTGAGGAACGCCGCTACCAGATCACTGCGCGGAAACAGGGTGGGCGCCCGCGCGCCGGCATCGGCGAACAGAATTTCCAGCAAGGTGGGGAGGCTGGGATGGGTGACGTACTGCAGGAATTGCGCATCGTCCTTGGGCTTGCTGCTGTTGAAGCGATCCTTGTCCACCAGGCCGATCACGACTTCATTCACCAATGGCATGCCCAGACGGGACACCTGGGTGTAGGCCCCGCCCTGTATCACCGGCGGTTTGCCCTTGCTGAAATCAGGCGCGGGATTCAGCACGCTGGCCTGACGCAGGCTCGATGTGGTCCAGCCGCCGATGACCGGATCTTTGCCGCTGGCGATGCAATGGATCGGCAATTCCAGCGCCAGCGAGGTGATGTTGTCGTCGGCGATGATGTTGGTTTCACCATCGGGCGCACCCAGCGGATTGGTGTTCACCAGATCGAAAATCTCGCCCAGATTTACCGCGAAACCTTCGCGGCGTTGCCCCACGAACACGCGGCCCGTGCCGGAACAACCGGGAATTTCCACGTCATAGACATGCGCCGCTGCGTAGCTGCTGTAATCCGGAATGGATTTGGTGCCGATGTTGTCCATCGGTTTGGCGAAGGTGGTGCGGCGGCTGCCGGCCTGATGCAGCGGATGCCGGTCGCCTTTGCGACGATCGCCCCGCACCAGCGCAACCTCATAGGTCTGGCGCACGCTGACGTTGGCGGTGTCACCCACACCGGGCCCAATCTGGCCGATGTTTTTCAGCGGCACCGACGTCATCCGGTCGCCCACCGGCACTTTCAGATCAGTGGTGACGTCCCTGAAATCGAACTGGAAGGTCAGGTCTTCCTTCGCATCGCCGTTGTTGTCCAGGTGAATTTCATAGAGGGCGCTGGGATCCAGATCGAAATAATTCGGCCCGCCGTAAGCGGCCTGCAGGGGCAGATAGTTGGCAATGATCGTCACGTAATCTTCACGCCCGCTTTCATAGCTGCGGAACATGTAGAAATCCGTTCCGTCCACTTTGGGCGTGTTGGTGATGAACGGCGCTTCGCGATGACTGGAAGCGGACGCGGGTTGCGCCAACGGCAGTGCAACGGCAACGGCAATGGCGCTGGCAAGGGCGGTACGGACAAACATTTTTTTCATGATGACGTTTTTATTCATGACGATGTTCTTTTTCATGACACAGGTTTCCTTGAAAGCCGGGATGATGACGGTCGCGACAACCGGATGGCTGCAGCGCTGCACCAGCCTGTGCTGCACGGAACGATCAGGCTGGCACCCGGAGTTACGCAGAAGCACTCTCCATGGATGCAGTGAAAAATTTACATTTTCCGGCTGCATCCAAACCGGCATCCTGCGCGTATAGGTTCCGAATGCCGTATAGATTCCAGATGAACGTGGGCAGGGAGTTCCAACATGATCGAGGAAGCAGAACTGGTGATGCTGCTGGGACGGGTGGCCTGTGGCGATCAAAATGCCTTCAGCCGTCTTTACGAAACCATGTCACCGCGTATTTATGGTTTGTGCATGCGGTTGCTGGGCCGCCGGGATCTGGCCGAGGACGTGCTGCAGGACGCCTTCGTGCGCATCTGGCATCACGCGGGGGAATACCACGCCGAGCGCGGCACGCCCGCCGGCTGGATGCTGACGGTGGCACGTTACCGGGCGCTGGATGTGTTGCGGCGGCGCCGCTTCGAATTGTCGCTGGATCACGACAGCCTGACAGAGCTGGCCGATGCCCGCTTGCAGGCAGCTGATGCTGCAACGGACGACACCACTTTTCTGGCATTGCAGGGTTGCCTGGAGGAAATCAGTCCGCAGCAGCGCGATTCCATTCTGCAGGCTTTTTACCACGGCCAGACTCACGAACAACTCGCCACCCGCATGCAGGCGCCGCTGGGCACCGTGAAAAGCTGGGTACGGCGCGGGCTGAGCAGTCTCAAGAGGTGCCTGGAACAATGAAAACACTCAATGACGCTGGGGTGGAAGCACTGGCGGCGCAATATGTTCTGGGTGTACTCAAGGGGCCTGCGCGCAAGCGTTTCGAGCGCGAAATGATGCGGCACTGGCGGATTCGGCAGGAAGTCTGGTTCTGGGAACGCCAGCTGCAACCGCTGGCCGAGCGCGGCCCGGCCATAACACCGCCGCCGCAGGTCTGGTCGCAACTGACGCAGCGGCTGTGGCCGTCAACGGCGCGCACTGCACCGCCGGTCTGGCGGCACTGGCTGTGGCAGGGCTGGAGCCTTTCGGCAACGGCAGCCACGGCCTTGCTGGCAACAGTGCTGTGGTGGCAGAGCACATTGTCGCCAACGGCAACGATTCCACAGGAGCAATGGCTCGCCATCGTGCAATCACCACAAGCGGAGCCCTTGTGGGTGGTGGACGCCGATGCACGCGCCACCCAAGTGCGGCTGAAATCCATTGCCGCACCAGCGGTGGATGCGCAGAAAGATTTTGAACTCTGGCTGTTACCACGCCAAGGCGCGCCGCAATCCATTGGCATTTTGCCCACCGGTCAGGTGGAAGTGACGCTGCGATTGAGTGCAGCGCAATTCGCAGCCTTGCTGCAGAACCAGTCGCTGGCGATCAGCATCGAGCCCAAGGGCGGATCGCCCACTGGCCTGCCCACAGGCCCTGTCGTCTATCAAACCAAACTGCTGAAAATCTGAGCGCAGTTTGCTCGCTTTCCATAACCAGCGCGCCATAACCAGCACGAATGTCATTCGCTTTGGTTATGGGCTGTCGCGGCGTTGCCACTGTCTCTTTACATGCGCAACGCCGCCTGCACTATACTGCGGGCATCATCAATGACGGGATGGTGTGATGGCGACGACTCAGCCAGATCCTGCTGGCGATGCGCTGGTGCCCGTGCTGGCCGCGATCCAGCGCCGCGACCCGGCAGCACTTGCGCAACTTTATGAACGGACGGCGGACCGTCTTTACGGACTGATTCACTGCCTGCTCAACAACGCGCAGGACGCCGAAGATGTTCTCAGCGAACTGTTTCTTGCGGTGTGGCACGAACCGCAACGCTATGACGTCACGCGCGGGCCGGTCATCGCCTGGTTGATGGTGATGGCCCGTTCGCGCGCGCTCGATCTGCTGCGCCGACACAAGCAGATGCGATTCACTGTCGCGGAACCCTCGGCCATCGATAGCGACTTTCTGCAAGCCGCTTCTCATGCCCCTTCCCCAATCGATCTGCTGACGGCCTGGCAGGAAGGCAGCCGCGTGCAACAGGCTCTGTCACAATTGTCCGACATTCAGCGCCACCTGATTCTGCTGGCGTTTTTCAAAGGGCTTTCCCATGCCGAAATCGCCGCGTCCATGGACCTGCCACTGGGCACGGTCAAGTCGCATCTGCGCCGGGCCCAGCAGACCCTGGAACAATTGCTGAGTGAACTCGCGCCCGGCAAAACGGAAAATCCATCCTGTTCCCTGAACACGGAATAAAAAACAGGCGGTCAGGTGCATCCGATTGCATCTGATCTGCGTATCACTATTGGAAGCAAACTGAGGAGGCGATCGTATGAGCGCCGCTGACAATACCGCTGACAACGATGACCGTCTTTCTCCCGCCGTGGTGGAGTGGCTGGCCGACGCCGTGTCGGCACCACCGCTGCCCCCCGCGCGCAAGGAAGCGGTGTGGTCGCGGATATTGCAGCGCATTCACGCACCGGGGCCAGCCGGTACGTTGACCGTGCGGGCGAACGAAGGTGAATGGATCGCCTGCCTGCCCGGCGTGGATGTCAGGATTCTGTACGTGGATGAGGCGCAGAACACGCAAACGGCGCTATGGCGCATGCAACCGGGTTCAATGCTGCCGGCGCACGCCCATGCTGTCGATGAAGAATGTCTGGTGCTGGAAGGTGCGATCCGGTCGGGGGATTTTGTGGTGCGGCAGGGCGACTATCATCTGGGATTTGCCGGGCAGCCCCACCCGGACATCCACTCCGATGGCGGTGCGTTACTGCTGATCAGATCGGAGCGGAAGTATCTGCGCAGTGCCCATCCGTGAACCGGTGTCCATGAAGCGGTGTTGATGAACAGGTGTCTGCGCTGACGGGATCAGATCAGACACTCACTCCATACGTCTTCAACAACCCGCCAAACGTCAGCACCACCCGCGCCACCGACACAAACGAATCCGGAATCTGCACCTTCAGATCCCGCATCCGGTTCAGGGCAATGCCCAGGATGTCGGTGGAACCGGATTTGCGCAGCGCTTCCTTCAACACCAGCTCCGCCACCTCTTCAAACACCTGCTGATCGCGCGCGATAAAACCGGCGCGGCGGAACAGCTCGCCCAGAGGCAGCGGGCTCTGGATCTTGCCGAACAGCACCTGCAGCAACACTGCATAATTGCGGGTTTCTTCCTGCGTCAGTTCGCCGATGGCGCCGTAATCCAGCACCGCCACGCGGCCATCTTTCATCACCAGAAAATTACCCGGATGCGGATCAGCGTGATACACGCCGAACGCGGTGATCTGCTGCACATAGCTCGACAGCAGTTCCCGCAACAACAGTTCGGCTTTGGCGGGATTGCGGTTCAGGTAGTCAGTAAGACGCACACCGTCGATCCACTCCGTCACCAGCACGCGGTCACTGCTCATGTCCTCGTACAGATGCGGCACGTAGATCAGAGGGCTGTGGGGGTGGGAATCGAATTTCTTGTGGTTCGCTTCCTCCCGCATGAAATCCAGTTCCTGCAGGGTCATATCGACGATCTGGTCGATCACCTGCTTCAGATCGAAATGGGAAATCATCGGCGCGCCGACGGTGGCCAGCGCCTTGAATACGGCGGAATCCTGTTTGAACAGGCGACGGGCATGCGGCAGCTGCACTTTCACCGCCACGTTCTCACCCGTGTGCAGCACGGCGCGGTGCACCTGCGCCACCGATGCGGCAGCCACCGGCATATCATCGAAGCGGGCGAAGCGTTTGCGCCAGTCACGGCCCCACTCTTCCACCAGCACGGTTTCGATGGCGCGAAAGGCGGCGGGCTTGGCGTCGTCCTGCAGTTTTTCCAGTTCGGAAATGTATTGCATGGGCAGGATGTCGGTGCGGGAACTGAGGAACTGGCCGAACTTGACCCAGATGGCGCCGTTGTCGTGAAACAGCTTGGCCAGTTTCACCGCGCCCTTGTAATGGGTCTGGGCCAGCAGGCGACGCTGCTCCAGTGGTTCCAGGCTCAACGCCTGCTGGCGGTAATGCCGGTAAAAACGCTCGATCTCCCAGCCCACCTTGGTGGCGGATACGTAGCGCTCCCCTCCTTCCCACAATGTACTGACGGTGCCAAACAGTTCCCCAATCATGCTGACCCTGGCTCTGATTTTTATAATGTTAAAAAATGTCGGTCGGTGCTTGTTGTTGGCGTTCACATTACTGTGCGCCTGGAACGACTATAAAGAACGCCCGAATATTGTCTGTAGCGGATTTGTTTCGCCCCGTAACGGAGCACCCGCAGCAGAGAGTCAGCGCGCCACATCGAAACGGACCACCAGTTGCTGCAGCTCCGCCGCCTGTTCCTGGATCTGGACGGAACCCTTTTGCACCTGCTCGGCACTTTTCAGGCTGGTGTCGGCACTGTGGGCGATCTGCTGGGTGTTCTGGTCGATCTGGGTGGCGACGGTGGACTGCTCCTGGGCCGCCACCGCGATCTGGTTCATGTGTTCCACCACCTGATGCACCAGCGTGCCGATCTGGCCCAGCACGGCGCCGGATTCCTCTGCCAGTTCGTTGCAGCGCTCGGCGTGCTGCCGGCTGGTGTCCATGCTGCTGCGCACGGCATCACTGCCGGTCTGCAATTGCTGGATCATGCGCTGGATTTCGGCGGTGGATTCCTGCGTGCGCTGCGCCAGCGACCGCACTTCGTCCGCCACCACAGCAAAGCCACGGCCCTGCTCACCGGCGCGGGCGGCTTCAATCGCTGCGTTCAGCGCCAGCAGGTTGGTCTGTTCGGCAATGCCGCGAATGGTGTCCAGAATGCCGCCGATCTTTTGCGACTGCTGCGCAACTTCGCCCACCTGGCGGGACGCATTTTCCAGTTCGCGGGTCAGTTGCGTCACCGCATTGTGCGTCGCGTTGGCCTTGTCCTGCCCGGTCCGGGTGCTCTCGCCCGCCAGCTGGGTCAGGCTGGTTGAGGCCTGGGCGGAGCGGGCCACTTCCTGGATGCTGGCAGCCATTTCGGTGATGGCCGACGCGATCTGCTGGGTATCCAGCTGTTGCCGGTGCAGAGCCTCCAGGTTGGCCCCGGTCAGCTGGCGGAATTCCTGGGCGCGCTGGTTCAGGCCCAGGGTCACCCGCACGATATGGCCAATGATGCCGGCAATGCTGGCGAAGAAACGGTTGAGCGAACGGGCGATGATGCTGATCTCGTCACCGCTGTCGTCCTCCAGGGTCTGGTTCAGATGGCCGTCCTTTTCCGCCCGCATTAACGCGTTTTCCACCCGTTCCACCCGGTGCAGGATGCCGGCACCGATCCAGCGGGTGGTCCAGGACACCAGCGCCAGCACCAGCAGCAGTCCGATGGCTTCGGCCCACAATTCAGTGCGGGCAGCGGCAGTCTCCGCCTGCAATTCCATCCGCATCTGCCCGTCCAGATCCCGCACCAGGCCGGCAAGGGCGGCGATCCGCAGCGACGCCGCCTCAAACCAGATCGCTGGAGTCGGCCCCTGGATGGCGTCCAGTTGCGCTTCCTGCTGCTGTAACCGCCGCCGGGTGTCGTAGAAGCCACTCAGACTGCTGCCGCCGGTGGCGGCGCGGTACCGCTCCAGAAAGGCTGAATCCGCCAGCTGCGCCAGCATGCGCTCCAGACGCTCCTGCTCATGGATATAGTTCTCGATGCTGGCAAACTGGGCGCCTGTGGCTTTACCCGCCGCCAGAACGCCATTCACCGCACCGCGCTCCTGCCCGGCCCGCTCCTTGATCCAGCCCAGGAACAGGCGCAGTTGAAGCTGGCGCCGGATGTCCTGATCGGACACCTCCATCTGCAGCAGATCCTGGGCGTCCAGCGCGCGTTCGTTCAGATCGGAATAGTAGGCAAACACGCCGTTGCCGCGCAGACCATCGACGGCGGAACGGATATCGGCTTTGCGCCGCAGCCCCTCCATCACATCGTCCAGTGCCTGCTGGGCGAGTGGCGACATCTTGTCCTCGCGGGCATTGCGCAATTGCTGCAACGCCTGCTCCGCCGCATCGGACTGCTGCCGCTGCTGGCGCAATTCGCTGCCCAGCCGGGCGCCCTGGCTACCCAGGAAGCCGGCACTCAAGCCCCGCTCCAGCGCGTGCTGATGGGTCAGCTCTTCCAGGGAAGACACCACTTCCGCCAGCCGCAGCAGGGACCGGTGCTCCTGCAGGTGGGCCCAGCGTGCCGCCAGATCCGAAACGGCGAAATAGAACACCATCGCCAGGGGCAGAGCGGTTAAAAGAATCAGTTTGCGGGAAAGGGTCCAGCGCATGGCGGTCGTCCGATGTTGCGGTTCTGGTTGCGGTTCGGGTCGCGGTTTATGGTGATCATTTATAAAGGAAACAGTGGAAGTCTAGCAGCTCTGGCGACACCGCTCCGGAGGCCTGCATGGAGGGCAATCCGCCAGCTTGCGTCCGCCCCCTGAATCCGCCAAGATACCAGCCGCATTTGGAGGCGCCCCCGATGTCTGACGACAAAACCACCCATTTCGGCTTCAAAACCGTTCCCATCGCGGAAAAATCCCGGCATGTGGGGCAGGTCTTCCACTCTGTCGCCCAGAAATACGATGTCATGAACGACCTCATGTCCATGGGCATCCACCGCCTGTGGAAACGCTACACCATCGAGATGAGCGGCGCCCGTCCGGGCCAGACCATTCTCGACCTGGCAGGCGGCACCGGCGACCTCACCATGAAGTTCTCCCGCATCGTGGGCGACACCGGCAAGGTGTTCCTGGCAGACATCAATTCCTCGATGCTCAACGTGGGCCGCGACAAGCTGCTGGACCACGGCTACGCCGGCAATATCGAATACGTGCAGGCCAACGCGGAAAACCTGCCCTTTGCCGACAACACTTTCGACTGCATCACCATCGCCTTCGGCCTGCGCAACGTCACCGACAAGCAGAAAGCGCTGGAATCCATGACCCGCGTGCTCAAGCCCGGCGGCCGCCTGCTGGTGCTGGAGTTTTCCAAACCGGTGAATCCGGGGCTGGAAAAAGTGTACGACCGCTATTCCTTCAGCGTACTGCCGGTCATCGGCAAACTGGTGGCCAACGACGCCGACAGCTACCGCTACCTGGCGGAATCGATCCGCATGCACCCGGACCAGAACACCCTGAAACACATGATGCGCAAGGCCGGGCTGGACCGGGTGGATTACCACAATCTCACCGGCGGCATCGTCGCCCTGCACCGCGGTTTCAAATACTGACCATGGATGCCAATCGCCAGTCCCTGCTGCCCACGCTGGTCACCGAGCAACTGGAGCGGGTGGCCAACCGTGCCCTGCAATATGCGCCGCTGACCCGCCTGCAATTGCAGAAACTGCAGGGCAAATCCTTTGGCATCGAATTGCAGCGCCCCTCGTTTCCCCTGTTGATCAGCGTTACCCGCAAAGGCCTGCTGTTCCAGAGCCATTGGGAAGGCAACGCCGACGTCAGCATCCGTGGGCCCGCAGTGGCATTGCTGCGGCAACTGCGCCAGGACGACACCACCCCCGCCGCCCTGATGCGCGGCGGAATCGAAATCGAGGGCGACCAGCAGCTGGCCCAGCAGTTCGTGAAAGTGCTGAAGGATCTGGATATCGATCTGGAAAGCGCCCTGGGGGACCTGATCGGTGACGTGGCCGCGCACCAGATCACCGAAATCGCCCGCACCGGCCTGGACTGGCTGGGCCGCGCCGGCAAAACCCTGCTGCAGCAATCGCGCAATTTTCTGGCGGAAGAACGCAATGTAGTGATCACGCCGCGCCAGCACGCCCGCTTCCGCGATGACGTGGAAGAACTGCGGGAAGACACCGACCGGCTGGAAGCGCGCATCCGCCAACTGCAAGACCGCGCAGCAAACCGCCCTGCCAAAGAAGAAGTGAAACCTTGAAACGCCTCGCCCGCCTGCTCACCATCTGGACCGTCTTCGCCCGCCACCGGCTGGACCAGCTGCTGCCGGATCACCCCGCCACCGGCCTGCTGAAACTGCTGATCTGCCTGCACCCGGCCGCCTGGGGCGCCTCCACCGCCGAGCAACCCTGGGCCCGCCTGCGTCTGGCCATGGAGCAACTGGGCCCGGTGTTCATCAAGTTCGGCCAGCTGCTGTCCACCCGCCACGATCTGCTGAGTGAAGACGCCATCACCGAACTGACCCACCTGCAGGACCGGGTTCCGCCCTTCGGCGAGGATGCCGCCTTCGCCATTATCGAAGCGGAACTGAAGCGCCCGATCAGCGAACTGTACGGCAGCCTGGAACGCAAGCCGCTGGCTTCGGCGTCGGTGGCGCAGGTGCATTCCGGCACCTTGAAAGACGGCCGCGAAATCGTGGTGAAAGTCATCCGCCCCGGCCTGGAGAACATCGTCGAGCAGGATCTGGCACTGCTGCTGACCGGTGCCCGCTTCCTGGAAAAAGTCGCTCCGGAAACCAAGCGCTTCCATCCGGCGCAGGTGGTCACCGATTACCGCCACATCCTGCTGGGTGAACTGGATCTGGGCCAGGAAGCCGCCAACGCCGCCCAGTTCCGCCGCAATTTTGAAGATTCGCCCCTGCTGTATGTACCCGAAGTCCACTGGAACCTGAGCACGTCCAAGGTGCTGACCATGGAGCGGGTGTACGGCGTGCCGGTGTCGGACACCGCCAGCATGAAAGCCGCGGGGGTGGATCTGGCGCAGATGTCGGAAATCGGCGTCGAGATCTTCTTCACCCAGGTGTTCCGCGACAACTTCTTCCACGCCGACATGCATCCGGGCAACGTGATGGTGTCGCTGAAGGACCCGGCCAACCCGCAATACCTGTCGCTGGACTGCGCCATCGTCGGCACCCTGTCCAAGCCCGAGCGCTTCCTGCTGGCGCGCCAGCTGATGGCCCTGCTGGACAAGGATTACGAACAGATCGCCCTGCTGATGATCGAGGCCGGCTGGGTGCCGCCCACCATCCGGGTGCAGGATTTCCAGAACGCCCTGCGCACGGTGCTGGAACCGGTACTGGAGCGCCCGCTGCACGAGATCGAATTCGGCCCCGTGCTGATCCGCCTGTTCCAGACCGCCCGCCGCTTCGAGATGCAGGCCCTGCCCCAGTTCGTACTGCTGGAAAAAACCCTGATCCACGTGGAAGGCCTGGGCCGCCAGTTGTACCCGGAGTTGGACATCTGGGCCATCGGCCGCCCCCTGCTGGAACAGTGGATTCGCGACCAGATCGGCCCGTCGTCGATCCTGCAGAGCATCAAGCGCAATGCCCCGGCCCTGGCGGAGCAACTGCCGCAGCTGCCGCGACTGGCCTGGGATGCCCTGCAGGAACTACGCAAACTGAGTGAGAACCAGCACAAACTGCTGGAAAAAGTGGAACAGCGCCATCTGAAACAGCTGCGGCGGGACCGCATTTTTACCCTGCTGGGATTGATTGCCCTGGGGCTGGGTGTAAGCTGGGCGGCCAATCCAGACTGGATACCGCAGTGGTCTGAAGTACCAGCGGGCGCCTGGGTGGTGGGCAGTGCCGGTTTACTGCTGTTGCTTAACCGGTTAAGGTCTCCAGCCGATAACTGATGCACAGCTCCCGTACTTGCTAATGGTCAATTAGTAACAACTTCGCCCTATAATGCACACATGAATGACATACTGAAGGCACTGGATGCAGTGCTGGAACAACGCAAGCAGGCCGCCCCGGACAGTTCCTATGTGTCCGGCCTCTATCACAAGGGTCTGAACAAGATCCTGGAGAAGGTGGGCGAGGAAACCACTGAGATGCTGATCGCCGCCAAAGATGCGGAACGCAGCGGCCAGATGGATGATCTGATTTATGAGACGGCAGACGTCTGGTTCCACACCCTGGTGGCGTTACACCAGATGGGCCTGTCGTCCGACGACGTATTGAAAGAGCTGGCACGGCGGTTCGACCTATCCGGGCTGGTGGAAAAGGCAAACCGGTCAAAATAAGCATTCTGCGAGGAGTAAATGTATGGGCCCCAGTTTCTGGCAATTAATGATCGTTCTGGCCATCGTGCTGTTGTTGTTCGGCACCAAGCGCCTGCGCAATCTGGGCGGTGATCTGGGCGGCGCCATCAAGGGCTTCAAGAAAGCCATGGGTGACGAGGAAAAGACCGCCGCAGAGGAAAAGTCCAAGGTTGAACAGCAAAAGCCGGAAAACGTCATCGACGTGACGCCGGAAAAGAAAAAGGATCAGGTCTGAGTCTGATCGCGCATGTTTGACATCGGCTTTTTCGAACTGGTGATGGTGGGCATCGTCGCGCTGCTGGTGCTGGGCCCCGAACGCCTGCCCCACGCTGTGCGCATGACCGGTGCCTTCATCGGAAAGGTGCGCCGTACCGTGGCCACCGTCCGCGACGAATTCGAGCGCGAAGTACAGATGGCGGAAATGCAGCAGCGCATCAAGGAACAGCTGGAAAAAGCCGGCCTTGAGGACGCGCGCAAGGCGCTGGAAGACACGCAGAAAACGGTTGAGGAAACGCGGCTGGCTGTGCAACACAACGTCATCGCACCACCCCAGACCGCCACGGCCGGGCACGAGGATGCGGACACCCGCCACAGCGCTCCCTCACCGGAGAACGCCGCACCCGCGCCGCCACCGGCACCGGTTTCACCCCCCGAACCTGAAAAGCCCGCACGTCCATGACCAATCCGAATACGCCGGACGATCCCAACACCCACATGCCGCTGATCGAGCATCTGGTGGAACTGCGCGGCCGCCTGATTCGCGCGATCGTGTCAATTCTTTTGATCTTCTGCGGTCTGGTATATTTTTCCAACGATATTTACGAAATCGTATCCAAGCCGATCCGCGATCAGTTGCCGGAAGGCACCACCATGATCGCCACCGACATCACCGCCACGTTTTTCGCCCCGTTCAAACTGACCCTGGTGGTGGCGCTGTTCCTGGCCATGCCAGTCGTACTGCACCAGATCTGGCGCTTCGTATCTCCGGGCCTGTATGCCCACGAAAAGAAAGTCGCCATTCCGATGCTGACCGCCAGTGTGCTGCTGTTCTACGGCGGCATTGCTTTCGCGCACTTCATCATCTTCCCGGTGATCATGCAGTTCTTCGTGCTGGCAGGGCCCGATAGCGTGGTGGTGACGCCGGACATCACGCAATACCTGAGCATCGCATTGAAACTGTTTTTTGCCTTCGGCCTGGCGTTTGAAATTCCCGTCTTCACCATGCTGCTGATCTGGTCCGGCGTGACCAGCGTGAAAGACCTGTCGGAAAAGCGTCCCTACGTGATCGTGTTCTGCTTTGTGTTTGGCATGTTCCTGACGCCACCGGACCCGTTCTCGCAGACCCTGCTGGCGGTTCCCATGTGCCTGTTGTTCGAACTGGGTTTGCTGTTTGGACGGATGGTGGACAAAAAACCCGAGCCTGCCGCCGATGAAAAAGAAGCTGCCGGTTCCTAGTAAAGCGTTTCCCCTGCGCCTGCTGCTGGCCTGGTTGCTGGCAGGCTGGCTGGTGTCCGTGCAGGTTGTCGCGGCCACGCACGACTCCACGCATTTCGTCCACGAACATACCCAGTTGTGCGATCTGCTCGGGCACGCCGGACACTTCCCCGGCCTTGCTGCGCAACCGCTGCAACTGACACTTTCCGTTGCGCCTGTCATTCAGCCCGCTGCCATCCTGGCACTGGTTCACCCTGCAACAACCTACCCTGCCTTTCACTCCCGCGCGCCACCGCGCTGATACCTGCGTCTTCACCCTTCTAACATTTCGCTGAGCGACGCGGTGCTGGCTGCCGGCTGCATTTTTGCTGCGTGTTTGCCCACGCGCGTCGCTCGCACTGAACCCAATTCGAGACCAGGGAATCATTTCCATGTCGAAAGTATCCTCCGTGCGCGCGCAAACCGCCGCGCTCCTTTTTGCACTTCCGTTTGCAGTACAACCCATATCCGTTCACGCCCAGACCGGCACCGTCAGCGGCAACGAATTCAATCCGGCCATCAGCCTGATCCTGGACGGCTACTACGCCGATTATCACGACGAATTCGCCCTGCCCGGTTTCCAGATCGGTGGCGAAGCCGGCTTGCCGGAAAAAGGCTTTGGCCTGGGCCATTCCGAACTGGGCATCAGCGCCAACATCGACGACAGCTTTTACGGTAGCGCCACCCTTGCCTTCCATGAGCACGACGGTGAAACCGAAACGGAACTGGAGGAAGCCTTTGTGGAAACACTCGGACTGGGCCAGGGCTTCACGTTGAAAGGCGGCAAGTTTTTCTCGCACCTGGGTTACCTGAATGCCCAGCACGAACACGCCTGGGATTTTGCCGACGCACCGCTGGTTTACGCGGCCCTGTTTGGCAACAAGCTGGTGGATGAAGGCGTGCAGGGCCGCTGGCTGGCACCGACGGATTTCTATCTGGAACTGGGCGCGGAAATCACCCGGGGCGATGGTTTTCCCGGCGGCGAGAATGACGGCAACGACGGCCAGGTACTGTTCGCCAAAATCGGCCATGACCTTTCTACCACCGCCAGCTGGCAGCTGGGCATGTCGGGCTTTCGCACCAATTTCCTCAGCCGCAGCGGCGCTGGTCACGAGCATGAAGGTGAGCAGGAAGCAGCCGAGTTCGTGATGAACGATGGCGACGTGGAAATCATCGGGGCAGATGCGGTGTTCAAGTGGGCACCCACCGGCAACAGCCGTGAACAGCAGCTGGTACTGCAGGCAGAATATTTCCAGCGCGATGAAAATGCCACGCTGGATTTCGCCGAGGGCGGCAACAATGTGGTGGCGGATTATGACGGCGAGCAAGCCGGCTACTACGCGCAAGCGGTGTACCGCTTCCTGCCCGCCTGGCGCGTCGGTGCCCGCTACGACGCCATCGAGGCCGACAACGTTCTGGTAGAACTGGAAGCCAACGGCATCGACCTGGCGGAATTTCTGGACGACACCGGCTTCGACAACACCGACACCATCAGCCGCGAAACCTGGATGCTGGATTATTCCCGCAGCGAATTTTCCCGCCTGCGCTTCCAGTACAGCTACAGCGATCTGCCAGACGACCGCGACGAACTGTTCCTGATCCAGTACACCATGAGCCTGGGTGCCCACGGCGCTCACCGCTACTAAGCCGGATCGCGGAGGAATTCACTTATGCGTCTTCTGATTGTTTTCGTTTTGCTGCTGGCACCTGCCAGCAGTTTCGCCAAACTGCAAATTTTTGCCTGTGAACCGGAGTGGGCCGCGCTGAGTGCTGCGCTTGCCGGTGAACAGGCGGACACTTTTACCGCCACGACTGCACTGCAGGACCCACATCATATCGAAGCGCGACCGTCGCTGATCGCCAGGATGCGCAATGCAGATCTGGTGGTGTGCAGCGGCGCCGAGCTGGAAACCGGCTGGCTGCCGCTGCTGCTGCGCACATCCGCCAACCCGAAAGTGCAGTTGAACCAGCCCGGCTATTTTGAAGCGGCCATGCAGGTGGAGCGACTGGACATTCCTGCGCAGCTGGATCGCAGCGCGGGCGATGTGCACAGTCAGGGCAACCCCCATGTGCATCTCGATCCGCACCGGTTGCTGAAAATCGGTGCAGCCTTGAGCGCGCGGCTGCAGGCCATCGATGCGGACAATGCCGACAAGTACCGCCAACGCCTGCAACAGTGGAACGCTGACTTTTCCCGTGCGATTGCGCAGTGGGAACAGCAGGCGGCTGGCTTGCGCGGCAAAAAAGTAGTGGTGTACCACGACAACTGGAAATATCTGGTGGAGTGGCTGCAGTTGAAACAGATCGCCACGATTGAACCCAGGCCGGGCATTCCGCCCAGCGGAGCCGACCAGAAACGTCTGCTGGAAAAACTCGCGGCCGACAAACCGGCGGCGATTCTGGTGGCCGCATTTGAAAATGCCAAAGCCGCGCATTGGCTGGGCGAAAAAATGCAGGTGCCAGTGATCGTGCTGCCGTTCACGGCAGGCGGTGATGAACAGAGTGCGGATCTGCCCGCGCTGTTCACGCGCACGCTGCAACTGTTGAACGGGTCCGCGCCATGAGCGGGTCCGATCTGGACATCATTCTGCCGGCGCTGGTCGCCGGCATTCTGGTGCTGTTCACCCACGTGCCGCTGGGCCGGGAAGTGGTGCGGCGCGGCATCATTTTCATCGACCTGGCCATCGCGCAAATCGCCGGCGTGGGCGTGATCGCCGCGCGCATGCTGGATTTCGAATCCGCCTGGGCGGTGCAACTGTTTGCCGCTGCCGCCGCACTGGGTGGCGCACTGTTGCTGGCACTCACCGACAGGAAAATGGGCCAATTGCAGGAACCGCTGATCGGCGTGCTGTTTGTGCTGGCCGCCACCGGCGGGCTGTTGCTGCTGGCACAGGACCCGCACGGTGGTGATGCATTGAAAGAGATGCTGGCTGGACAGATTCTGTGGGTGGACACAGAGCAGTTGATCTGGAGTGCGGGGGTACTGGTCCCCTGCGGCCTGCTCTGGCTGGCATTGGGACGCCACCTGGGCAACGCCGGTTTTTATGTGGTGTTCGCGCTGGTGATCACCACCAGCGTGCAACTGGTGGGCGTGTACCTGGTGTTTGCCAGCCTGGTGATTCCGGCGCTGGCAGTGCGCAAATGGGAGGGCCGTGGCGGAATTATCGGCGGCTGGGCACTGGGTGCATGCGGCTATCTGGCGGGACTGTATTGTTCGCTGTACTGGGATCTGCCGGCAGCGCCACTGATTGTGTGGGGGCTCGCGGGGCTGGGGTTGGTGTTTGGGTGGAGAATGGAGCGGGAAGGCTGACAAGAAGGGCTATCGCCCCGGCAGCATCATAGACCAGCAGCTGCCGGCAGTCCCTCTGCATCGCACAGCTCGACTTACCCTTCACCCCAGCGCAGATGACAAACTTTCAGCATGCCCGCTTCCTCAATAATTGCCAGGTAGACCGGGCACTGCTGCAGCGCCACGCCACCAGGGGTATGTAATCCAACAAGCTGAAACACCGCTTCTCCACGACGGTCATCGCGGGATACACCTTTGGGCAATTTCATTTCAGTAAACAGTTTTTGGCCGGCATTATCTCCAGAGTAGATCGTCTGCAACTCCAGGCGATCAAAGAACTCCAGCGGCCCAAATTCCTGTTCAAGTTCCAATAATTTTTCTTCCAGCACTGCAGCGGAATTTTTCGCCCGTATATGCAGGGAAAGCAATGATTCAAGCTTGTCAAAACGCCGCAGCATCAGATGACAGGCAAAGAAGTGAACGAAGGCTCGCACCCGTTCGGTCAGTGCGGCAGCCCCTTCCACGTCACCGATGACGCGCAGGGCATATTGCGCTTGCGGATAGACAAATTGCTCATTGGGTTCCGCCGCTTCCCACTCGGCGGGAACCAGCTGCGGTTCAACGCTGGAACAGGTATCTATTTCCAGGCCGGCCAGATTATTCAATACCAGCCAATAGTGCTCAGGCGCTTCAAGGCAGTCACTGTCAAATCCACCGAGATCATCCGCATCACCCTGCCTGACCAGCACGGCATCGCTACCCTCGAGAAAGCGAATGGCATGTTCTGCCGCTTCCAGATCCGGGTTGCCCTTGTCATCGTCGAACAACGCAATGGCATCGACCAGTGGAATCTGTCTTTGCTCGCAAAGCAGATCGAGCAGCTTTTTATGGCGTAAAGGCGAATATGGCATCCATAACTCCCGAACAAGAATTTCCGCAATCAGGCAGGCGGCAGGAAAATATCCTGCCGCCTGAGCCGCCATGTCAGATGGCACTGACCATTATAGCGGCTACACCTTTCCGCAGCGCAGTCCTGTTGAGCAGGCTCTGCAATGCCGCCTGGTATTGCGCAGAGTTTCTGCCGCCGTTGTAGAGAGCCAGGAACACTGCCGTCCGCGTGTACACCCGCTTCTCGGCAAACGTGATGATATTGCGGAACTGCGTTGCGTTGCCATTTCTGACATAGGCGTCGTAATAGGACTTGAGGCTGAGCTTGGATTCCCCAATCAGATACGCCTTGATGGCCTTCTTGTCATTCTTGCCCAGTTCCGACGGCCGTGTTTTGGTCAGCATAAAGTCGGGCTTGGAAGAACCGGCCGGACTGAATCCACCGCTACCACCGCCAGGGCAGCCGTAGCCATCGCTGGAGGCGAAGCCCGAGCTACCGATGCTGGGCTCGAACCAGACGATTTCCCGCATGCTGTCCGGAACGTTGGAACAGATAAAGTTCTGCACCTTCTGTTCCCAGATCCGGCCTGCGTCCGCAGGATTGGTGACACCGATGAAGCCCCAGGGACTGAAGGAATTGAGCGCCGTAAAATTCTTCAATGCGCTCAAAATCATCGAGCCGATCACGCTTCTGGCCTTGTCGATTAGATAATCCTTGGCGATCTGGATGGCGATGGTCTGCAACGTCGCCTGGATATTGATACTGATGTTGACGCTGACCAACGTGAATCGGCCAGACGGGTCGGCAAACAGATACGGATTGCTGTTGGCAAACAGGTAGCGGTTCAAGCTTTCCGGTTCGCGGAAATCCGGTTCCGCCGGATCAGCCGACAGGAAACGGCCCGACTCGGGATCATAGTCACGTGCCCGCATGTAATACAGGCCCGTGGCAGCTTCCTTCCACTGCCCCTGAAAGCGGAAATCACCACCGGCGCTGGCCGGCACAGTCATATCGCCCTGCTGATCGAACTCACGACCAAACGCATCGTATTTGACCGAGCCGACAACATTGCCCGCCTCATCCGTGATGGCAATGACTGAGCCCATGCCATCGGTCAGATAGTAGCGCGTACCGGTATTACTGATGCGCTGCAGTGGTTGATCGCCCGCGTAGACATACGCCTGCGCCAGGTTGGCGGAACCGTCCAGAACGGCCTGCGGATTTTCATACGCGCCCTGCACGGATGCAGCACGCAGGTAGCGTAGTGTGGTGCTGCCATCGGATGCCTGGATGCGGCGACCCGACGCGTCGTAAACGTAGCTGAGTGTCGATCCGCCCGTTGCAACGGAGCGCAACTGGCCTTCAAAGTTGTAGGTCAGGTTTGCGTTCAGATCATCGCGGGCAATATTGCTGACCCTGCCATCGCTGTTGTAGGCGTAATTCTGGGCCACGCCCGCTCCAGTGGCAGACAACAGGCGGTGACCGGGGCCATAGCTATAATCAACAGCGGCACCATCGACAATCCGGGAGGTCCGGTTGCCAACCAGGTCGTAGTCATACTGGATATGACGTGCCAGAACGCCGGTATTGTCAAAGAATCGCTCGTGAGTCACTCGAATCGCGCTATCGTATTCCAGATCAACATAACTGCCGTCGTGCCAGGTGATACGACTCGGCTCGCCGCCCGTGTTGCGGGTGTAACGGGTCGAGCTGATGATGGCGTTCGCGCCATTGCGGTGAGTAACGGCCAGCAGCTGATCCCGGGCATCATACTCGTAGGCCGTGCTGACACCGTTGGGCATGCTGCGGGACTGCAAACGGCCGGCTGCATCATAGACAAAAATGGTGTCACCCGCGTTGGGATCCGTCACGCGACTGATGCGACCCGCTGCATCGTAGCCATATGTAATGGTTCTGGCCTGGCTGCCGCTGCGGACCGTTTGCGAAACAACCCGTCCCACATCGTCGTATCCATACTCTACGGCGCCACCCACACTGCTGTTCAGTTCAATCAGATTTCCGTCAACATCATACTGGTAATCGGTTGAACCCAGCGAGTCAGAAGCAGAGTCAAGATTGCCGTTGGCATCCCAGGTGAAACCGAAACTTTCGCCAGTGGAGCGATTGTCGGTGACCAGTTGTCCCAAAACGTCGTACAGCAGGGTTTTATTGGCACCGGACGCCAACGTCACCGAAGCAAGATTGCGGTTAGCATCGTAGCTGAGCGTTTTGCCTGTGCCGTCACCGAAGGCTACCGACAACACATCGCCGAAACCATCGTACGCAAAGGCAATCTGTTCGCCTTCCGCGTCGGTGATCTGCCGCAGGCCGCTGGTATCGTTGACATAGGTGGCGAACTGTCCAGCGAAGTCACTGGCGCCGGAGAGTCGTCCCTGTGCGTCATAGGTAAAGTTGCGGACGCGTCCAGCCTCGTCGGTAAAGCGGGTGGGCATTTCAGCGCCATCCAGGGATTCCGACGGCGCCAGATAGGTCCAGCTGCGGCTGGTGCCATCAGCATTGACCACGCGGGAAACCAGTCCGTGTGCGGTTGTTTCCGTTGTCACCGAGCGTCCGAGCGGATCCAGTGCGGTAGCACTGGTGGGGCTGAATTCATAACTCCAGGTTCTGCCAGTAGCGTCGGTTCTGCTGCGCTGACGGCCATCCGGGTGATAACTGAATTCAGAGCGCCCACCAAGAGGATTCACGATAGCCAGTACGCGACCATTGCCATCCAGTTCATAACGGGTTGTGGCACCGGCAGGATCTGTTTCCGCCACCAGACGACCGGCCGCATCGTATTGGTACGTGCTCCTGCCGCCCAGCGCATTTATTTCCGCCACCACCCGGCCTGCCGCATCGTATTCCCAGCTGACGGCGGAACCATCGGCTTGCACGACGTCATTCGGTGCACCCTTGGCGGTGAAACTGCGTTCCATGCGCGGAATAGTGGAACCTTCAAGGCTGGTCCAGCTGTCGCCGAAGTCATACCCATAATTGAAGGACAAGCCGTCGCTGTAACCGATGGAGGTCTCCCTGCCCATGGGATCATAACCAATAGCAGCCGAGACCCCATTGTGGGTGAAGGACGTTATTTTGCCGGCGGCATCGAAACCAAGCACCGTTGCAACGCCCTGCTCGTCGGTAATGGAGTTCAGTGCGCCGTTGCTGCCATAACCCAGATCCAGCGAACCGAACGGGCTGGCTTCACGGGTTTGCCGACCATTGCTGTCGTAGGCGTACGAACTCAGCACGTAACCGCTCTCATTCGCCATGGACAACAAATTGCCGCGCGTGTCATAGCTGTTGACCTGTTGCGCGCCGCTGGGACTGGTCGCAGTAAGCAGGTTGCCTTTGGCATCGTAGGTATAGCGCGTGGTGAAATCCGCAGGATTCTCACCGGCAGCGTGAGGCTCGGTGACAGACTGCAGCCGGTTATTGGCATCCCAGGTTTGCCGCGTCACGTTGCCTTCGGCGTCGGTGTGCTCAAGCAGATTGCCGTTGGCATCGTAGCTGAAGGACTGGATATTCCCCAGCGCATCGCGCTGCGAAATAACATTGCCTTTCGCGTCGTACACGTACGTGATGGCGCGGCCGGTGGCATCGATATTGGTCTGGGTGCGTCCCGCCAGATCGTATTCCGCCGTAGCGCAACCGCTCTGGTCACAACTGCGGGACAGACGTCCGTCTTCATCGTAGTCAAAGCTGCTGATGACAGAACCGTTCGGCAGAGTGATCGATTTCAAATGATTGAGGAAAGGCGAATCGTGATACTGATACGTGGTTTCCTCGTTCATCTGGTTGGTGAAACCGACCAGATTATCGTTGGCGTCATAGGCATAGCGCACCAGATTGCCGAGCGGATCACGGATCGACGCAATGCGGCCATTACCGTCGCGGGTGAACACCACGCCCTGGCCCGTTGAATTGACGACGCCACTGGACGAAATGAACAGCTGGTTGCCATTGGCATTCTGCAGACGGGTAATGCCGGTTTCGAGATCCAGATCGAACACGCGTCCGTCCGGTGTGGTCAACCGTACTGCGTTGGGTACCCAGGGCTCGCCAAATTCCGGATCACCCAGATCATAGGTGAACACGTCGGTGCCGTTCATATAGAACACATTGTTGTTGCCGATGGGCTGCAACTGGGCACCGCTGGGTCCACTGACCTGAACAAACTCGGCCTGCCCCAGACAACCGCCGGAAATCACGCTGCCATAACCGGACAGATTGATACGGGGCCGGAACTGGTACGACTCGTTTTCGCTCAGGCGGATATCGGTGGTGTGATATGCCTGTTCCACGGAGGTGTAGCAGGGAATACGGAAGAAACCACCGGAATTCGCCACGCCCCAGCCTTTGCCCGGCTCACGGTTGTTCTTGTACTCACCCTGGCGAATGCTCAGATCCCAACCCACACCCAGATCGCGCTGCGTTTTGACGCGGCTGTCATAGGTGCGTTCGATGGTGATGGGAATACCGGCGACAGGCACCGTCATGTCGACAAAGCTCAACTTGACCACACCGGGCTTCAGTGCGCCTTCTACCCGTACGGTGGCATTGTCCTGGCTCTGCAGACCGTTGATGTCTTCCGCAATCAGCAGCACCGTGTACAAACCGTTCTTCAGCAGGCTCGGATCGAAGCTGGCGAGATTGCCATTGGTCACCGGCGCGGTGCCCACTGCAAACTCCGCAAAATCGCTGGAGCCGGCTTCCGCCACCAGCAGGCGATAGCGGTAAAGATTGGCGTCGGTGACAGTACCGGTAATGGCGGTCGCATCATACACAGCAGTGCCATCGGCGGGCGCAATGATATTGGCCACAGGTGCAACCGTGTCGCCAGCGACTGAGACGCGCAACACCGTCTGGCCGGTTCCGCTTGAACCATCCCCGCTTTGCACCTGGGCTACCAGTTGGTAGATGCCCGAGGTATTCGAGCTGAACTGCGCAACGCCATTGCCATCCACTGTGAGTGCACTGCCATTCACGGTCAGCGCATACACGGGATTGATCGCATCTGCTGCAACAACCTGAATGGTAACGGCCTCGCCGGGAGCGACCACATCATCCGACAGCTGAATGGACACATTCAGGTCTGCCGGCTCCGAAACCACAACGTTGAAATTCTGCGTGACGGGTGTGGTGCCATCCGTTACCTGCACCACCACTGCATGGCTGCCCACCTGCGCCGCAAGCGGTGTCCAGGTGATGTCACCGAACATGGTGACCGACATGCCTGTCGGAGCCTGCGCCAGAGAATAGGTCAGCGGCGCATTTTCAGGATCATTGGCCGCAACGGCGTAGCTGTAGGACTGCCCCACCATTGCCACCGTCACCGGAGCACTGGATATCACCGGCGGATGATTTACCACTGCCTGCACCGCCAGCGTAAAGCTCTGCTGCACAAACGCGCCGCGCGCATCCGTCACACGCACCACCACAGCATGGCCACCCAGCTGGGTATCATCGGCAGTCCAGTTCACCAGCCCGCCATTAGAAATGCTCATTCCTGCCGGCGCAGTGGGCAGGCTGAAGGTCAGGGCTTCATTGTCGACGTCGGTTGCGACAACCTGGTATTGATAGGCCGTATTGGCCTGCACCGCCATCATCGGCACGCTGCTGATCTGCGGCGCCGTGTTGGGTTTGGCATTCACCACCAGCGTAAAGTTCTGGCTGGCCTGGGCACGGCCATCCGATACCTGAACCGCCACCGCATGATCGCCCACCTGGGTGGCATCCGGCGTCCAGCTGATAAGTCCACCGGCCGACATCACCATGCCCTGCGGCGCACTGGTCAGCGTGTAGGAAAGCGGGTCAGCCTCTCCATCCTGCGCCAGTACCTGATAGGCATAGGCTGCACCTTCGGTCGCAGCCAACACGGGTGTACTGGAAATCACAGGAGCGGTATTGGCAGGCGGATGGATCGTGACCAGCACATTTTGTGTGGCAAAACCGCCACGACCATCTGCAACGGTGACAACAACGGCGTAGCTGCCTTCATCGCCCGCCTGTGTCTGCCACTGCAGCAAGCCGGACGCCGCATTAATGAACATCGATGCCGGCGCGTTCTGCAGCGCAAAACTCAGGGTGTCGCCGTCGGCGTCCTGGGCCTGAACCGGATAGCTATACAACTGCCGTTCGGGCACGCCTGCCGCCGGCAGGCTGGTGATGGCAGGCTCGCGGTTGAGCAGGGAAATGTTGAAACTCTGGCTGTCGCTGGCGCCAATGGCATCCGTGACCGTGACCTGCACCGCGTAGCTGGCCGCAGCGTTGGCCGGTGGCAACCACTCGATCAGACCGTTACTGCTGATCGTCATGCCCGCCGGTGCCTGCGTCAAAGCAAAGGCGAGAGTATCGCCGGCATCCGGATCTTCCACCGCCACCTGATAGCTGTACGCACTCTGCGATTGCGCGCTGGCAAGCGGGCTCGATGTGATCAGCGGCGCATCGTTCACCGGCAGAACCTGGATGAGGAAACTCGCCTCGCTGAACAGGCCGGCATTGTCCGTTGCCCGCACCAGAATGGTATTGCTGCCGGCCTGGTTATCCCGCGGCAACCAGTTGATCTGGCCGCTGGCGGCGTCAATCACCAGACCAGCGGGGCCAGCAACCAGTGAGTACGCAATCTGGTCGCCCGCATTGGGATCGGTGGCCACAATGTTGGCCACATAGCCGACATCCTCGGTTGCCTGCGGCAAATTGCCCGCAGTGAATACCGGCGCCAGATTCTGTTCGGCAACGTCGATCTGGAACGACTGCACGCTCGACGCATTGCGGTTATCCGAAACCACCACCGTGATCGCATGCGCGCCCACCTGTGCCGGCGTCGGTGTCCAGACAATCAGGCCGGTCGCGGTATCGATCAGCATGCCGTCGGGGAACGCGCCCAGTGCAAATGTCAGCATATCGCCCGCATTGGGATCAGCCGCTTCCACATCATAGCGGTACTCCTGACCGGCGCTGGCCGCGACCACCGGTGTGCTGGTAATGGACGGCGGGAAATTCTGGCCGGCCACCACCACGACAAAATTCTGCAGCGCGATCGCACCGGCGGCATCCGCCACCTGCACTTCCACCGCCTGATCGCCCACTTGCGCGGCGGTGGGTGTCCAGCTGATTTCGCCGCTCTGGCTGTTGATGGTCATACCGGCCGGTGCCGACGCCAGCGCGAACGCCAACTGATCACCTAGATCCGGATCAACGGCCTGAACCAGATAACGGTAAGCGACATTTTCAGTTGCGGTAGTCACCGGCTGACTGACGATGGCGGGTTGCTGGTTGCTATTGGCAACCGTGATCACAAACGACTGGTTGGTGAAAGCGCCCTGGATATCGGAAGCCTGCACGGTCACGGCGTGCTGACCCACCTGCGCATTGACCGGCGTCCAGCTGATGAGACCGCTGACGGCATCGATGGTCATGCCCACCGGCGCCACGGAAAGGCTGTAGGTCACGGTGTCACGCGCATCCGGATCGGTGGCATTCACGTCGTAACGGTACGGGGTGCCTTCAGTGGCCGCCGTAACCGGTGTGGAGGAAATAGCGGGAGCCCGGTTGGCCGGGTCCAGACGCCGCGCGGTGGGCGTTGCGGAAATCTGGCGCGAACGGCAGATCTCGGCGCCATTGCGGCCCAGCGCACTCACAACGTAGTGATACGGAGTATCCAGTTGCAGGCCCAGATCGAGGAAGGTGGAATAACGGCTGTCGGTGACGGCAATCTGCTGGTAGGGGCCACCGTTCTGCAGACTGCGATACACGGCGTACTGATAGGCGCCGGTGTCGGTCCAGGTCAGCTGCACCTTGGTGTTCTTCGGCCGCGCCGCCAGATCCGGCAGACAGTTGCACAGCAGATCCGACGCATCACGCACACTCACCTGGGTGATGGAGATATCGGAAAGATTGGTCTGGCCAGGACCGGGGAATGCGGCGGCGTTGTTGTCGGTTACCCGCAGGCGCACCACATGATCACCCACGCCAAGGGCCTGCAGCTGGGCGGCCGCGTTGATCGTCGCGCCAGTGCTGTCAGAAAAATTCAGATCGTTGTTCAGGTCCCACGCATATTCGGTGATGCGGTCAGGCACACCACCGGCTGCACTCAGTCCATCATCGGGGTTAACCGAACGGCTGCCATCCAGCCACCAGTGCGTATCCTGCGGGCAGAACAGATAAGGCCCGCCGGCCACTGCAGTGGGCTTGAGCGCACCCGTCGCGACGTTGACAGTCAAGGTCGCAATGTCCACCAGCGGCGTCGCGCTGTCGTCGGTCACGCGCAGCGTTACCGGATATTGGCCGATGGCAGGAAACGTTGTTGTCACCAGCGGGCCAGTCGCATCGTAAACGCCGTCGTTATTTAAATCCCATTCCCAGGAAACGATGGTTCTGTCTTCCAGCAGATGGAAGGATTTCGCGCCGTCCAGCGTCACCTGCTGGCCCACCGCAGCGGGATTGGGAACCGCCTGCACCACTGCAACCAGATCGCTGACTGGGCGCTGGTCAAGAATTTCGTCGACTTTGATGCTGAGCAACGCGTTGGTGAAGGAGCGGGCGTAATGTCCGCCGGAGCGCAGGAAATTCAGGTCCCACACCGCGCCACCGCTTTGCACCGCCAGATTGACGTAGTTGGCAACCGTGGTGCCGGAACCACTGATCGCGCGGGCGCCGCTGCACGTGGTGAAACCGCCACTGCCATCGGCCACATAGCCCACACCGGTACTGTCCATGCCCAGTGCCGGCGTATTGTTGCCGCAACGCAGGGTGGCGTTGACCACCGCATTCAGCAACGCATTGTTGGCCTGCAGTTTGGCCAGCACCGTATTGAACGTGATCGCGCTGTTGGTGTTGTCACGATCTTCATCGGTGGCCAGAATGATATTCACCACCGCGCCACTGCGACGGGGGTAGGTATCCAGCGCAAATTCAATGCCGCGCCAGCCGTCCTCGGTGCCGCCATTGACCCGCAACCCGCTGCTCGCCTGCACGAACTCGGCGGGACTGCCCAGCAGCTTGCCACCCAGCAACAGGCTGCGCGGCACCACACGGCTATCGCCAAATCCGATCAGACCGTACAGGTTCGACTGCCCCTCGCTTCCGACACCGTAGGACACCAGATTCTGTTCCAGCGACGGCACCACATCGGCAACCCAGCGCTGTTCTCCACTCATGGATCCCGATTCGTCGATGACCACCAGCACATCGGCAGCCACTGGTCCCAGGGCCGCCTGGGCGGTTGTTGCCATGGATAGAAATGTGGAAAGAAAAGCAGCCGCCAGCGGCGCTGGCAGCAGTGAACGCAGCAATTTTTTGCTAGGCATGATCGTCCCCAAAGAATCGGTCCCTGAAAAAAGATAAGTGTCGTTTCTGGCGTCGTTATGACAGGCGGCTTTTTCTGCGGGCCACGCCCACAAACAGCAATCCGGTCAGCAAGATGATGGCAATCCCCGGCTCCGGCACCTGTACCGGCGCGCCACCCTGAACCACGGCGGTTCCATTGAAGAACAGCGACTCGGCAGAATCGTCATCCGCATGATTCAGGCCGCCGATGTTGAGGCGGCTGAAGATCATCTCGGCAGTGACGATGGCGCCCTCTTCCAGATCCCCCAGGTTGAAACCCAGCGCCAGGGACACATCGTCTTCCGCACCGGCGGGCACACCGTTGCTGTTATCCAGGTAACCGGCCAGCAGATGGTCGTAGATATCGCCAAACAGGTAACCGGGTTCGTCGATTTCCCAGCTGTCGGCGTAGATGTCGCCTGCACCGGCACCGTTGACGGAGGCCAGCGCACCCGATTCATTGAAAAAAGTGTTGGTCGCCTGGTCTATTTCGGCATCGAGGAAAACAAAAAACCAGGCATCCGCCAGCAGGCTGCCCGTGTTGTTGGCGAACGACCAGGTGACGGAACCCAGATTTTCCGCATCCAGATTGCTGGTGAAGGAAGCCGTGACACCGGCAGGCGAAAGCTCGTCTTCGCTGTAGTTGATGCCGGTGTATTCCAGCGATGTCGATCCCAGTGAACCGGAATAGAGAAAGCCGCTGTACTGCTGAATCGAGACCACGCCTGCGCTGGCCACGTCAGCAAACAGGCATGCCACCCACATTGAAAGCCCCAATAGAGATTTGTTCATACGCATAAAAAACCCTGCATTTGGTTAATCAAAAAGAAAACAAGATGCCCTGACGCTGGCGCGAGAACCGCAGAAAACAGGCAATGAAATTCGGGAACGGAAAACAGAAGGAAGGACGACGCAAAGAAAACGCCGACCCGGGACACGACCTGCCAGCAGCGAAAAGCTGACGGGTTCCCCATTGGACATGAAAATGAAAAGTCGCTGCGTGATGAGCGCCCAACGTCCGTGCATCGAAAAATCCCCAATGCTGCACAGCCCTGTGATAAATCCCCGGCGGCATTATAACGATCGAACGCCACGGCTCAACGGCCGTAAAGGGGGCACACGCAGGCCACACCAAATTTCGCACAAAATTGCTGTTAAAAAATAACAGTGCCGCGTGAACCTTTTGTTAATGGATCAGGATTCGCGGGGCAGGATACATGGCGTAAATTCAGGAGATTGACGACTTACAATTCCGATACACACAGGGGCCGTTCAACTCTCCAGCCAGAACGTCACCGGTCCGTCATTCACCAGCGCCACCTGCATGTCGGCGCCGAACTTTCCGGTCGCCACATCGGGCCAGGCGGCACGGGCCTGCTGCACGAACAGGTCATACAGCCGCTCGCCATCCTGTGGCGAAGCGCCGGAGGAAAAACTGGGCCGCAATCCCTTGCGAGTGTCGGCCACCAGCGTGAACTGCGACACCACCAGCAGGCCGCCGCCGGTGTCGCGCAACGACAGGTTCATCTTGCCGGCGGCGTCGGGAAAAATGCGGTAGCTCAGCACCCGCTGCAGCAGCTTGTCCACTGAGGCTGCGTCATCGGTTTTCTCCACCCCCAGCAACAGCAGAATGCCGGCGCCAATGCGGCCGATCACGTCGCCGTCCACAGTCACTGACGCCTGGGTCACCCGCTGGATCAATGCTTTCACGCTACTCCCCTTCTGAACACGCTACGCCCCTTCTGAAAATGCAGACGCAGGCAGACTAGGTGAATTCAGGCAAACTGACAATTCAATCCTAATGGGCCGCCGCCACAGCGCCGCCAGCCAGCGTGGTATCCAGATTTTCGTACAGGCCGGTGATGTCATCCATGCGCCGCAACATACCCGAGGTGGTAACGGCAATCACGTGGGGCACGTAACGGCCGTCCTCCAGCTGTTCGAAGCCGGTATTCGACAGGGCCCACTGGCTTTCCACCTTTTTCAGCGCCTGGCGCAGTTCCGGCGTGTTGGCGGGATAGGCGATCAGCGTGCCCAGCCCTTCACCGTACTCCCGCCGCGCGGTGGCAAAATTCCCGGTGATGTCGTCGTCGCGAAAACCCAGTGCCTGGGCAAAATAGTAGGCGGCGATGCGCTGCGACAGCATGCGCTGGCGGCCGGCGATATTCACCATCTGGGCGGAATCACGGCCGGCGAACTCCTGCAGCTCCAGCACCACCTGGTGGCAGGATTTCAGCAGCGCATTGTTGCGTTCCAGCATCTGCGCGGCACTGGCGCGGCTGGCCGGACCCAGGGCCAGGGCGCGGTAGTCCTGCCACAGGGGTTCCACCACCGCCAGGGCATCCCGCACCGGTCGGCTGGGCGCGTACTCCTGCAGTTCCTGCAACTGTTCCTCGAACAGGGCGACACTGCGATCCAGTTCCTGCCGCGCCCGCACCACGTCCACGTCAAGGGCGAGGGCCAGATGGTTTTTCAGAATATTCTGCGACAGCATGCGCTGACGCCCCGACTTGTTGATGGCTGACCCCAATGTGAGCACGTCTGCCAAAATCTGCACAGAAAAAAAGCAGAAGAAAATGAACAGAGCGGCGCGAAGCGGCAATTTATGCGGCATGACAGTTTCCTTGGTGATTCAAAAAGAGACAGTGCGCGCACAGAAAGCAATTTCGTGACCAGTGCGCAAAAAATTCACCAAGGCAAAACGTTCAAGCACGAAGAGTGTGGTCAGGCGGGATTGGCGGGGCCTGGCATGGGTTGCACAGCGTTGCGGGTTTTCTTGGCCTGATACAACTCAGCGTCGGCCGACCTGATCAGCTCATCCAGGCTTTGTCCCGGCTGGTGGCAGGCCACGCCGAAGGACGCGGTGACGGCAGCACCGAGGCCGAAATCCAGCTGCCCGATGCGCGACCGCAACAACTCCGCCAGATGCACGGCATCCTCCAGCGCGGTGGACGGACACAGCACCAGAAATTCCTCGCCCCCCCAGCGTGCCACGCTGTCCACCACGCGGCAGGTCTGCCGCAGCAGTCCCGAGATACCCTT
Organism: Gammaproteobacteria bacterium; assembly: GCA_013178375.1. Classification (GTDB taxonomy): domain Bacteria; phylum Pseudomonadota; class Gammaproteobacteria; order Pseudomonadales; family Ketobacteraceae; genus Ch67. The sequence goes on from JABLXQ010000017.1 coordinate 84,470, forward strand.
GAGCACTCGATCACCGACATCATGACCATGCTGGTCGTTGATCAGCTTGAAATGATCCACATCCAGCAGGATGACGGAGAAGGGCTCCGCATAGCGATTGCTGCGGCCAATTTCCGCGTTGAGCTGCGCTGTCACATGGCGCCGGTTGCCGATGCCCGTGAGGTGGTCGGTGGTGGCCTGGCTCTCCAGCAGCTCGTTGAGTTTTTTCAGCCGCTGCTCCGCCACCTTGCGGGCCGTGATGTCCATGATGATGAACAGTGCGCCCTCCGCCAGGTTAGCGGGATCGATGGCCTTGCCGCTGATGATGCCCCAGAACAGGCTGCCGTCCTTGCGCTTGTAGGAATATTCCGCGCGGTAGGATTCCCCCCGGCGCAATACCGGCGGCGCCTCCCGACCCAGACGGTCGAAATCTTCCTGGCGCTCGTAGATAAAATCGGACATCCGGCCAACCGCCTCCGCCAGCGGGTAACCGAACAGCTCCTCGGCATGATGATTGATCCAGTCCACCGTGCGCCCTTTCATCAGCACGATGGCCACCAGACTGTTATCGAGGATGCTGTCACGCATGCGCAGCAGACGCTCGGCTTCCTGCCGTGCCTGCTCCAGTGCCAGGGTGCGGGCGCTGACTTTCTCTTCCAGTTCCTGATTGATCCGGAGGATGCGGCTGGCGGCGTTTTCGCGCACGCGAATGCGGATCAGCAACACAGCCACCACGATCACCAGCAGACTGACAAAGAGTGCCGCCGCCAGCAGGAGCGCGCGGTTGCGCTGCGACAGTGAATGCGGCTTGTTGATGACGTGGCTGTCGGCGGGCAGATCTTCCGGCTCCAGATTGAACCGCTGCATTTCCCGGTAATCGAACACAAACTCGTTGCCGCTGTCCTGCCGCACGGGAATCCGCTCCGGCGCTTCGCCGTGCAGGATTCGCAGCGCCATTTCCGCGGCGATCTCGGCCTGCTTGCGGTGCGATACCAGCTTGCCCCCCAGCGCGCCTTTGCCCAGGCCGTGATACCAGAAATGAAAGATCGGCGCCGACGTGCTGGCACGGATCAGCCCGAAGGCGGAATCGAAATCGCGGGTGGCGCCCGTGCGGTCACGAAAGATCGCCATCGGTAACACCATCCCGCCCGGCGGCAAACGCCGCAGCTCATCTGCCAGTTCGTCATAGCTGTAATCCCCCAGCGACAGCAGGCGGTATTGATCGAATCCCATCAGCATCATTTCGCGCTGGAACTGGGCCTGGTTGGCCAGCCCGGATTCGGTGCTGTCGCAGATCAGGGTAATCGTATGGTCGGCGCCGAACAGTTGCTGCATCACTTTCACGGTATCGGTGATGGACACTTCCTCGATCACCCCCGTCACCCTCGGGTTGCGGTCGAACTTCAGCGCGTAGGCCACATCGTTGATGCCAAAGAAAACCACCGGCAGGCCGGGAAACAGGCTGCCCTGGTTGGCCTCGACGAATTGCAGGGCGGTATCGTCGGCCACGATGACCAGATCATACGGCGGCAGGCGCTGCAGTTTTTTGCTCAGGCTGTCGTGGAAAATGCGCTGGTCGGCTTCGGAATAGAAACGCTTGGCGTCCATGAATTCGATGTCGATCCGGATATGTTCCGGTTCCAGCACCTCGCGCAGGCCGGCAACCTGATCGAAAAAAGTGGGGAAGCCCGGATGGTAGGAGGCAATAAACAAGACGGCCCAGCCCTGGGCGGGGGTTTGCGGTGGCGTGGCTGCCAGGCCAAGCGTTGCCGGCAGCAGCCACACGATCAGCAACAGTTGCAAAATCCCTTTGACGTTCACAAACGGAATGCCCCTCCCGGCGCGGAGCGGGTAACTGGCGAAAGCGCTTTCTTCAGGATAGTCTAATGGCGCACAACTCTGGTCCAATCCAGCGAGGAGAAAATATGGACATCACCCTCGACAGCGCCCACTGGCTCGACCCGGTAGGTCTACAACGCCCGCAAACCCTGATCAAAACGCAGCCATTTCCCTTTTTCGTTGCCACCGACATGCTGCCCCACAGCCTGTTGCCGGCACTGAAGCAGGATTTTCCGGCCATGGGTGGCGCGGGCTACCTGCCCTATGACAAATCTGCCTGTGGCAAATCGGTCAACGCCCTGATCGAGCACATCCTGGCACCGGAATTCGCCAATGCCATTGGCAATACCCTGGGCATTGCCAACCTGGCCCAGTACCCCACCTATGTGTCCATCAGCCGCAGCCTGAACAAACGTCATGGCACCATCCACACCGACGGCAAATCCAAAGTAGCCACGGCCCTGCTATACCTGAATGACAACTGGGAAAACGCCGGCAAGGGGTGTCTGCGCTTCCTCAACAGAATCGATGATATCGACGACATGGTGGTGCCGGAAATCAAGCCGGTCTATGGCACACTGGTGGCGTTCAGGCGTACCGAAAATTCCTTCCATGGCCATCTGCCGTTCGAAGGGGAACGCCGGGTCATCCAGATTGCCTGGCTGGTGAGCGCCGCCGACATGGAGCGCAAGGCCAAACGCGGCCGCTTGTCACAGGGGCTGAAAAAGCTGCTGGGCTGGATCGACCGCAAGATCGGCCAGGGCCGCGACGACAACGCCTCACACCGCTGAACCCCGCCAGCAGGCACGACGCAGCAGGCCATGCAGCCCCATTCCATTGTTAGCCAGCGAGTTTGATCATGACCACCCAACTCATCATCAATCAGCAACCGCATGAAGTGGATGCTGCACCGGATACTCCCCTGCTCTGGGTGCTGCGGGATCATCTGCAGTTGACCGGCACCAAATACGGCTGCGGCATGGCCCAATGCGGCGCCTGCACGGTGCATTTGAATGGCACGCCGGTCCGCGCTTGTGTCACCCCGCTGCAGGCAGTCGCAGGCCAGGCCATCACCACCATCGAAGGGCTCGACAGTGCCGCCGGCAAGGCCGTACAACAGGCCTGGGAAGAACTGAACGTGGTGCAGTGTGGCTACTGCCAGAGTGGGCAGATCATGTCCGCCGCCGCGCTGCTGTCCAGCAATCCCACACCCAGCGACAGCGACATCGACAGCGCCATGAACGGCAATATCTGCCGCTGCGCCACCTATGTGCGCATCCGGCGCGGCATCCATCAGGCCGCGAAGAACCTGGCCTCCGAGGCCTCAGGGAAGGAAACCTCAGACAAGGGGACTGTCGTATGAAGCGCATACTGAACCCCGGCACCGATACCCAACCTGAATCCCTGTCCCGCCGGATTTTTCTGCGCAACGGCGCCTATGCCACCGCCGGCCTGACCCTGGCGGTGACACTTCCCCTCGGCGCCTGCTCAGCGCCGCCGCCCACCACGGCATTGGCACCCGCACCGGAGCCAATCCCCGCGCCGCCACCACCGGATCTGGAAGCCAACGCCTTTGTGCGGGTGACCACGGACAACCGCGTCATCGTCACCATCAAGCATCTGGAAATGGGCCAGGGCGCCTACAACGGCCTGGCCACCTTGGTGGCGGAGGAAATGGATGCCGACTGGGCCCAGCTGGAAGCGCACAACGCACCGGCGGACGCCGCCCGCTACAACAATCTGTCCTGGGGTACGGCTCAGGGCACCGGCGGCAGCAGCGGCCTGCCCAATGCCTATCAGCAGATGCGGGAAGCAGGCGCAGTGGCGCGCTACCTGCTGGTGTCCGCCGCCGCTGAACAGTGGCAGGTACCGCGCGCGGAACTGACCGTACGCCAGGGCCGCGTGTTGCACGCCGCCTCGAGTCGCAGCGCCAGTTTCGGTGAACTGGCATCCCTTGCCAGCCGCCAGCAACTGCCCGCCAGCGTCCAGTTGAAAGAACCCGGCGACTTCGTTTTCATCGGTCGCTCCACACCACGCCTGGACATCGGTAAAACCAACGGCAGCGCCCACTTCACCCAGGACGTCAACCTGCCGGATATGGTCACCGCCCTGGTGGCCCACCCGCCGCGCTTCGGCGCCACCCTGGCCCAAGTCGACAGCACGGCGGCACTGGCGGTTCCGGGTGTGCTGGCCGTGCTGACCATCCCCAGCGGCGTGGCCGTTGTCGCCCGCTCTTTCTGGCAGGCAAAACAGGGCCGCGATGTTCTCAAACTGGAATGGAATGAAAGCCGCGCCGTGTTCGTGGATTCCGCCGAACTGCTGGAACAGTACCATCTGAAAACTACCGAACCCGGTCGCATCGCAGTGAAACGCGGACTGCTGAAACAGGGTTTCAAACAGTCCAGCCGCACCTTGCAATCCAGCTTTGAATTTCCGTTCCTGTCCCACGCCGCCATGGAGCCGATGAACTGCGTGGTGCAGCAGAAACCCGACGGCATCGAAGTGTGGAATGGCTGCCAGTTGCAGACCGTCGATCAGCAAGCCGTGGCGCGGGTGTTCGGCGTGCAGCCGGCACAGGTGAAGATCAACACGCTCTTCGCTGGTGGCAGTTTCGGCCGCCGCGCCAATCCGTTTTCCGACTATGTGGTGGAAGCCGCCCGGATCGCCCGCGCCTACGACCGCAAGGTGCCGGTGAAACTGGTGTGGACCCGGGAAGACGATCTGCGCGCCGGTTATTTCCGTCCGCTGTATGTGCATCACCTGAAAGCCGGCCTCAATCGCCAGGGCGAGATCGTGGCGTGGCGTCATCGCATCGTCGGCCAGTCCATTCTCAAGGGCACCGCCTTCGAATCCATGATGGTGAAGGACGGCATCGACCAGTCCTCGGTGGAAGGTGCCGCCAACCTGCCGTACGCGATTCCCAATTTCCGCGTGGAACTGACCACGGTGGACCCGGGTGTGCCGGTGCAGTGGTGGCGCTCGGTGGGGTCCACCCATACGGCCTTCGCCACTGAGCATTTCCTGGACCGGATTGCGCGGGCGGCCGGACGCGATCCGGTGCAATACCGCCTGCAATTGCTGAAGGATCACCCCCGCCACACCGCCGTGCTGAAACTGGCGGCGGAAAAAAGTGGCTGGGGCAAGCCGCTGCCAAAAGGCGTCAGCCTGGGCATTGCCGTGCACGAATCCTTCAACACCTGCGTGGCGCAAGTGGCGCAGGTGCGGCGTCTGAACGACGGCCGCTTCAAGGTGGAGAAGGTGGTGTGCGCGGTAGACTGCGGCCTGGCGGTGAACCCGGACGTGGTGGCTGCGCAGATGGAAGGCGGCATAGGCTACGGCCTGTCGCCCGCACTGATGAGCGCGGTGAATCTGCAGGACGGCAAGGTGGTGGAATCGAATTTCCACGATTACAAAGTGGCGCGCATGCAGGACATGCCGGACGTGGAAGTGCACATCGTTCCCTCCGCCGCGCCACCCACCGGCGTGGGGGAACCGGGCACGCCGGTAATCGCGCCCGCCATTGCCAACGCGCTGCTGGCGGCCACCGGCAAACCCAGCCACCGTCTACCGCTGGAGGCAGCGCTGACGTGACAGCCATCGACCTGGGTGAACTGTACCGCAGTGAATCCCGCCGCGTACTGGCCACCCTGATCCGCCTGCTGAAGGATTTCGATCTGGCGGAGGAAGCCCTGCACGATGCGTTCGCCGCGGCCATGATCCAGTGGCCAACGGAAGGCGTGCCGCGCAATCCCCGCGCCTGGCTGGTATCGGCCGGACGCTTCAAGGCCATCGACCAGCTGCGCAAGCGTGCCCGCTTCGACACCCGCCTGGACGACATTGCCGATGAACTGGAAGCCGAACCGCCGGCCGATGAGGAGGCCATCGAGGACGACCGCCTGCGTCTGATCTTCACCTGCTGTCACCCCAGCCTGGCACCGGAAGCGCAAATCGCCCTCACCTTGCGGGAAGTGTGCGGCCTCACCACCGAGGAAATCGCCCGCGCCTTTCTGGTAACGCCCACCACCCTGGCCCAGCGCATCGTGCGCGCCAAAACCAAAATCCGCGACGCCGGCATTCCCTACGAAGTGCCGGAGCCCAACGCACTGCCGGCCCGGCTGGAACCGGTGCTGCGGGTGATTTATCTGGTATTCAATGAAGGCTACGCCGCCTCTGCCGGCGACAGCCTGACCCGGCAGGATCTCAGCAACGAGGCCATCCGCCTGGGTCGCCTGCTGCTGGACATGCTGCCGGAACCGGAAGTGGAAGGTCTGCTGGCGCTGATGCTGCTGCACGATTCCCGCCGCGCCGCCCGCACCACCGCCGACGGCGACCTGATCCTGCTGGAACAGCAGGACCGCAACTGCTGGGACAAACAGCAAATTGACGAAGGCTGTGCCCGGGTGGAAAACGCACTGCGCTCGCGCCGCTTCGGCCCCTACACGCTGCAGGCGGCCATCGCCGCCGTGCACGCAGAAGCAACCGACACCACCAACACCGACTGGGACCAGATCGTTGGCCTGTACGACGTACTGTTGCAGGTGATGCCGTCACCGGTGGTGGAACTGAACCGCGCCGTAGCAGTGGCCATGCGTGATGGTCCGGCAGCGGGGCTGGCGCTGGTGGACGGATTGCTGGAGCGGGGCGAACTGACCGACTACCACCTGGCCCATGCCACCCGGGCGGATCTGTGCCGGCGCCTGGGCCGCACCGCTGACGCCCGCACCGCCTACCTGGCTGCGCTGGAACGGGTCAAACAGGGCTCGGAACGACGCTTTCTGGAACAGCGCCTGCGAACATTGGGACCCAATCCGCTTGATGGAGGTCAATAGCCCGAACGGCTAACCCGATATCCTCAAATATCAAGACCATGAAGGAAAACACATGCGCCGGTTCCAGAATATTGTTTACGTCAGTGATGGCGTGCACGATGAAATTGATGGCCTTAAGCAGGCGCTGAGCTTGGCGCGCAACAACAATGCTCACCTCAAGGTGCTGGTGATCTACCCCGAGTTGCCCTCCACACTGACGGCCTACCGGGCCAATCTGGAGCAGGCACTGTCGCAGCAGGTACAAGCCTCAATCCAGTCCGCACAAACGGCATTGCTGGCCGGTGCCACACCTGCCAGGGTCACGGTCGTTATGATCAGTAACAGCACCCCAGCCACACTGGCAATCCAGCATGTGCTGCGGGACGGGCATGATCTGCTGATCAAGGCAGCATCCCGGCATGAACCTGATACCGGGTTTGAAGCCAGCGACATGGACCTGCTGCGCAAGTGTCCCTGCCCGGTCTGGCTGTGTCGGCCCATCGCGTGCTCACGCAACGAGATTCATGTCGCCGTGGCGATCGATGCGGACAGCACTGAACCGGCAGCCCAGGATCTGGCGCTCCAGTTGTTGCAGGTGTCCCGCTCACTGGCGGATTCCTGGAGCGGCAAGCTGAGTATTATTTCCTGCTGGGATTTCCCCTACGAGGACTACCTGACCAATCACCCGTTTATCAACATACCCCAGGAAGATGTGCAGCGCTCCGTGACTACAGCAGAGCAGGAGCACCGTGCAGCCCTGAGTGCGTTGCTGCAGCATTCCGGCATCGGCGGCCTGTGGCAGGAACACAATGTGCGGGGTGCGCCGGAAAAGCGTATTCCTGAATGCCTGCACGCCAGTCAGGTGGACATTCTGGTGATGGGTACAGTTGCCAGAACCGGGATTCCCGGCTTCATCATGGGTAACACGGCCGAAAATGTGGTGCAGCATATCGACTGTTCGCTGCTGGCCATGAAACCGGCCGGATTTGTTTCACCGGTCAAGGCATATTGAGCATGCAGCAGTCGTCAGCCAAGAAAAGCGTGGATGTTCACGCGCAAACCGTAGCCGCCACGCTGGAGCAGTTGCAGTCAGTCACCAGTGGCCTCAACCAGGCCGACGCAGATACCCGGCTCAGGACACACGGCCCCAACCGGTTGCCCGAACCGCCCCGACGCAGTCCTGTCCTGCAGTTCCTGCTGCAATTCCACAATATCCTGATCTATGTCCTGCTGGCGTCGGCCGCGATCACCATGGTGCTGGGACATATTGTGGACGCGCTGGTGATTCTGGCGGTGGTGATTGCCAATGCCATTATCGGTTTCGTGCAGGAAGGCAAGGCAGAACAGGCGATGAATGCAATCCGCCAGATGCTGGCGCCTCGTGCCAACGTATTGCGCAATGGCGAGCGTCGCACTATTACGGGTGACACACTGGTGCCGGGCGATATTGTGTTGCTGGAAGCTGGCGACAAGGTGCCTGCCGACCTGCGTCTGATTCAGGCCCATGGTCTGTCGGTGCAGGAAGCCATTCTTACCGGGGAGTCGGTGCCGGTGGAAAAACAGATAGCGGCGGTGGCATTGGATGCGGCACTGGGCGATCGTACCTGCATGGCATTTTCCGGCACCGTAGTGACGGCAGGTCAGGCACGCGGTGTGGTGACAGCTACCGGGGCCGCAACGGAAATCGGGCGCGTAAGCGGCCTGCTTACCAATGTGGAAACCCTGACCACACCGCTGGTCAGACAGATGGCCATCTTCTCCCGCTGGCTGACCATTCTGATTCTGATGATCGCGGGATTGTTGCTGGTTTACGGCTATTTTGTTTCCCATTTCAATTTTACCGACCTGTTCATGGCGGTGGTGGGGCTGTCGGTGGCTGCAATACCGGAAGGCCTGCCTGCCGTGCTGACGATCACGCTGGCGATCGGTGTTCAGTCCATGGCGCGACGCAAGGCAATCGTGCGGCGGTTGCCTGCGATTGAAACCCTGGGCTCGGTATCCGTCATCTGCACCGATAAAACCGGCACGCTGACACGCAATGAAATGATGGTGGCGTCGGCGGTCACGGTGGCAGAATCCTTTATCATCGAGGGCGATGGTTATGCACCCAGGGGATCGATCCGGCAGGGAGATGCGCTGATCAATCCTGGCAGTCATACCGGCCTTGGGGAGATCTCCCGGGCCTGTGCATTGTGCAACGATGCTGCCCTTCAGCAGAGTGACGAGGCCTGGAACGTGGAAGGCGATCCGATGGAAGGCGCCCTGCTGGCGTTTGCCGAAAAAAATGCCACGGCCATTCGCGATACGCAGGCGCAGTGGCCGCGTACCGACACCATTCCGTTCGATGCCAAACACCGCTTCATGGCCACGCTGCATCACGACCACGACAATCATGCTTTCATCTTTGTCAAAGGCGCACCGGAGCGCATCATTGCCATGTGCGTTGCGCAACGGGGTGCGAACGGAAATGACGAATCGGTTGATGGCACCTACTGGCATCAGCAGGCAGAACAGATTGCGATGCAAGGGCAACGGGTATTGGCGTTTGCCGTGCGCGCTGTTGCACCGGAACACACGGTGCTGGAATTTGGCGATGTGGAAGGCACGCTGACCCTGCTGGGGTTGGTGGGCATGATTGATCCGCCGCGGGCCGAAGCCATTTCCGCCGTGGCCGAATGTCAGGGCGCTGGCATTCGCGTCAAAATGATCACCGGTGATCACGCAGGCACGGCTGCGGCCATCGGCCGCCAGATTGGCTTGCAGAATGCGGAACAGGTGATCACCGGTGCGGCCATGGACACGCTATCGGATGCGGAGCTGCAAACCGCCGTGCTGGAATGTGACATTTTTGCCCGTACCAGCCCGGAACATAAATTGCGTCTGGTGATGGCTTTGCAGGCTCACCAGTTGACGGTGGCCATGACCGGTGACGGGGTCAATGATGCACCGGCACTCAAGCGCGCCGATGCCGGCATTGCCATGGGCCAGAAAGGCAGTGAAGCGGCAAAAGAGGCGGCGGAACTGGTGCTTGCCGACGACAACTTTGCCACCATCGTGGCTGCCGTGCAGGAAGGGCGCACCGTATACGACAATATCAAGAAAGTGATCAGCTGGACCTTGCCCACCAACGCAGGTGAAGCCATGACCATCATAGCGGCATTGTTGCTGGGCATGAGTTTACCGGTTACCCCCATCCAGATACTGTGGGTCAACCTGATTACCGCCATTACCCTGGGTATCGCGCTGGCCTTCGAACCCACAGAGAAAAACACCATGCGCCGACCACCCCGGCCCCGCAATGAATCTCTGCTGTCCGGCGATCTGGCCTGGCATATCGTGCTGGTTTCAATCCTGTTTCTGTGTGGCGTATTCGGGATCTATAACTATGCAATCGATCGTGGCTATTCCGAAGGCCTGGCACGCACCATGGCCATGAATACGCTCGTGGTGATGGAAATTTTCCACCTGTTTTTCATCCGTAATATTCATGGTACGTCGCTGACCTGGCAGGCAGTAAAGGGCACCCGGGTGGTGTGGCTGACGGTCGTCATTGTGACGGTTGCGCAATTTGCGGTGACTTACCTGCCACCGCTACAGGCGGTGTTCGCCACAGAGACCGTCTCCCTGATGGACGGGCTGGTGATCGTGGCAATCGGTGTCGCGCTGTTCGCCGTTATCGAAACTGAAAAGCAGATCCGTCTGCGCATGCGTTCGTTCCGGTTGCAATCTGCATGAACTATCTGGAGATCATTCACTCGTCAATGTCCTATGGATTGACCGCGCTGCTGGCGCCGTTCGAGCGCAAGATACCGCACCGGAAAGCCATAGCGCATTGTCGTTTTTGGACGGAAAATCCCTAGCAAGCTTTTGCGTTTGGTCATGATCTGCAACGCCAAAAAAGGCGAATATCCTCCCATTCACCGCCGAAGGAAGAACAATATGCGCGTCACCCGATCCCTGCTGCTCAACAGCGTACTGGCAACCACTGTCGTCTGCGGCACCCACGCTGCGTTTGCCGAAGACGTCATTCCCAATCATCCCCTGCTGAGCGACAGCTTCCTGTTCACCCTGAGCGGTTTCTATTCCCGCAACGCCACCAACGCAGCATTGGGGCCTTCTGGCGGCGGCACCGGTGTCAGCGTCGACTTCGAGGACACGCTGGATCTGAGCGAGCGCGACGCCACCCCCATGATCGGCGTGGTGTGGCGCGCCACCGACCGCTGGCGCCTGGAGGCGGAATACTTCGAACTGAAACGGGACGCCACCCGCCGCCTCAGCGCGGATCTGGAGTGGGGCGACGCAACCTACACCGCCGGCTCTGACGTGGATTCCACCTTCAACGTCAGCGACACCCGCATCAGCGCCGGCTACTCCTTCTTCCGCACCCGCGACAAGGAACTGGGCGCGGGCGTGGGCCTGCATATTTCCAAACTGGAAGCCAGCCTGGGCACCACCAACATGGCCACCGAAGGCAGTGACGTGACGGCGCCACTGCCGGTGATCAACCTGTACGGTGCCTTCGCGCTGACCGACACCTGGGCCATCCGCCTGCGCACCGACTGGCTGTCACTCACCTACGGCGACTACAGCGGCGACATCCGCGACATGTCCATCGACGTGAATTACCAGCCCTGGCGTCATCTGGGCATGGGCTTTGGCGTGCGCAATCTGGTGATGGACCTGGATGTCGATGCATCAGACTGGCACGGCCAGGCCCGGGTGAATTTCCAGGGCCCCACGGCGTTTGTCACCGCGTCGTTCTGAACGCCCCGTCAGTCCGGACGGCCAATAAAGCGGTAAATACCGGCGCCCATCAGCGCACCCACGATGGGCGCCACCCAGAACAGCCACAACTGCGCCACGGCCCAGTCACCCACAAACAGCGCAACACCGGTACTGCGCGCCGGATTCACCGACGTATTGGTAACCGGAATACTGATCAGGTGAATCAGCGTCAGGCACAGGCCGATGGCAATCGGCGCCAGTCCCTGCGGTGCCCGTGAATCGGTGGCACCCAGAATCACCACCAGGAACAGCATCGTCATCACCACCTCGGTCACCAGCGCCGACAGCAGGGAATAACCGCCGGGAGAATGCTCACCGAAACCGTTGGACGCGAACCCCGCCGCCACATCGAATCCTTCCTTGCCGCTGGCTATGATGAACAGCACACCGCCCGCCAGAACACCGCCGATCACCTGGGCGATTATGTACTGAGGCAACTGCGCCGCCGGAAATCGTCCGCCGGCCCACAGGCCGATGGACACCGCCGGATTCAGGTGACAACCGGAAATATGGCCGATGGCGAACGCCATGGTCAGCACCGTTAGACCAAATGCCAGCGACACCCCAAGCAAACCAATGCCCACGTCCGGAAACGCTGCCGCCAGCACTGCACTGCCACATCCCCCCAGTACCAGCCAGAATGTTCCAATCAATTCCGCTGCGTATTTTTTCATAAGCCCAGCTCCCCTTCCCTACGTTGAATGAATGTTTTGTTTCGTCGCGCCAGCAAAGCCCCGACACAACGGCGCAATGACAGGCTACCGTCAGAAGTTGACAGGCATTCGGGGCAATATCAATTAATCGGTCAATTACTGGCCCGAGCCACAGTCAACCCTGCCGGATCAACATCCTTGCAATTGCCGTGCTGGCGACCGTTGGCAAATCTGGTTTAGGCTAGTCATCTTTCACCCACATCAAGGAGCACACCATGAGCGACGACCAAGCCGACGCCGGCGTCATTGCAGCACTAGTTCAGCGCATGACCGATTTCCGCCTGCCCCGGGCGCTGGATATAAAAGCCAAGGTGGATAAAGGCGAAGTGCTGGACGAATTCGACATCAGGTTTCTGGAAGAAGTGTTTGAGGATTCCAACGCGGCCCGCACCTATCTGGTCCGCCATCCGGAGCTGGGCGACGTGGTGAACAAGCTCGCCAACCTATACAAGGAAATAACCGACAAGGCCCTGGCCAACGAACAGGCCCGCAAGTCGTAATGCCCCATGGCGCGAAGAGCAGTGGCCCGATGAGCAGTGGCCAGATGAACAATGGCCTGCGCTTCGACATTCAGGCCGGCCTCACCGCCGCCGCCGTGGTTCTCCCCAAATCCATGGCATACGCAACGGTGGCGGGCCTGCCGGTAGCGGTGGGCCTTTATACCGCGTTTTTGCCCATGCTGATTTATGCGCTGCTGGGCAGTTCGCGGGTGCTCAGTGTCAGTTCCACGACGACGCTCGCGATTCTGGCGGGCACCCAGCTGGCGCTGGTGGTGCCCGACGGTGATCCCGGCCGCCTGCTGGTAGCCTGTGCCACTCTCACAACCCTGGTGGGCATCATGTTGCTGCTGGCAGCGGTGCTGCGGCTGGGCTTTGTGGCGAATTTCATTTCCAGCCCGGTGCTGACCGGATTCAAGGCCGGCATTGGTCTGGTGATCGTGTTCGATCAGGTGCCCAAGCTGCTGGGCATCCATATTCACAAGGAAGGATTTTTTCGCGACCTGCTGAGCCTGGCGCGGGAAGTGCCGCAGACCTCGCTGCTGACCGCAGGCGTAGCGGCCACCACCCTGGCCCTGCTGATCGGCATGGAACGCTGGCGGCCCCATTCCCCCGCGCCGCTGGTGGCAGTGGCCGGTGGCATTGCGGCCACCGGGTATTTCGGCCTGGCGGATCTGGGGGTGGCCATCGTTGGCACCATTCCCCAGGGGCTGCCCCACCTGACCCTGCCGGATCTGACCCTGTTCCAGCAGCTGCTGCCCGGTGCTCTCGGTATCGCACTGATGAGTTTCACCGAATCCATCGCGGCAGGCCGTGCTTTTACCAATCGCGACGACCCGGCCATCAACGCCAATCGCGAGCTGATCGCCATCGGCGCCGGCAACCTGGCCGGGGCGTTCTTTGGTGCCATGCCGGCCGGCGGCGGCACTTCGCAAACCGCCGTACTGCGTGCCGCCGGTGCCAGCAGCCAGAAGGCGTCGCTGGTGGCAGCGGCCATGGCCGTCGCCACCATGTTGTTGCTGGCGCCCCTGCTGGGACAGTTACCCAATGCGGTGCTGGCGGCCGTGGTGATCGTGTATTCGATCGGGCTGATCCAGCCGCTGGAATTCGTTGCCATCCGCAAGGTACGCACCATGGAATTCCGCTGGGCCCTGATCGCGTTCATGGGCGTGCTGGTGTTCGGCACCCTGCAGGGCATTCTGGTAGCCATCATCGCGTCGCTGATCTGGCTGGCCAGCCAGACCGCCAGTCCAACCGTCTATGTCATCGGCCGCAAGCGCGACGAAGATGTGCTGCGCCCGCTGTCACCCAAACATCCTGATGATGAAACCTTTCCAGGATTGCTGATGCTGCGGCCGGAAGGCCGGATCTTTTTCGTCAACGCACCCCATGTGGCAGAAACCATTCGCGCACTGGAGGCTCAACACAAACCCCGCGTCCTGGTGCTGGACCTGAGCCGCGTGCCCGACATCGAATACTCGGCGCTGCAGATGCTGATGGAAGGGGAAAAACGCATTCGTGAAAGAGGCGTGGCAGTGTGGCTGGTGGGGATGACCGAGCGGGTGACCGACATGATCAACCGCTCGGGATTCAAGGACCAGATCGGCCAGGACCAGCTGCTGTCCAATACCCGGGCCGCCATTCACCGCTACCAGCAAATGATGGCGGACACCGCATCCGGTACATCATCCAGCGCGCCGCCCGCCCCCTGATCCGCAGCCGGATCAGAATTTCTCGTCCACATACTTGAAGGGATAGTCGATCGCCGTGTAGCGGCCGATCTTGCGCTTGGGCAGCTTCACTTTCTCGGTTTTCACTTCCTCGTAGGGAACCTGGCTCAGCAGGTGGCTGATGACGTTGAGCCGCACCCGCTTCTTGTCCTCGGAACGCGCCACGAACCAGGGTGCCCAGGCCGTATCCGTGTGGGTGAACATGTCGTCGCGGGCCTGGGTGTAGTCGTCCCAGCGGTTGAAGGATTTCACGTCCATGGGCGACAGTTTCCAGGTCTTGCGGCCGTCGTGGATACGGTCGCGCAGGCGGCGTTCCTGTTCCTCGGGGCTCACTTCCAGCCAGTATTTCACTAGGATGATGCCGGATTCCACCATCGCCCGCTCCACCATGGGCACCGCATTGAGGAATTTCTGGGTCTGTTCCGGGGTGCAGAAACCCATCACCCGTTCCACGCCAGCGCGGTTGTACCAGCTGCGGTCGAAAATCACCACCTCGCCGGCGGCCGGCAGATGGCGCATATAGCGCTGCACATACATCTGGCTTTTTTCCCGATCAGTGGGGGCAGGTAACGCCGCCACACGGAAAATGCGCGGGCTGACCCGCTCGGTGATGGCCTTGATGGTGCCACCCTTGCCGGCGCCATCGCGCCCCTCGAAGATGACGCACACTTTCAAGCCCTTGTGCACCACCCATTGCTGCAGTTTCACCAGCTCCACATGCAGGCGCTTGAGTTCCTTTGCATATTCCTTGTTGCTGAGTGGCCCGCGCGCAGTGTCTTCCTGCACCACTTCTTGCTGCTGCTTGTTTTTCTTCGCCATGTGTCACCTTTCCATTTTCCATCGATCAGGCTGTGGTGGCGCCCGGACGGGCGGCCTTTTTTTGGAAACCGCTTTCCAGAATACTGGCAGGTGCCAACTGCCGCAACGCAGCCAGATCAAGAAAAGGGCAATTCGAGATCAGGTGCAGGATACGAAAATGTTTCACGGCACCTGTCGAATCGGCGGCAGCGGCAACGACTATGCAAGGAACACTTCACTTTGACTATTCACCGGGATTGCCGACAAAAGGAGAATTTCCATGCGTTTCATGATCATCCGCAAGGCCGACGCTGACACTGAAGCGGGCCTGATGCCCAGCAACGAACTGTTGTCCGCCATGGCCCAGTACAACGAATCCCTGATCCAGGCCGGCATGATGCTGGACGGCATGGGGCTGCATCCGTCCGACAAGGGTGCCCGCATCCAGTTCAAGCAGGGAAAACCCGTTATCACCGACGGCCCCTTCGCTGAAACCCGCGAACTGATCGCCGGCTTCACCCTGATTCAGGCGAAATCAAAAGAAGAGGCACTGGAGTGGGTGAAACGCTGGCCTGCCGAGGACGCCAACGGCAACGCTTGCCTGGAATTGCGCCGGGTGTATGAAATGGAAGATTTTGCGCCGGGCGATGGCATCGAACAGCACCAGCAAAATGCCGCGCAGCTGGCCGCGCAACAGCTGCGGCTCAATCCCTATCTGAATTTCAACGGCAACTGCCGCGCCGCGTTCGAATATTATGAGAAAGTGTTGGGCGGCAAGATTGAAATGCTGATGACCTTCGGCGAGTCGCCCATGTGCAGCGAAATGCCAAAGGACCTGCATGATCTGGTCGTGCACGTCCGCCTGAACCTGGGCAATGCCGTGCTGATGGGATCGGACGCGCCGCCGGATCGCTTCCAGCCCAACCAGGGCATTTCCAACAGCCTGCAGGTACCCGATCCCGCCGAAGCCGAACGCATCTTCAACGCGCTGGCGGATAACGGTACCATCGTCATGCCACTGGCCACCACGTTCTGGGCGCGCAAGTTCGGCGCACTGACAGACCAGTTCGGCATTCAGTGGATGATCAACTGCGAATAACACGCCTGCGAGGACAACCCCAATGAACTATCTGTGCCTGGTTTATTACGATGAAAAAATCATGACGTCCATGTCGCAGCGCGAGTGGGACGATCTGAATCAGGAATGCATCGCCTGCGGTGAAGGGATGCGCGAAAGTGGCCACTGGCTGGGAGGCAATGCGTTGCAGCCGGTGGAAACCGCCACCACGGTGCGGGTGCGCAATGGCAAGATCTCCACCACCGATGGCCCGTTCGCGGAAACCCGCGAGCAGCTGGCGGGATTTTATCTGCTGGAGGCGCGGGATCTGAATGAAGCCATCGCGCTGGCGGGAAAAATTCCACCGGCGCGTTATGGCAGCATCGAGGTCCGGCCGGTGCGGGAACTGCCGCCCAAACGCAACGACAATTGAAACCTTGCCAGGAAGACAACCATGCTGAAAAAAACACTGATGTCGATCGCTGTTGTGTTTGCGGTCCTGATGGTGGGCCTGCTGGGCTTCGCCACCACGCAACCGGACAGCTTCCGGGTGGAACGCAGTACCAGCATTAACGCGCCGGCCAGCGTCATTTTTCCGTTCATCAGTGATCTGCAACGCTGGAGTGCCTGGTCGCCCTATGAAAAAATCGATCCTGCCATGAAGCGGACGTTCAGCGGTGCCGCCAGAGGCACCGGCGCCATCTACGACTGGGACGGCAACAACGAAGTCGGCGCCGGTCGCATGGAGATCGTGGCTGAAACGCCGCCGTCCCAACTCAATATCCAGCTGGATTTCCTGCGGCCATTCGAAGGTCGCAACCAGGTGGAATTCACGCTGAATGAAACCGGCGGCACCACCCAGGTCACCTGGGCCATGCAGGGCCCCATGCCGTTCCTGTCGAAAGTCATGTGCCTGTTCTTCGATATGGACAAGATGATCGGCAAGGATTACGAGGCGGGGCTGGCCGCGCTGAAAAAAGTAAGTGAGGCTGGTGCCTGAACGGACGTGACCGCTGAAGCGGGATGGCTAACGTAACTCCAGCGTGAACTCCACGCCGGCATGTTGCCGCAACCGTTCCCGCAGCGCCGGCCCCAGCGCCACACTGGTGGTGGTGAAGCCGCCAGTGCGACCGGTTTTCTCCCGCTCCATCGCCAGGCAGTACGCAGTATCCCCCAGCATGGCGGCAGTGCCGCCGTGGCCCGGGTCGCGGGCGCAGTACACCTGTCCCCGCAATTGTTTGCCCGATGGTGTGCGCCCGATCATGCGAAAACTGAACGGCCCGTTGCGGGCGATCTGTGCATCGCTGGGACCGTCACCCACCTTGGGGCCCAGCCCGTGCAGAAAGCGGGTGAGCGGCGCTGCCGGATCGCCAGCTACGAATAGTTGCGTGAAAAAATTCTCCAGTCGCGCGCGGGTTTTCCTGAGTAAACCGTTGCCTGCCAGTTTCGCTTCTTCGTAAATAAAATCCTCGCCGTATTGAAAATTCGTGAGTGCGTGCGAGCGCCGCACTATCCGCGTGTTGATTCCCCCGATCGGAAACGGCATCAGGTACTGACCGAAGTCGGCGTCGTGCACCACCTTGTCCAGTTCGGGGCGAAACGCGCCGCGCATGCGATCACGGGGATTCAGGCTGTTGGGATCGGCGATCAGGTTTGCCAGTTGCGGATCGCCCGCCACCGCCCGCATCACCCCCAGGCCACTGGCGAAACTGCCGCCGGACACCGCGATGTGGCCCTGATCAAAGCAGTTGCTGATGTGGTGGCAGTATTCGCCGTAGCGGTTCATGGCCTGTTCCTGCAGGAACTGCACACCCAGGTCCGATGGAATGGAATCGAAGCCGCAGGCGTTGAGAATGCGGGCGCCACTGGCTTTCGCCGCATCGTCGTAGCGGTCGATCATGGCCCGCAGCCAGTGCAGTTCGCCGCTCAGATCGCAGTAATCCGTACCGTGGCGCACGCAGGCCGCCACCATTTCAGTCGCATAGTCCGCCGCGGGGGCCACGGTGGAACACACCACTTTTGTCGCCTGCGCCAGCTGGTCGGCAGCAGCCACATCACTGCCGGGCACAATGAAGATGTCGAGTTGCGGCGCGCCAATACCGGCGCGGATCGCTTCCAGCCGGGAGCGGTCCCGTCCCGCTATGGCCCAGCGGATCAGCCCTTTCCTGCCGTATTGCTCGTGCAGGTAGCGCGCGGCCTGGCGCCCGGTAAAACCGGTGGCACCCCACAGAATGATGTCGTACATGACCTGTCCCTTTTTGTTATGCGTTCATTATTCCCAAGTAAAACAGTGGGGTTTATTGGCTGTTGTGGAGTATATCGAACTGGGTATACACTGTATACAAAGTAAACCAGCCCCAATCCGACCCTGACCACCCACAATAAGAATGAACGGCACACCGCTGTGTGCGCCGGTTACAGAGGACTTTATCCATGAGCCAATCCCTGCCCCTGCCACCGGGCCCCACCGAATCCAAATTCAAACAGGCCATGAAAATGGGCACCGGCATTTACGATTACCTGTCGGAATGCCATGCCAAATATGGCGACGCCTTCACCCTGCGCTTTCCGGGCATGGACCCATTGGTGTGGGTGGCCAGCCCCGAGATGGCGAAGGATTTTTTCAATCTGAAGCCGGAGCAGATCGACCAGCGCCAGCTGATGATTCCCATCGACATCGGCGACAACCAGACCGGCTTTCTCAACAACAAGGAACACCAGGATTCGCGCAAGATCATGATTCCGCCCCTGGTGGCCACGCGTCTGCGCGACCGCGCTGCCGTGATGCATGAACTCACTACGCGCAATATCAATGCGATGAAACCCGGCGACAATTTCGACATGCCGCGCCTGATCGGCGACATCACGCTGGACATCGCCTGCTTTACATTGCTGGGCCTGAAGGAAGGCCCCAAGCTACAGCGTTACCGGGAACTGATGCTGGCGTGGATCGGCGCTTCCACCAACGACACCATGTTCACGCTGGGCAACCTCTGGGGCGCGCCACGTTTTCGCAGCATGCTGCACCGCGCCTACCTGAAAAAAACCGCGAAAAAAGATTTCGGCAAAGGCAAAAAAGGCTGGCTGCCCTGGAGCCGGTCAGTGGAACTGAAAGCGCAGCTGGCGGACCTGATGCGGCAGGAAATTCATGACGTCCGCGCCAGTGGCGACACCACTCGCACCGATCTGATTGCAACCCTGTCCCGTGCGACCTATGACGACGGCGAACTGCTGCCGGAAGAACGCATCATTTCTGAAAGCATGGGCATGCTGGTGGGTGGCCATGAAACCAGTGCCGCCACCGGTGCCTGGTTCATGCTGTGGCTATTGAAGCGGCCGGATGTGCTGAAAAAAATGCGCGAGGAAGTGCTGGCCTGTGTCGCGCAGGAAGGTCACTTTGATCCGCTGAAAATCGTTGAACTGCCGTATCTGAATGCGTGCCTGAATGAATCCCAGCGCCTGACCCCGTCCGCCGTGGGCACCATGCGCCACCTGGTGGGCGAAACCAAGATCGGCCCGCTCACCCTGCCGGCGAAATCCAACGTGCTGGCGGGCGCCTACCTGATCCATCGCCGCAAGGACGTGTGGGGCGAAGACGCGGAAGAATTCAAACCGGAACGCTGGCTGAGCGGCATCAAGCCCGGCCCGTTCGAATTTTTCCCGTTCGGTGGCGGCCGTCGCGCCTGCATCGGTTCCAATCAGGCGCGCCAGCAGTTGCGCATTCTGTTTGCGGAATTTGCACGGCGGGTGGAATTCACGTCGAAATTCGACAGCAACGATGTGTGGCCGGGCCAGCGTCAGGTCAGTGGCCAGACCGAGCCGGAAGGCGGCGTGCCAGTGACTGTGAAGAAAGTGTGGCCGGAAAATACGGGCTATCCGTCGCCGGCGGTGGCGCAGTCCGCCTGATCCCCCAGCGGCTGCAGCAACGGTCTGATTTTCGGAAACGGAAAATCGCCCGGGGCTGCAGCATTTTTATCGGCCGTTCTTCAGGCGTCATCCGCCTTTGGTTTGTGGCGCGAGCCGGTCCATTCAATCGTCCCGTCGTCATTCACCTGCGATTTGGTTTCCGCCGGTTCGCTATTGCGTGCGGCCAGCGCAGGTGCCACGCCGCTGTTTTGCATGCCACTGCTTTCCACGCCACTGTTCTGCGCGGCGCGTTCGCTGGCCGCTGCTTTGCCATCCGGTTTTGAATCCGGTTTCGACACTGGCTTCACGGCCTGCAGCAATAGTGCATTATCCACCATGAATTCCCGCGCGCCGCTGATGCCCAGCTTCAGATACCAGTTCAGGGTGGCGGTTTCGCATAACTTTTCCACTTCACTGAACAACACGGACGCCGGCAGTTCACAGTGCAGCATGCCGCGCTCGCCGGCATTTTCCGCGTTGGCAATGCGCTCCAGATCCGCCGGATGCGTATCCCAGTGGCGGGTTTCCTCCACCTGCAGATCATCCTCGATTTTTTTCAGCAGGCCCGGGCTGAAACCGCTGGCGATCTCCAGTGTCGCTGCCGGCAGGTTGCGCAGCATTTTGTCCTGTTCGTGCAGGCCCTGGAATGTGGTCTGGCGCGCCTGACTCCAGGCATACCCCATCCGGCGCAGCACCAGCGTGCCAGCGCGGAACTGTGCGCTGCCCACCACCCGCGTCTCATACAGGTCGGCATCAAATTCCATCTGCTGCGACATGGCATTGGTCAGGCGCACATTGAGTTTGTACAGATTCTGGAACAGCAGCCGCACCAGTTTCAGCAACCACTCGGTGACAAACAGGCTGACCTGCGCGATCTCGTTTTCGAACTGGTCCTGCCAGCGCTCCAGCCGTTCGGTCCAGACATCCTGGCCGTAACCGCACTGCCACAGCCAGTGGTTGACAGTGTTGATCCAGATATAGGCCATCATGGAGGAACGCTGGGAAAAGTGGCCGAATTCGTGCGCCAGCACCCCCATGAACTGCTGCACGCTGGTCCCCATCACCAGGGACATGCCGATAACCAGTTTGAGTTCGCCTTTCGCCAGGCTGGCCATGCCGTGCACCGGGCCGGCAGCGGCATTCATGTCGGGAATCACTTCGATGAATTGCGGTGCCGGCACGCCGATGGCAGCCGTCATTTTTTCAATCAGCTTGTAAAAGCGTGCGTGTTTCTTGCGATCGAGCACGTAAGGTTTGGGCGGCTTGCCCTGCGGCCACAGCGGATACAGCAGAAACAGAATCAGCACCGATCCCGCCACCGCAGGCACCACCCAGGACAACGCCCCCAGGAACAGCATGAACTTGCCACGCCACTCCACTCCGCCGAACCGCAGCCCGTGCCCGCTGGTGAAATACCAGACCAGCGCCCACACCGACAGCACGATCAGGCCCACGTAAATCAGCGGCGACACCAGCGAGGTCGCTACCGCAATGGCAAAGGATTTCTGGTAGTCGCGGGTCAGCGTGGTGGGTTTGACCGGCTGGGCGAAGGTGGATTCCAGCAGTGCGAACACTTCATCGGACTGGCTGCGCGCTGCTTTCACCTGCGGCGCATGCTCCACTTCATAGGCTTCGATTTTCACCAGCAGGCCGGCTTCGGTGAATTTTTCCAGATACTCCAGCGCCTTCGGATTATCCAGATCCTTTTTGATGGTGAGCGGCTTCTGCAACAACGCAGTCGCCTGCTCGGCCTTCATGCCAAGACGGGCCAGGCCCTGGATGACTTCCTGCGCTATTTTACCCTTGACGGGCGCGGCCTGTGAAACAACACGGTATTGTTTGGGCATGGTTCAGGTTGACTCCAATCAGGCCGATTCGCCAACCTTGCGGGCCATCTCGTCGGTGGCCCGCACAAGGGCATCGGTAATGCCGGCCTCCGCCGCAGAATGACCGGCATCGCGGATAATCTGCAGCTCGGAATTGACCCACTCATGATGCAGGTCGGTGGCGTTGTCCAGCGGGCAGATCATGTCGTAACGGCCGTGCACGATCATGCCGGGAATATGCTTGATGCGATCCATGTCGCGCAGGATCTGGTTTTCCTCCAGGAAGGAATGGTGCTTGAAATAATGCACTTCGATCAGCGCCAGGCTCACGGCCGTGTGGGTGTCGGTGAAATGATCCAGCACGTTGGTGTTGGGACGCAGCGTGGCGCAGTGTCCTTCCCAGGCAGACCAGGCTTTTGCCGCCGACATGCGCTGCAAGTCATTATTGCTGTGCAGCAGTTTGTCGTAGGCGGTGATCAGATCGTTGCGCATGTTTTCCCGCACGGGTTTGATCAGATCGGTCCAGGCATCGGGAAATATGCGGTTGGCGCCATCCTTGTAAAACCAGTCCAGATCCTTTTGCCGGCTCAGGAAAATGCCACGCACGATCATGCCGCGCACGCGTTCGGGATGGGTCTGCGCATACACCAGTGCAAGGGTGGAACCCCAGGAACCGCCGAACAGAACCCAGTCGTCGATCTGCAACAGAGTGCGGATGGCTTCGATATCGGCCACCAGATGCTGGGTGGTGTTCAGCTCCAGACAACCGTGCGGCGTGGAGCGACCGCAGCCACGCTGATCAAACAGCACGATGCGGTATTTTTGCGGATCGAAGAAGCGGCGGTGATAAGGCTCGCAACCGGCACCGGGGCCACCGTGCAGGAACAGCACGGGAATGCCTTCCGGGTTGCCGCATTCCTCCACGTGCAACACGTGCGGCGCGTCCACGTTAACCTTATGTTCCCTGTAGGGTTTTATTTCAGGATACAGAACCTGCATCGAGCGGTACTCCTAACGGTCAGTCCGTTAACTGTAGTTCATTGATACCGCTAGAGAAAGCGGACCGGCCTGCGAATTCCGGCGTGCAGGGTCCAGCCGCGAAAAAGGTCTACAATTTCCGTGTAGGACCCAATACCTTGAAATTCAAGTGATCACCTGATGATTGGAACCAAAGCTTTGACGTTTCTGCGCATTGCTGGCACCGCGCTGTGGTGGCTGCTTGTTCTCAGCCCATTATGCGCAGTCAATGCACGCGCCGCCGCTGAAGAACAGGTCGACATCGCGACCACCGGAGACTACTACTCGCTTGGAGGCCATCTGGTTTATCTGGCGGACCCCGGTAAAAAACTGAGCGCGTCCGATATTGTCGCGCGCGCAGATCAGCTGGCGTGGACGCAGGCAGCGGATGCCATTCCCAATCTGGGCCTGCAGGCGCCACCACACTGGTTCATGATCCGGCTGGGCAATTCATCGCAACAGGACTGGAGTGGCCTGCTGGAAATGTCTTACACCATGATCGATGTGCTGGATGTGTATATCGAGCACCGACAGGAACTGGTCAAGGTGGCGGAAGTGGGCGACCAGCGTCCGTTCAGCAATCGCCTGCTGGCACACCGCAATTTCCTGGTGCCCATTACGGTTCCCGCTGGCGATTCCGTGCGCATCCTCATGCTGGGCGAGTCGGCAGGCGCGTTGAAATTTCCCCTGGACCTGTGGCACATTCCCGCATTCTTTCAGCACGACCAGCGCACGCTGGCACCGCAGATTCTTTTCGTTGGATTGATGCTGGCGCTGGCCCTGTACAACTTCTTTTTGCTGCTGGCCACGCGGGACTGGAATTATTTCTGGTACGTGCTGAGCATCGTGTCGATCAGCTTTGTGGTAATGAGTTTTCACGGCATCCTGGCGCAGTATGTATGGCCGGAAACGCCAGCTCTGAACAACCCGGTATTGGTGGCATCGATCAGTACCAACATTTTTGCCGCCACGATTTTTGCCTACAGTTTTCTGGACCTGAAGCGGTTTCCAAAATGGCTGGGCGGATTGTTTCTGGGGCACAGCGCGGCGGGCGTGCTGGTGTTCGTACTGAACCTGATGTTGCCTTACGGAACCACCATCAAGCTGGCGGCCCTGTTTTCCGTCACCGGCGCCACGCTGGGCATCTGCACCGGCGCCTGGCTGTGGTATCGCGGGGAAATTCTGGCGCGGTTTTACACGCTGGCCTGGTTTTTGTTGCTGGCGGGCAGCGTGGCCATCACCTTCAGCCACATGGGCTACCTGCCCAGCATTCTTATCTTCACTCACGGCCAGCAGATCGGCGCGGTGGCCGAAGGCTTACTGCTGTCGTTCGCGCTGGCCTACCGCATCAACATGGAACGGCAGCAACGCTTTCAGGCCCAGGCACAATTGCTGAAACTGCAAACCGAAACCAACCAGCTGCTGGAGAAAAAAGTGCAGGAACGCACCGCCGAGTTGCAGGAGGCCAACCGGAAGCTGCAGGAATCCTCCGCCACCGACGGTCTGACCCAGGTGAAGAACCGCTATTTCTTCGATGAGAAGCTGACCCACGAGTGGCTCAAGAACTCACGGGCCAACAGTCAGATCAGCCTGCTGATGATCGACGGCGACCATTTCAAATCCATCAACGATAACTATGGCCACCTGTGTGGCGACGCCGTGCTGAAACACGTGGCCGCCCTGTTCAACACATCGGTCAACCGGGCGGGAGATTTCGTGGCGCGCTACGGCGGCGAGGAATTCACGATTCTGCTGTGCCACACCGATCTTTTCGGCGCGGCCACGGTAGCCGAACGCATCCGCAAAAAAGTGGAAAACACACTGCTGGAATGGGAAGGAAAAAAGATCAGTTTTACGATCAGCATCGGGGTGGCAAACCAGATACCCAGCCGCGACAGCGATCCGAAATCCCTGTTGCAGGATGCCGACTCTGCCCTGTACAAGGCCAAGCACGCCGGGCGCAACCGGGTGATGCTGTTCACCCGTAAAACAACGGCAAACGGCACGGTCACGGACATCATTCCCTTTCAGTGACCGCGCCGGTGCTCAGACAGCCCTGGCCGCCTGCCGCCGCAACAGCGCGTAATACAGCACCGGAATCACCACCAGCGTCAGCAACGTGCTCACGAACAGGCCGAACACCAGGCTGATGGCCAGGCCGTTGAAGATCGGATCATCCAGAATGAAGAACGCACCTAGCATCGCCGCCAGCGCGGTGAGGATGATGGGTTTCGCCCGCACCTGCGCCGCGCGCACCACCGCATGCTCCAGCGAATTGCCCTGCGCAATCGCCTGGTTGATGAAATCCACCAGCAGGATCGAATTGCGCACGATGATGCCCGCCAGCGCGATCATGCCGATCATGGACGTGGCAGTGAACTGCGCTCCCATCAACGCGTGGCCAGGCATAATACCCACCAGCGTCAGCGGAATCGGCGCCATGATCACCAGCGGCACGGCGTAGCTGCGGAACTGGCCCACCACCAGCAGATAGATCAGCACCAGCCCGACCGAATAGGCCGCGCCCATGTCGCGAAAGGTCTCATAGGTGATCTGCCATTCGCCATCCCACTTCAGGCTGAACTGCTGCGGATATTCCGGCTGGGCGATAAAAAATTCCTGCACCCCCGCCGGCAACTGGCTGCGGATGTCGAACAGGCCGTACAGGGGGCTGTCGAGTTCTCCCGCCATGTCCGCCGTGACATACACAACCGGCAACAGATCCTTGTGGTGAATGGCCTTGTCGATAGGTTGCAGTTGTGGCTGCAGAATGTCGGCCAGCGTGACCATGCTGCCGTCGCGGGCACGCACCTTGATCGCCACCAGATCCGCGATCCGGGTTTGCTGCTGCAGCGGCAGTTTCAATCGCACCGGCACCGGCATCCGGTCGTGGCCCGTGTGCAGATAAATGGCATCGCTGCCGCCCAGTGCGGCGGCAATCGCAGCCGCCGCATCGCGTTCGCTCACGCCCAGCATGGCCGCGCGCTGGCGATCAACTGCCAGCACCCAGCGTTGGGCATCGGCCTCCACGGTGGAATCGGTATCGACAATGCCGCTGGTGCCAATAAAGATTTTTTCCAGATCCTGTGCCAACGTGCGCTGGCTGGCGTAATCCGGCCCGTACACTTCCGCCACGATCGGCGACAGCACCGGTGGGCCCGGCGGCACTTCCACGATCTTCACATTGGCATTGAAACGCGCGCCGATTTTTTGCAACGGTTCACGCAGGGCCAGCGCAATTTCGTGGCTGCTGTGATCGCGGTGAGCCTTGTCCAGCAGATTCACCTGGATGTCGCCCTGATGCGGCAGGCTGCGCAGATAATATTGCCGCACCAGGCCATTGAAGCCGATGGGGCTCGCGGTGCCACTGTACAGTTGCAGGTTGTCGACGGCATCCACCGTCACCAGATAGTCCGCCAGTGCCGTCAGTACATTGTGCGTCTGTTCCAGCGGCGTACCTTCCGGCATGTCCACCACGATCTGCAGTTCGCTCTTGTTGTCGAACGGCAGCATTTTCAGCACTACGTGCTGAGTCACCCCCAGCAGGATCGCCAATGCAATCGCCACGATCAAACCGAAACCCAGCAGATAACGATTGCGGCGCTGATCACCCAGAAACGGCTGGATCAGCCGCGCGAAGACGGCACTGGCTTTGGCGTCCAGCGCGGACTGATTTTCAACATGGCCTTCGCCGTGAGCATCGCCATGAGCTCCCGCCACATTTTTCAGCAACCGCGCGCTCAGCCAGGGCGTGAAAGTGAAGGCAATGATCAACGACAACACCATACCCAGTGAGGCGTTGATCGGAATCGGGCTCATGTACGGGCCCATCAACCCGGACACAAAGGCCATCGGCAGCAGCGCGGCGATGACGGTGAAAGTCGCCAGAATCGTCGGACCACCCACTTCGTCCACGGCGGAAGCAATGCGGTCGATGAACAGCTTCGAAGTGTCGCCCAGGTGGCGGTGAATGTTTTCCACCACCACGATGGCGTCGTCCACCAGAATGCCGATGGAAAAAATCAGCGCAAACAGCGACACGCGATTAAGGGTGAAACCCCAGGCCCAGGACGCAAACAACGTGGCCGCCAGCGTCAGCAGCACCGCTGCGCCCACCACAATCGCCTCACGCCGGCCCAGAGCCACCAGCACCAGCGCAATCACCGACAGGGTGGCGAAGATCAGTTTCTGGATCAGCTTGTTGGCCTTGTCGTTGGCGGTGGCGCCGTAATTGCGCGTCACCGCGATATTCACGCCCTGCGCAATAACGCCCGTTGAAACAGCCGTACCCTGCAGCCGTTCCACCTGCTGCAGAATCAGGTTGGCCACGTCGATGGCGTTTTCGCCCGGCTTCTTGCTGATGGTCAGTGTCACCGCCGGCGCGTTCTGCGTGCTGCCCTTGTTGCGGAACGCCACGTATTGGCCGGGATCGGCGCCAGTCAGCTCCAGCGTCGCCACATCCTGCAAATACACCGGATGGCCGTCATGCAGCGCCACCACCAGATCGTTCAGTTCTTCCGGCCGCGATAAAAACGTTCCCGCTTCCACCGCAACGGCCTGGTTCAGGTTCACCAGATCGCCGGACTGGCGCGCAAAATGACTGGCCTGCAGCGCCATCTCCAGTTCTGCCACGGAAAGGTTGTGCGCTGCCAGCCGTTGCGGGTCCAGCGTCACTTTCACCACTTTCTGGTCGCCGCCGATCGTGGTGATGTTGCGCGTGCCCGGCAGCCGTTTCAGTTCGCTTTGCAGTGACAATGCCAGCTGGTTCAGCGCCAGTGCGTCCCACTGCGGCTGATCGCTCCACAAGGTGAGCGCCAGAATCGGCACATCATCGATGCCCTTGGGTTTGACGATGATCTGGCCCACGCCGAGATTGGCCGGACGCCAGTCGAGATTGCCGTAAATCGCGTTGTACAGCCGCAGCAGGGCCACCTGTCGCGCCACGCCCACCTTGAACTGCACGGTGAACACTGCCATGCCGGGCTGCGAGGTGGAATAGATGTGCTCCACCTGATCGATCTCCGCCAGCACCTGTTCCAGCGGCAAGGTCACCATGTTTTCCACGTTGGAAGCGGACGCGCCGGGGAAGGGCACGAACACGTTGGCCATGGTCACATCGATCTGCGGTTCTTCTTCCCGGGGTGTGATCAGCGCCGCCATCACCCCCAGCAGCAACGCCACCATGGCCAGCAGCGGTGTCAGTTGTGAACGCACGCTGTGGCCCGCCAGCGTGCCGGAAATGCCCAGCCGCTCACTCATGGCTTTCCGCTCCGCCCGGTTGCTGCTGTGATGACGAACGCTGCAACACTGCCTGCAGCGGATTCAATACCACCACATCGCCGGCACTGAGCCCCGCACTGATTTCAATCTGGTCGCCGCGCAGCTTGCCCAGCCGCACGTTACGCAATTCAATCCCGGTCGCGATCTGCACGTACACGGCACTCACCTGGGACCGCTGCAGCAGGGCGCTGCGGGGAATCAGCAACTGCTGTTCCTCGCCCAGTTCGAACGCCACTTTCACCCACTGCCCCGGCAACAGGCCATGATTGCCTTCCGGCAGATTCAGACGCACTTTCACCGAGCCGTTCTGCGCATGGGCGGCGGGATACACCTGCACCTGGCTGGGCGCGATCAGGTTGCCGTCACCGCGATCCACCTGCGCTTTGGGTTGCGCCCGCACCTGCGTGGCAATGCTCTGCGGAATATCCACCACCACCCGCAAATGTTCGGGATCGAATCCACTCATCAGCGGCGTGCCCGGCGCCACGGCCTCACCCAGTTCGATATGACGTTCGCTCACCACACCGGCAAACGGCGCCTGCACGGTGGTATAGGCCATCTGTTGCTGCGCGCGCCGCAAGGCACCCTCGGCATTTTTCACCTGCGCCTCGCGGCTGGTCACCCGGCCCTGGGCCCGTTCCTGTTCCGCCTTCGACACCACGCCCTTGCCGAACAGGGCCTCGATGCGTTGCAGTTCCAGCCGGTCCACATTCAATCCGGCCCGCGCATCCGCCAACGCCGCCTGGGCCTGCTGCAGACCACCCTGCTGGTCCTCGCTCACCAGGCTCAGTATTTTGGCGCCCGCCGGCACGGCATCACCCACATCAAACAGGATTTCCGCCACCCGGCCGCTGGTCTGGCCCGACACAGTGGCAGCGTTGATCGCTTCCACCTGGCCGTCGAACGGGCGCAGCACGGGCACGGTTTGCGGTTGCAGGGCCAGGGTTTGCAGATCGGCGGCCGGCAGCGCGGGCGCGGTGATCAGCAGCAGAAGCGGAAGCAGGTGTTGGTAGCGCATGACAATTCCCGGGTGATGAGGAGAAGCCGCCGATCTGCGCGAACAGCACAGACCGGCAACAACGGATCACTCTGGAATATAGCCTCTCAACAACAGACAAGGCTTGGCGGGGATCAATAAACGGCGCGGATCACAGCACCGCTTCAAAACCCTCGAATTTCGGCGGTCCCAGGTACACGCCCTTGGAGTCACCGGCATTGGCGTGGGCCTTGCGGAAGGCTTCCGAGCGGGTCCAGTCCGTGAAGGCCGCGGCGGATTCCCAGGTGGAGTGCGACGCAAACAGGGTGCACTCGTCGTCGCTGGGGCCCTGCAGCAGGTTGAAGGTTTTAAAGCCGGGCACGGTTTGCAGGTGGGTGTCGCGGTTTTTCCAGATGGCAATGAAATCCTGTTCCCGGCCCCGCGCAATGCGGAAGCGGTTCATGGCGATGTACATGGTTTTCCCTCGTCAGTTATTGCTTCAAAAGATTCAATAAAAAATTCAATCGCTCTCTCCCCAGAGGAACTCGTCGATTTCCTTCATCATGAACGCATTGCTGCGCACGGTGCGGGCCACCGTTTCGGCATCGGCGCGGGAATAGCCGCTGAGGCGGAAGCTGGTGCTGCCTGCCGGGGTGCCGTCGTAAAACAGATCCACCTGCAGAATCCAGTGGTCCGGCAGTTGCGGAACCGGTCGCAATTGCAATGCCGCTTTCAGATTGCCTTCAAGCGGCGTGATCAGGTGAAAGGTTTCCATGGTCGGCGGGCTTTTTCAATGGCTGCGGTTAAATGGCTGGCGTGGTTGGCACGGCACGACGCTCGGGAAACGCACCTAGCCGTCCCAGCCTTCGTCGTCCATCGCATCGAAACGGTTGTCACTCTTGTCCTGCTGCTTGCGCTTGAGAATATTCGCCAGCCAGGCTTCCGGCGTGCCCCGCAATTGCGCCTGCAGCGCCGCCAGCAATTCCTCCACATCCGGGCCGCCTTCCACCTTCAGCGGATTGACGCCCAGCGACACCAGCTGCCGCGTGGCTGAACCGCCAATCGATCCGCAATACACCACGTCCGCCCCCGCCAGCCACATGAGTTTCGGCTTCAGCTTGTCTTCGTTGCCGTCCTTCTTTTCGTAGCCGAACGACTGGTGTGCCACCAGTTCGGCATGGTCGGCATTCACCCGGTACAGGTAGAACGCTTGGGCCGAACCGAAATGCTGGTCGACGATATCGCCTTCCTGGGACGCGAACGCCACCAGCAGGGTGCTCGGATCCACGCTCACTTCGGCGACATTGCGAATGGCTGTCAGGGTAGTCATGGGATTCTCCTGGCTGTTGGTCAGACGTGTCGTGCTTGTCGCACTGGCGACCGCCGTTTTGTCGGAAACCGCACAACGCTGCCGACACCGCCACTCTTCAATCAGTGGCGGAGATGCAGCAAACCAGCGGATTTCCGACGCTTTTCGCGGCGCCGGCAGGAGCATCCGGCCGGGCGCGCAGCACTTGCAGGAGAGGATTTAGCAGGGAATGTGCCAGCGAAGCAGCAGAGAAAGTCAGCCGAACTGGCAACGGCCGCCGCCGCAACCGCCGGACATGCAGGGTGGCGCATCGGCATTTTTCAGGGCGGAGCTTTTCACCACGCCGCCGGTGGTCAGCACTTTCGCCACCGGTGCGTTGTCCGGAATCGAATCGTCGCTCAGATCCGCCAGCGCGCGCAGTTCACCCCAGGTGGACACCGACACCGCCATCGGGTGTTTCACTTCATAAACTTTGCCGTTGGCTTCACAACGGTAATCGTAGGTGGGCATGGGAAATCCTCCTCGGAACAATTGCCATCGACACTATATACGGGAAGCCGGCAGGGTTATCTTCTACCCACATTAGTATGGCCGGCACCCCGGTACCTTGAACAGCGACCCAGATCAGGTTTTCGGCTGCAGCCGGCGCGCCCGCCACTGCTGAACGAAGCCGATCACCATTGGCAACACCGACACCAGAATGATCCCGAACATCAGCAGAGTGAAATTCTTGCGCACCACCGGCAGGTTGCCAAAGTAATGGCCCGCATAAACAAACATCACCACCCAGATTACCGCGCCGACACAGTTCAGCAACATGAAACGCTTGTGGCTCATGCTGCTCATGCCCGCCACGAACGGAGCAAAGGTGCGCACGATGGGAATGAAGCGGGTCAGGATCACGGTAATCGCACCGTGCTTTTCATAAAAGGCGTGGGTTTTTTCCAGGTAATCGCGGCGGAAGATTTTCGAATTGGGATTGGTGAACAGCCGCTCCCCGAAAAAATGGCCCACCGAGTAGTTCACCGTGTTCCCCAGCACCGCCGCCACAATCATCAACGCCGCCAGGGTATGCACATCCAGCACAGTGCCCACGGTCAGCGCTCCAGCGGCAAACAGCAGGGAATCACCGGGCAGGAACGGCGTCACCACCAGGCCGGTTTCACAGAAGATGATCACGAACAGGATCAGGTACACCAGGGTACCGTACTCATTCATCATGGCCTGCAGATGCTGGTCCACATGCAGGATGAAATCGATGGCCAGCGTGATCAACTCCATGATTACCTCAGAACTTAGATGGATAAAAGTAGATGGACGGATAAATAAAGCCCGGTCCGGGCAAGGACGGGGGCGATGGTACCACGGCCATTTTGCATTCAGCGACCCGGCCGGCACGGGATTTGACGGGAACCCGGAAATCCCCTAAAACCAGATGGCACCATCGTGCAGCAATCTGGATCATACAAAGCCTCCACCAATAACAACAAATCAGGAAGGTAACGCCCATGTGGAATCCCCGTCTGCTGGCCCTGCTCGTGCCGCTGTTAGTGTTGTCCGGCTGCAAATCCGCCCGTGAAACCGAACCGGCCTATGCCCTGGCCCAGCAATGTGTGGCCATCCAGAATCCGGCCTCAGGCGCATACCTCTCGGCCGTCAGCGACAAGGCCTACCGTTTCAGCGCCGGCGGCGAGCAGGAGGCGGAGAAATTCTTCCTCAAACCCAGCGCCCTGGGCACCTTCCTGCTGTACGACCGCGACGGCCGCTTCCTCAGCACCCAGCTGATCCATGTCACCCGCGATGCCACTGCGTCGCGGCGGGCGGAATGGCGCATCAACAAACTGGCGCTGTACCGGGGCCATCGGCAGGTGGACGAGAAATTCACCCTGGTCTCCATCATCGACAACCTGCGCCTGCAGCAGGGCAAGAGCGGGCCTATCATCCGTCTCGCTGGTGAACAGGTGCCGGTGGAAGCCGTGCTGGATCTGGTGCCACAACCGGCGGAGGCCTGCCGCGAATTCCCCGAAGCGCCGTTGAATGCGGAAGTGGCCGATGATTTCTACCAGCCCAAAGACCCGGTCGCACCGGTGACCGGCTATGCCGATCTGCACACCCATCTGGGCTTTCCCCAGGCCATGGCCGGATTGGCGATGGCGGGCGACCTGTTCCACCCCTGGGGCATCGAACACGCCCTGAAAGATTGCGCCCACCTGCACGGCACCAACGGCATGCTTGATCTGTTGGAAGGTCAGCGTGCCAGCGGTGGTGCCGGCGGCCACGCCACGGCGGGTTACCCCGATCTCACCTACTGGCCCCGGCGCGACACCAGCACCCACGCACAGGCCTATTACCGCTGGCTGCAGCGGGCCTATCTGAGCGGGCTGCGGCTGATGGTGTCCCACGTCACCGGCAACCCCACCTTCTGCCAGCTGCTGTCGCTGATGAAACCGGGCCGCGCCGAGGGCGATTGCAGCAGCCGCTCGGAAGTGGAAAACCAGTCGCTCTATCTGTATGCAATGCAGGACTACATCGACGCCCAGGAAGGCGGCCCCGGCAAAGGCTGGTTCCGCATGGCCACCTCGGCCCGCGACGCCCGCGCCATCATCAACCAGAACAAGCTGGCGGTGGTGCTGGGCGCGGAATACGGCACCCTGTTCGACTGCAACGAAAGCGCCACCTTCTGCAGCCCGCAATACATCGACCAGCAACTGGAGCGCATCCACCAGCTGGGCGTGCGCGTGGTGTTCCCCATCCACCGCTTCGATAATGCCTTTGGCGGCACCCGCCCGGCCGGCGACGTGGCAGGCGCCTGGATGAACCTGGCCAGCAAACTCAACACCAGCCGCGCGCCGAAAGTCACCCAGATGCTGGACCCGTTCGGCTACCTGTTCAAACCCATCGGCGGCCATTTCTGGGAACTGCAAACCTGTCCTGATGGAATTGAAGGCACCTCCAGCCTGCTCAGCATGGAACAGTTCATCAACCAGGATTTCCGCGCCCTCACCAACGGCCTGGCCGACATTCCCACCATCGGTCCCACCCTGAATTCGCTGCTGGAATTGGGCTTCTTCAGCAAACTCAACCCGCTGCCGGACTACGCCGGATTCGATCAGCCCGACAGCCACGCCTGCAACCTGACGCCGCTGCAACCGGCCGGGCACTATCTGGTGAACCGGCTGATCGACAAGGGCATGATCATCGACATCGACCACATGGGTTACGGCACCCAGATGGACACGCTGGATATTCTGGAACAGCGGCAATACGCTGGCGTGGTGTCATCCCACAGCTGGATGGAAAGCAACGAACAGATCCGCCAGCGCATGTTCCGTCTGGGCGGCCAGATCAGCCCCTTCAACCACCGCCCCAGCGACAACGCCGCCGTGATGAAGGAATACCGCGCGGAAATGGCCGCGTTTGATTTCCCCATCGGCGTCGGCATGGGCAGCGACATCCAGGGCGTCACCGCGCAGACCGACGGCGATCCCGAAATAACGATCACCTACCCGTTCCAGTCGGTGGACAGCAAGGTCACCTTCACGCAACCGACCACCGGCAACCGCGTGTTTGATTACGCGACCGAGGGCGTTGCCAACTACGGAATGATGGCGGAATGGGTGGAGAACCTGCGCCAGCTGGACGCAAGCGATCCGGAAGATCTGATGGGGATTTTCATGAATTCTGCCGAATCGTTTCTGCAAATGTGGGAACGGGCGGAAGCGGCGAAGATGGAGTGATGCCTACGGCGGAGCAACCGTTGCGGCGTGCTCGATTGCGAAGTGAAGGAAACGGCACGCCAGCGGGAAAACGTCTTCCACGCTGGCGCGCCCTATCTGCAATCAGCACAAGCGGATCAAGACAAGGCGCCTACTAGCAGCATCGCACCGGTCGAGGCAATCATCGCGCCCGCACCCCGCAGCACCAGAGCGCCCGCCTGACTGCGATGCAGGGAGCCAAGCAACACGCCACCCCCGTGCAACAACAACGTCGCCAGCACAAAACCAGCACTGAATTGAATGCCACTCATGCCCGCCGGCAGCTCGGCGCCGTGGGCATGGCCATGAAACAGAGCGAAAACGCCCACCAGCAGTGCGGCAAACCCCATTTTGGGGCGCGCCACCAGCAAAATCAGTGCACCCAGCAGCAGCGCCGACAGAGCAATGCCCGCTTCCACACCGGCAAACGCCAAGCCGCTCATACCCAGCGCACCGCCCACCAGCATCAGCAACGGAAAAGTCAGCGGCAGCATCCACATAGCCCGGCCGCCCATCTGCGCGGCCCAGATGCCCACGGCCACCATCGCCAGTACGTGGTCCAGCCCCAGCCAGGGATGAACAAAGCCGCTGAAAAATCCATGCGCATCACCATGCCCCGGGTGCGCGAAGGCAGTCTGGGCGCCCAGCAGAAGCAGCGCGGTCAACGCAGTGGCCAGATTGCGGGAAGGGGAGCGGAAATGAGTGCGGGTGCGGATGGCAATGGAGCGGTCGCAGGCAAGTGACATGGGCGGAAGTTCCTTGGCAATTAACAATGACATCTGGTGAAAGAGGGTATGCGTCATCAGCGCAAAAGTCACCATGCGGAAATCGTGCCGGGCACGCCCCCTTGTCAGCCGTGCTGGAAGTCAGCACCATGGCAGGCCGTTGCCCTTCGCCTCCGCTGTAATACCGGAATCCATCATGAGTGCCCTGACCGACCTGATCGGCTATATCGCTGCCTTCTGCACTACCTTTGCCTTCGTGCCCCAGGCCTACAGCGTCTGGAAAACCCACAGCACCCGCGACCTGTCCCTCGCCATGTTCCTGGTCTTCACCATCGGCGTCTGCCTCTGGCTGGTGTATGGCTGCCTGATCGGGAGCTGGCCCATCATCATCGCCAACCTGTGCACGGTGCTGCTGGCAGGCTACATCCTGGGGATGAAACTTACCGAAGGCAGGCGCAGGCCGGTCTGATGTTGCGTGCCTGAATACTTGGCTGCCTGACTGACGGATTGACTGGCTGATTGATAGACTACTGCCGTCCGGCCCAGGCGGCAAAAATGGCGTGCAACTGCTGCAGACCATCGATCAGCGCCGCCGGCCCCGGTTGCAGGATGTCGGGGGATTTGATTTCAAACAGCTGGTTGTTTTGCACGGCGGGCACATCCTGCCAGCCCGGCCGCTGCCGCACCTGATCCGCGCTGAATTTCCGCCCGCACCAGGAACCGATGATGATGTCCGGCCCGCGCCGCACGATCTCCAGCGGATCGGCAATGATGCGGGATTTCGCATCCGGCGCCCGCGACAGCTCGGCAAAGCAATCCTCGCCCCCAGCGATACCGATCAGCTCCGACACCCAGCGGATCGCGGAAATATTCGGCTCATGCCATTCCTCGAAAAACACCCGGGGCCGGCGCGGCAACTGCTGCGCGGCGGCACGTACGGTTTCCATGCCATCCTGCAGTTGCGCGATCAACGCCTCCGCTTTGTGTGGTACCCCCGCCAGCGCGCCAACGGTGTAAATCGTCTGCAGGATTTCCGCAACAGAACGCTGGTTGAAAATGAATACCGCCACCCCGGCACGAATCAGCTGCGCGGCAATGTCGGCCTGCAGATCGGAAAAACCCAACACCAGATCCGGCCGCAGCGCCAGGATTTTATCGATCTTCGCGCTGGTGAAGGCCGAGACTTTCGGTTTGTCGCGTCGCGCCTGTGGTGGGCGCACGGTGAAACCGGAAATGCCAACAATGCGGTCCTGCTCGCCCAGCAGGTACAGGATTTCAGTGGTTTCCTCGGTGAGACAGACAATACGGCGGGCGCCGAACGCGCCGGGGGAAAGGGACATGGGACTCCGCTGCGACGGCACAGGCAATTCGGGAATGAATTGCGCGAGTGTAGCGCAGCGGCAGACACCAGACTATTGGCGATTCAGCGCAGGAAGCGGCAGGCCGGCTTTTAGCGACGCCCTTTACAAAAACCGCCGCCGAAGCCACTCCACCAGCGCCTGATTCAGCGCCTCGGGATTTTCCTGCTGGGTCCAGTGGCCCGCATTCGGAATCAATGTTTTCTCCCAGTCAGTGCAGTAGCCATCCAGCAGATCATAAAAATGATAGGCGGCGATGAAATCCAGCTCCGATCCCACCGCCAGCACCGGCACGGTGATTTTCGGCAAACCATCCGGCAGCATTTTCTTCTGATACTCGTAATCCAGCGGCAGGCAACGGTACCAGTTCAGGGCCGGGCCAAACCCCGTATTGCGATAGGCATCAGCGTAATGGGCCAGCTCTTCGTCATTCAGCAACACTTCGCCGGGCCAGGTGCTTTCATCATCGTGAATCCAGTGCACATGGCCGATACTTTCCGCGTCGTGCATGCGGCTGCGGGACAGGTTGGTACCCTTGCCCGTATCGCGCCGCAAGTAAAAACGAAACGTGCGCGCGGGATCTTCGTTGAATTTGTCCTCGCATGCCTGCGTCTGGAAATAGGCGAAATAATTGGTGGGGCCGTACAGCATGTTGTACAGGTCGAGCGGATTCATTGGCATGTCGGCGAACGGCGAATTGCACGCACATAGTCCCGCCACCCGGTCCTGATGATAAATCCCCATGCCCCACACGATGGTGCCGCCAAAATCGTGGCCGATGAAAATGCCTTTCTCGTAACCGTAATGATCCAGCAGGCCGCACATGTCATCCAGCCGCGCCTGCAGGGTGTAATCCTCTTTGTTCGGCAACACCTGCGAATGGCCGACGCCCCGTATATCCGGCGCGATCACATGAAAGCCCGCCGCCACCAGTGGCGCGAACTGATGACGCCAGGAATAGGCCAGCTCCGGCATGCCGTGGCACAGGATCACGGGCCAGCGCTGCACCTGGGTTGCCGGCATCGCTTCATACACCGCCAGTTCGATGCCATTCACGGCAATAAGATGGGGCCTGTTGAAATCAGGCATGGCAGTTCTCCCGCTGTTGTTGTTTTTATCGGACTGATTCATATGGATTTCTTGCAAGGTATTCCGGGTGACACGCATCTGGCACAGACAACGCTGGCCTTTATTGGTATACATCGTATACTATATGACCCACTGTTCACAATACAGATTCAGGTTCACCGGGTTGCACAACAAAAACAACGGAGGGAAGACCAATGTCATTTGATTTCACCGGGAAAGTCGCCATTGTCACCGGCGCGGGGGGCGGACTGGGCTTCGCCTATGCAAAATATCTGGCCGGGAAAGGCTGTAACGTCATCGTCAACGATCTGGGCGGCGGCACCTTTGGCTACGACGGCAAACCCAGCTCGAAAGTGGCTGAAGAAGCCGTGAAAAAAATCAACGCGCTGGGCAAAGGCACCGCTGTCGCCGATGGCCACGACGTATCGGAATACAAAAGCGCCGAAAGCATGGTGGACACCGCCATCAAAAAATGGGGCCGCATCGACATCATCATCAACAACGCCGGCATCGCCAGCACCGCCGTGTTCCCCAACGTAGACCGCGAGGAAGTCGACCTGCACCTGGGCGTGCACGTGATGGGCGCCATCAACACCATGCGCGCCGCCTGGCCCCACATGGTGAAGCAGAAATTCGGCCGCATCATCAACACCTCGTCAGATTCCATGCTGGGTTTCAGCCCGCAAATCACCTACCCGTCGATGAAAGCCGGCCTGATCGGCCTCACCCGCAACGCCGGCCTGCTGGGCAAAGATCACAACATCAATATCAACGCCATCATGCCCGCCGCGTTCACCCGCCTGTCGGCGCTGCTGCCGCAAAGTGATTTCCGCACGCGGCTGGAAAATGATTTCCAGCCCGACAAGCTGGCACCTGTGGTGGCCTATCTGTGCCATGAAAAATGCGACATCAGCCGCGAAATATTTTCGATCGGCGGCGGCAAATTTTCCCGCGTGGTCATCGCCGCCTGCGACGCAGTGCCGGTGGATATGACCATGGAATCGGTGGAAA
This sequence comes from Gammaproteobacteria bacterium, assembly GCA_013178375.1. GTDB lineage: Bacteria > Pseudomonadota > Gammaproteobacteria > Pseudomonadales > Ketobacteraceae > Ch67. Next base: position 122,928 of record JABLXQ010000017.1, read on the forward strand.
AGCAGATGAAAAACGTCATGGGCGACGATCTGTCGGCCATGAAACTGATGAAGGCCACCTTCGACGATTTGCAGAACCTGGGTTTCACCGAAGACGATTGCAAGCTGTTCCATGATATGACCGCCACCCAGGCCGAACAGGGCCCGATTGAAGCGGTGAAAATCGACAGCGTCGACAACGTGTGGAATCTCACCATCAAATCGCCAGTGGGCGACCAGTTCAGCGGACTGGTGTTGAAATCTTCCGGCGGCAATCTGAACGGCCACGTGCTGAACAAGGAACACGGTAACCAGAAAGTGCTGGAAGGCCGCGTGGTGGATGGCAAGACCCTGACCTGGAAATGCAAGCTGACCAAACCTGTGCCGCTGACCCTGACCTACACCGCGCAGGTGGACAAGGACCAGAAAATCCAGGGCAAGGTGGTGGGCACGCTGATGGGCAAGACAGTGATGGATTCCACTTTCTCCGGCACTGCGGTGTTTGGCGACAAGGCCGAGCAGGCGAAACAGGAAAGTGCACAACAGGCGGTGCTGGACGGGCAGAAAAAACCCGGTTTCCTGCAGCGGCTGTTTGCGAAGGCGTAAGCAGAAAACCTTTCAGCGCGGGATTGATCCATTGAACGATACGCGCAGCTCAATGGATCAATCCCGAAACCAGATTACTGACAGGCGTTGATGCCCAAATCAGTCCACTTGACGGCCGCCAGCTGGTTGCCTTTGCCGGGACTGACGCCAAAGGTTTCCGTCACCAGCAATACACTTTCGTCAAACAGTGGCGTCGCGTCCGGCAGCACGGCGGACGGGCTGAACAAACCGCCCCGGGATTTCTGCACCGGTTGTCCATCGGACGGCACATAAATCAGCTTGCCCATCAGGTAATCCGCCACCAGCACACCGTCGCACCAGGGTGCCAGATCATCCAGCACAGTTGCACTGCGATACAGGATCTGCGCCCGCTGCGGATTGCCTTCCGCATCCAGCGTCACCTTTTTCACGAAGCCTATGTCCGTCAAATACACATCCCCGTTCAGCACCCGCACGCCATTGGCCGCATACACGGCCTGCTCCTTGCCAATCCAGCGCGGCTGGAATCCGGTTACCGCCGGAATGCCGGCATCGAAATTCAAACTGAATTTCGACACGCCACCATGGGCAAGAAAATCCTCATCCGCGATCAGGATGGCATTTTCATCAGGCAACGCATCCAGGCCATTGGCCAGCTGAAATCCGGTCAGCTGCGCCACAGTGACGACCTGCCCGTCCCGCAGCGAATAAGCCATCAGGCGTCCGGCGTTGGCGAATTTGAAATCCTTGACGGAAAGGGATTTTGAATTGTTGCACACGAAGAACAGCCAGTCCTGCAATTCAGCCAGTCCTCCGTAATAGGAACAACCATCCGGTTGGGTGACCGCCACTTTTTGATAATCACCCTGGGCGTCCAGGATGATTTCGTAAACGGCCGGACGACCAGAAACAAAAATGCGCCCATCCGCCGTTTTGCGAATATTTTCAGCGGCTGTAAGCGGCACAACCGTCTGTGTCTGAAAGCAACCCGAAAGCAAAGCGGCAAGCATTAGCTGCCACACAATCCCTATTGGCTTCATAGCATTTCTTCTTGTATTTGGTTGGCGGTGCATGTGCCAGATACAGCGGCACGTTTGATTTCCCCACCGCATGGTAGCACCGGAAAGCGGGACGGGAACAGTACCGCTAACCAGCGTTTGATTTGGTGGCAGGATTCGCTATTCTCACTCCTACCCCAGCAGAACAAGTCGGCAGCCGCCCATGAGCCTGTACCTTATCGTCGATGGCCGGCATCTGCTGGATGCCCGCACGCAGCAGGATCATCGGCAACAGCCGGTTCTACCATTGCAAGACCACAAGGCAATCAGGTAACCGCACTCTCCTTCTCGCCGGATTCGCCCCGCACACCATAGGCCGCCCACCGGTTACGACCCTGCTGCTTGGCCAGATAAAGCGCCTCATCGGCACAGGACACCAGCGACTCAGGATTATCCGCCGGCACCACCAGCCGGCAATCGATACCGATGCTGACGGTAACATTGAAGGCCTTGCCATCCCACACATACACATGCTTTTCCGCGTGCCGCACGATGCTGGTGGCCACCACTTCAGCCCCCTGCAGCGGCGTATCCGGCAGCAGGATCGCAAATTCCTCGCCACCATAACGGGTGATGATATCGGAGGGACGGTGCAGCAGATTGCGCAGCATGGCGGCAAATTCCCGCAGCACGTAATCGCCGCAGATATGACCACGGCTGTCATTGATGTGCTTGAAGTGATCGATGTCGATCATCAGCACCGACAAGGGCTGGGAATTACGCTGCAACGCCAGCCAGTTCTCCCGCAATTTTTCGTTGAAGGTGCGCCGGTTGTAGATGCCGGTGAGCGCATCCAGCGCGCTGAGTTTTTCCAGCTCGTGATTGGCCTTCTCCAGATTCGCCAGCGTGCGCGCCAGCTCCGCCGTGCGCTCGGACACCTGCTCCTGCAGGCTCTCGCGGTGGCGGATTTCCAGCTGCAGCGCCGCCTCCTTGGCCTGGCGCAATTCCATTTCTGTTTGCAGAGCCAGGTCCTGCGCCCGCATGCGTTCGATGCGTTCCAGTGTCGCCTGCTGCAGCGCCACTTCCTTTTCCTTGCGGGCCTGGTTGATGCGGAACGACAGCGCGAACGAGAAAATCAGGATCTCGAAACTGATTCCCAGCCGCAGGCCATAGGTCGCCATGAATTCGTTGTAGATCACGCCCATCTTGGCGGCGGTGAAAAACATCAGGCAGAACAGGAACAGCGCCCAGCCTGACAGCACGATCTGGGCAGAACGCGATCCCCGCAACGCCAGCCGGATGATCGCCGACGCCGCGACAATGGTGGACAACACCGTATTGGACACCATCAGGTACATCACCGTCTGGTAATCCAGCCAGGCCAGCAACACGCAATAAATACCGTGCAGCACCAGCAGCAATTTGTACACCAGCCAGCTGCGGGGCAATGTACGCCCCAGCTCCAGGAACTGGCCGAAAAACATCGCAACGGAAGTGAACACCAGCAGCGAGATGAGGGCTGCCCCATAGTGCTGCGCCGACGGCCACTGCGGAAAAACCGATTGATACAGCACACCCTGCTGCCACAGGAAAAATGCCAGCATCGACAACACATAGGACACGTAAAACAGGTAGGTACGATCCAGCAGGATCAGATACAGCGCGAAGGAATAGGCCGCCATGATCAGCAGAATGCCGTAGAACACACCGTCGATCATCGCGCGGCGGTTACTGAAATCACTGTAGGCGGTGCGCTCCCCCAGCAGTACCGGAAACTCCATGGCCTCGCTGTTGTGCACACGGAAATAAAGCTGGTATTCCTGACCGGGCTGCAACGTGATGGGAAATACAAAATTGCGATCGGGGAAAGAGCGGTCGGCAAACGGCAGCCGATCCCCCGTCTGCCAGCGTCGCAGCAACCGGCCACCCTCGTACAGAAAAACGGACAGATCATCCAGTTGCGCGCTGGTTATTTCCAGCATGAAATCCCGCCCGGCCATCGTGTCTGTCCGCCAGACGGTGCGGAACCACGCCGGCTCCTTTTGATAACCCAGATTGATCGACGCGGTACTGTTCTGCTGCCAGTCAGGTGCGGCGTCCACCAGCGCTTCCGGCGTGCGGGGCTCCATACCGGTCTGGGCATATTCGATGAACGGCGCCAGCTGCAGCACCTGCGCTTCCGCCCCGACTTCAAGAGCCAGGCCGGAATAAACAGGCAAGGATGTGTTTGCGTCGGCCACATCTGCCCGGCAGATCCCCCACGGGACCAGGCACAGGCAGAGCAGCAGCTTCCAGCACCAGGCAATGTTTCCCATCGTTTCCAGTTCAGGGTTGAGCGCACAAGCGCAAACGTTGCGCCAGAGCCGCGCGGCAGGCGCGTTGAGACAATAATGCAGACTTGTTCAGAATAGAGGATTACCGCGAATCGTCCAACCGGTGGGGGGCGCAGAACGGCATCGCAAATCGGCTGACTTAAGGGGCAACGCGGCGCCGGATGGGTTCAGCGCCGCTCATAGGGTGGCAGGCTCACCAGCCGCGCATCCATCACCGGCCCGCCGATCGTGAAGTGGTAAAGACTCTGCAGCGAGTGGTCGGTAATGCCCAGCATCTCGTGCACCGCATCATCGAAATAGCAGCCGATGCCGGTGCCCCGCAGCCCGCAGGCTTCCGCTTCCAGATACAACACCTGCCCCAACACCCCCGCCTCCCAGAACAGTTCGCGGTAACGCCAGGGCGTGTCCTGAATGTGGGAATCGAATTCCGCCAGCATGCCCAGGCTGAAGGCACTGGCGCCGGCGATGTCCTGATGGCAGCTGAGCCGCGACGCGGTGCGCTCGGTTCTGGCGGCGATAAGCTGGAACAGCGGCAGATGGTCGGGTGCTGTCGCCACCGCCGACCAGCTGAATTCCTGGCGCAAACGGGCACGCAGCAACGTCTGGCCCTGTTCGCTGCGGGGGAAGGCGTACAGGCCCGGCGCCAGACCCCGCACACGATGCACGAACAACACCAGATGCACGCGCGGCGGCCCGGGCAGCGTATCCCAGGGCGCGATGTCAGTCCGGGGCAGCAGATGATCCAGCAGGCGGAAGAAATCCGTCGCCTCGATGCCGGTGATGCCGTCAAACGCCTGCGCCGAGCGGCGTTGACGGAAAAGGCGGGCCGCAGGTTCGGTGCAGAGAGACAGAATCGGTGGCGGTAATTTTTGCAGCGGCAGCGTGTCCGCCTGCGCATCCAGATCCGGCTTGTGACTGGCCTGCGTCACCGCATCGATCACCGGCCAGCGGTAAAAGTGGCGCCGGTCCAGCACATTGGCTTGCCCGGCCCAACTGCCCTGCTCCAGGCTGGCTTGCAGACTCCGCACCAGCGCCAGTCCGTCCAGATGATCTGTCGCGCGCTTGTCAGGCAGAATCGCCAGCAGCAGATCCGGATGCTCGCCTTCGTCCGTCACAAACTCGCCAGTGCGATCCAGCCCCAGCAAATGCGCCAGGGCGTCATCGCCTACCTCGAACAATGGCTGCACCTGCCAGCCCAGAACAGCAGCCGCATAACTCACACCGGCCAGCGCATGTCCCACATCATGCTGGCAATAACGGAAAGCGCGCTCGCCGTATTTCCAGGCTTCGCGCCAGTGCACGGAACTCAAGCCCAGCAGCAACAGGGGTTCAATATTTTGCTGCGCCGACGTAAATGCACAGCGCAATTCCAGGCCATGCACATCCGCGCGGTAGTGATGCACTCCGTCCACCAGCCCTGCAATGCCCCGGCTGACCAGATACGCTTCGGTGGGATGCAGGTTGCCGCTGGAGGGATTGCAGCGCAGCGACCAGCGCGCGGCACCGAACTGTTTCCACGCCGACAGCGCCAGGGAAATTTCCAGTAGTTGGGCCACGCGTTCCATCGTCAGCGGCAGCGGCGCAACGGGTGCTGCATCGAATAACGCGGCAAACGGCAGGCTTAGCTCATCCGCCAGCAGTGGCAACGTCTGCAGCGGCGCGCCTTCAAAACGGCGGAACGAATCCGGCTGGGCCTCCCAGTCGATAGTCTGCGGCCCCCGGGCATAAGCGTCGAAGCGGTGCTTGGTGCGATCGTGATAATCCGTGACAGACACGGCTTCGCTGTCAGTCATGCCGGCGCACCTGTGACAAAACCGACAATGTCGGTGCGACTAGCCGACCCTGAGCGACATTGGCGCTGGAAAACAACATGACCACCTCCGGAAATCCGGCCGGACACGGCACGAAAGGCCCGCCCGGCATCAACTGCTGGTTGTTACTGCAAGACGGATTGCAAGATGGCGGCCACCACCATTACGGCGTTTCCGGCAACAGTGCCAGCGCCTGCAGCATGAAATCTTCCATATTGAAATCCCCGGGCTGGCTGCTGTAACCGATGCGCACGAAGATGGTCCCACGCGACGGAATCGCCGCCACAAAACGATCGTAGGAACCCAGAAACGCATAGGCATCCGGCGGCAGGTTCGGGTACAGCGCCAGCCCCAGGTTCAGCCAGATCCCCGCGCCATAATCGAAATTGGTGGCCGACGGTGTCAGGCTGTATTCCACCCATTCCGGCGACAGAATCTGCTGGTCACCGAGCTTGCCGCCGTTCATGTACAGCGACGCCACCTGCGCCCAGCCCCGGGTGGTGAGCAGCACGCCCTCCGGCAGCAACGGATAACGGCCCTCGGGGGAAAACTCCAGCGCGAATGGCCCGCCCAGATCCCAGCCCGGATCAAACCAGTCAGCGTATCCGTCCACCAGCGCAGTGCCCAGATTCATGAAATCGGCGCTGGAATAATTGAACACCGTACCGGGCGCGACCGAAACCGGCGAACCACTGGCATAGGCCGACGGATTGGCACTGCCATAAAACAGAATGCCCTGCTGGTTGTTATTCCCCACCGCCGCTTCGTGCCAGCGCAGGCCGCTGCTCATGCGCAGGCTGTCCTCCCAGCGGATAGTGGAACGTGCATCTCCCTGCCAGGCCGCCATCGGCATCGGATCAGTCACCTGCAGCCGACCCTGGTCCACCAGCCGCCCCACGAAAAGATTGGCCAGGCTTTTCGACATGGAAAATCCCTTCAGCGGCGAATCCGGGCCGATACCGTCACGATAGGCTTCCGCCGCGATCTGGTTGTCATGCACCACCAGAATCGCAGTGGTGTTGGTGGGCGCACCGGCATCCACCTCGGCCTGCACAAATTGCTGCAAAGCGGTGAATTGCGCGCGGGCGTCGGGCCAGTTCAGTTTCACCGGGGGCACCGGCAACGCCACCGGCACCTGGGCAGAAATACCGGCATAAGGATTACGGCAACCGACGTCGGCATTCACCGGCACGCCGGTCTGGGTGCCATAGGTCGGCAGCCAGCGGTTACGCACGCTGACCACGCCAGTATCGGCATTGCGGCTGATGTTCCAGCTGTTCTTGAACGGCGGAGCAATATTGGCGACGTAGGATTTGGCGGCGGCCTCGTCATAGCCCGACACCAGGATGTCGCCGCAGACGTTCTTGGCAATAAAACGGGCCAGCAGCGGCACATCGTTGACATACTCGCAGCCGGTCATTGTGAACAGCGTTGTGCCCAGCGCAACAGCGCGCAGCCCCCGTGGCAAGTGAATCATGTTCGTTCCCTCGATATTTTTATATGGTTCTTCAGCCAGCCCACGCTAGCAGAAAACGGGCGGCTTTTCACCGCTCCCGCCTTTGGGCACACTGGCGCCTTTCGCTGTCCACTTGCCTGGCCATACGCCAAAAGGAAATCCCCATGCCGGACCCGCATCAGGGCCTCGCGCCCCATGTCGCGCTGCAGCAGATCGACGAACTCACCTGCCTGAGCATCACCCACCCCCGCGCCAGCGCCCTGATCGCGCTGCAAGGCGCCCAGGTACTGGAATTCACCCCCACCGGCACGCAACCGCTGATCTGGCTGAGCGAAACCGCCGCCTTCAAGCGCGGCCAGTCGGTGCGTGGCGGCATTCCGGTATGCTGGCCCTGGTTCGGCGATCTGGCGCGCAATCCCCAGGCGGTGCGCGACAGCATGGGACCACTGGAAACGTCTGTGCCCGCCCACGGCTGGGCCCGCAGCCAGCCCTGGCTGTTGCAGGAAATCGGCGAAACCGAAGATGAAGTAAAAATCCGGCTGGAATACCCCGCCCCCATGGGACTGCCGGTAGCCTGGGCCAATCAGGTGAGCCTGACGCTGGAGATCCGCATCGGCCAGCGCCTGCACCTCGCGCTGACAACACGCAATCACGGCAACAACGCCCTCACCCTGTCACAGGCACTGCACAGCTATTTCGCGGTCAGTCATATCGATCAGGTACGGGTACTCGATCTGGAAAACGTCCGTTATCTCGATACGCTGCAGCAGTGGGCGCAACGACAGGACCCAACCCCGCTGCCAATCAATCAGGAAACCGACCGCATCTACCTGGACACACCGCCCCTCATCCGCATCGAAGACGCCGGCTGGCAGCGCAACATCTGCATCGAAAGTCGCAGCTCCCATTCCGCTGTGGTGTGGAATCCCTGGATAGAAAAATCAGAACGTCTGAGCCAGTTCAAAGCAGACGCCTACCAGCGCATGCTCTGCATCGAAACCGCACAGGTGATGGACGATTGTCTGGTGGTGCAGGCCGGTGGCAGCAGTTGCATGGAAGTGAGTATCTGGCAGGAAAACAGCCGATAAAAAAAACCGCGCTCCCAGGGGTATCCGGAGGCGCGGCCAAAAATACCCGGAGCAGAGGGAGCCCCGGGCCGATGTTGAAAATCCTGAGAGGAGTCCAGCGTCAGCCTGGGCTAGACCGTGCTATTGCCGTGACACAGACATCTTAGCGGGAACGGAAAAAACATGACGGTGCATTACGGACAATCCGGCACCAGTCGCGGCTGAAGTGAACCGAAAGAAATAAATTCAGGCGCAGGAAAGAAAAACAGACCTTATTCCGGGCCAGCGCAGAAACCTGCCGCCGCCCCGGACACGCGGATCAGGCGCTTATCACGAACAATGCCACCACACAGGCCAACCCCAGTGCCCAGATCACCGAACGCAAGGTGGCCTGGTCTACCAGGTACAGATAACCGTAAATCAGGCGCAGCACCACAAAGTTGATGGCGATCAGGTCGATTTGGTGCTGCGGTGCCTGCGCCAGATGCGCAATGATCACCGCCGCAAGAAAACCGGGCATGGCCTCAAAGCTGTTCTGCTGCGCCCAGTTGGCGCGGGCACCGCGTCCTTCCAGTTTACTCAGCCATTCCCGCGGCTTGCTGTTATTGAATTTCGGCGCACTTCCCTTGGCGATGATGGCCCACAGATACGGCATCATAATGACAGCCAGTACGCACCAGTATGCAATAGTCATGGTTTCCCCCTTCCCGTTCTTGTTGAAGTTCTTGTTGATGTTGTGTGGTTGTAATTTTCAGTCCAGCTGCACCGGCAACGGAACATCGATCCGGCATTCACGGTCCGACAATTGCCAGCGCCACGCCATGATCTCCACCCCCGACTGTGCCGCTTCCCGCAACTGTTTGCCATACGCTGGATCAATATGATCGGCAGGTCGCACACAATCCACGCCGGTGTGCTGCACGCAGAAAAACAGTACCGCGCGATTGCCCTGCTCCACCACGGCCATCAGTTCCCGCAGATGCTTGCGACCACGCTCGGTCACGGCATCAGGAAAAAAACCGGTGCTGCCCTCGCCGAGCGTAACGCTCTTGATCTCGACAAAGCACGCACTGCCGGGGCACTCCAGCAGCAGATCGATGCGACTGTTTTCACTGCCGTATTTCACCTCGGCGCGGATCGAATCATACCCCTGCAGCGACGGAATCGCGCAGGCGGAAATTGCCTCTTTCACCAGCGCATTGGCACGTCCGGTATTCACACCCACCATCGCGCCGTCCGCCGTCTGCACCAACTCCCAGGTGTGGCGATATTTGCGCTGGGCATTACCACTATCCGAGAACCACACCCGCCAACCCGGCTCCGCGCAATTTTTCATGGAACCGGTGTTGGGGCAGTGCAGCGTGATCTGCTCGCCGCTGTCCAGTTGCACATCCGCCAGAAACCGCTTGTAACGCTGGATCAGCACGCCCGACTGCAGGGGCGGGTCGAACCTCATGCGCCACCCCGCGCTATGAAATCCCGCAGCCGCGCCACCGCCTGTGCCAGCCGGACCAGGTCAGCGGTGTAGGCAATCCGCACATGGTGATTGGCTTCGTGGTCACCGAAATCGATACCGGGCGTGATCGCCACGCCGGTCTGCTCCAGCACCTGGCCACAAAACGCAAAACTATCGTTGGTGATGGCGGATACGTCGCAATACAGGTAGAACGCCCCCTGCGGCACACAGCGCAATCTGATCCCCAGGGCCGGCAGTTCCCGCACCAGGAAATCCCGGCGCTGATGCAGGATCTCACGCCGCTGTTCATAGATCGCAATGCTCTGCGGGGAAAAAGCCTCCAGCGCCGCATGCTGGGCCACCGTCGGCGGCGCCAGGAAGAAGTTCTGCGCCATGCGATCCAGCGGCTCGATGTAGCGTTCCGGCGCCACCAGCCAACCCAGACGCCAACCGGTCATGTTGAAGTATTTGGAAAAACTGTTGATCACGAACAGGCTGTCATTCAGGTCCGGCAACGCCAGGGCAGTCTCAGCCTCCAGGCCGTAGGTCAGGCCGTGGTAGATCTCATCCACCAACAGGGCGCCGCCGCGGGCATCCACTTCCGCCTGGATCGCCCCCAGCTCCGTCAGCGACAGCAAGGTACCGGTGGGATTGGACGGCGACGCCACCCAGGCACCCCGGGTGTTGTCACGCCAATGCTGCCGCACCTGGGCGGCCGTCAGCTGATAATGCGATTCCGGCCCGGTGGCCACCCGCTGCGGCTGCGCCCCCAAAAGGTGCAGGAAGTTGTCATTGCAGGGATAGCCCGGGTCCGCCAGCAGCACACCATCGCCCGGATTGAACAGCAGCGCGGTCACCAGGCTGATGGCTCCGGACGCCCCGGGCGTCACCACGACACGGTGCCAGTCCAGCGCGACCCCGTAGCGGGCCTGGTAAAAATCCGCGATCGCCCGCTTCAATTCCGGCAACCCGGTGGGCGCGGTATAGCGCATTTGCCCCGCGTTCATGGCACGAATCCCCGCCTGCACCACGTTGTCCGGAGAGGGAAAATCCGGTTCCCCCACCTCCAGGTGAATGACGTCGCGGCCCTGGGATTCCAGCTGTTTGGCCCGGTCCAGCAGCGCCATTACGTGAAAGGATTTGATCTGGTTAAGCCGTTTCGCGAGGGGTGCCAACGCTGCCATCCTTCTGTCATCTGATTTTCATACAAGTGGTAAAAGATCACGAACCGCCAGTATTCCATAGCCCCGGAAATGGGGTTATGATCGGGCGTTCGCTGCCGGCAGGGCCTGTCCACACAGCCCGGCCACCGATGATATTACAGCCTGTTATATAACACCCGCGCGGCTGGTTCGGCGCAGTCCATCCGGGGCAACAGGTGTTTACCGGGGCAGGCAGCAGTGACGGCAAATGCGAAGCGGCGTTCGGGGAACGGCTTCGAAGCGGTACAGGAATTTGCCAATCTTGGGTTTATGTTATATGAATAAAGATTGAGCAGTTACGAGGACAATGCTTATGGCAACACGCAAGAAGAAAAACGTCGTCGAGCTTTCACGCTCCCAGTTCACGCCGTATGAACCGGCCAAAGGCGAAGAGTACATGAGCAAGGGCCAGCTGGAACACTTCAAGGCCATCCTGCTCAGATGGCGCCAGGAACTGATGGAAGAAGTGGACCGCACCGTGCACCACATGAAAGATGAATCCGTCAGCCTGCCGGACGCCGCCGACCGCGCCACCCAGGAAGAAGAATTCAGCCTCGAACTCCGCACCCGCGACCGCGAACGCAAGCTCATCCGCAAGATCACCCAGGCACTCGACAAGATCGAAAAAGAAGAATACGGCTGGTGTGACGCCTGTGGTATCGAGATCGGCATCCGCCGTCTGGAAGCCCGCCCCACCGCCAATCTCTGCATCGACTGCAAGACCCTGGAAGAAATAAAAGAGAAACAGTGGGGAACCTGATTTCCCGCTGAACCTCTCACTGGCTGCGCCTGGTCAGTAAAGGCACGTCAACACGACGTGCCTTTTTTGTTTCCGCCTGCCCGCACCCTTCATCTTTTTGTCATGACTTTGTGACCGTTTGCGCAAGCACGTGTGACCCTTCTGGCTGCAGCAGTCAAACTCGGGCATGATACGTGCTTGCCCGAAATTGACTCCGCCCTCAGGCATGGAATTGTGAGGAATGCAGCTGAACGCAACGACGCCCGCGAACCAACGCATCGTGTTCGTGATCAACTCTCTGGAAGGCGGTGGTGCCGAACGGGTTCTCAGCATACTGCTGGATCAGCTGGCGCAATCCCTGCCCAACGCCGACCTGTACCTGATCCTGCTGGACCAGGCCACTGAGCGCTATTCCATTCCGCCGCAGATAAACAAAATCACCCTCGATTGCCGGGGCTCCATGCCGCGCAGCATGCTCCAGCTCTGGCAAACCCTGCGCCGCATCGCACCGGATGTGGTGATGAGTTTTCTCAACCGCGCCAACTGCGCCAACATCATCGCCGCCCGCCTGCTCGGCTACCGCTGCGTCGTCAGCGAGCGCGTCAACACCTCAAGTCACTTTGGCAACGGGCTGAAAGCGCGACTCAACAAGGCAGTCGTACGCTGGCTGTATCCACTGGCGGACCAGGTGCTGGTAGTGTCGAAAGGCGTCGGCGCTGAACTGGAACGCAATTTCGGCGTGCCTGCGCAACGGCTGCAAGTGATCTACAACCCCTACGATCTGCCGAAACTGGCCGCGCTGGCGGCAGAGACACCGGCATTGTGGATCGATGGTGACTATATTGTGAGTGTCGGGCGGCTGGTACCGAACAAGAATTTCAGCCTGCTGATCAAGGCCTATCAACAGGCCGGGTTGCAGGAAAAACTGGTGATCCTGGGTGAAGGCCCGGAACAGGCTGCGCTGCAACAATTGATCGCTGACCTGCAACTGGAATCGCGCGTGATACTGGCCGGCTTTCTCGACAATCCCTACCCGATCATGAGCAGGGCACGCTTCGCCGTGTTTTCCTCATTGGCGGAAGGGTTTCCAAACGCGATGGCAGAGGCAATGGCGCTATCACTGCCCGTCGTCGCCACCGATTGCGAGTCAGGTCCGGCGGAAATCCTGCATGACAGGATTCGCGTCAATGCACCGACGGCCTTCAAGGCAGAATTCGGCATCCTGGTGCCCGTCAACGATCAGGCCGCCATGACGCGGGCGCTGCAGTGGATGGGTGACACTGCACAGCAGGATCATTACCGCCAGCGCAGCGGCGCACGCATCCGTCATTTCAGTGTCGAGCATGCGGTGGCACAGTATGGCGACGCATTGAAGCTGCCGCAGAACATCGTTACGCACGGACTGCGCAAACAAATTTGATCAACCGGCAATACAGGAAAACCCAGGCACCATGAAAATTTGCGCAATCGGATTGCGAGGCATACCGTCCATCATGGGCGGCATTGAAAAGCACTGCGAACAGATTTACCCGCGCATCGCGGCACTGGATGACAGCGTTCAGCTCCATGTCACCGGCCGCAGCCCTTACCTTCCCACGCGCAGGTCAAACTATCGGGGCGTGGAAATCGTGGCTCTGTGGGCAGTGCGCAACAAATATCTGGAAACCATCCTGCACACTTTCCTCGCGATTCTGTATGCGCGCTTCGTCGCCCGTGCCGATCTGGTTCACATCCATGCCATCGGTCCTGGACTGTTGGCCCCGCTGGCACGCGTGCTGGGATTGAAGGTACTGATCACCCACCACGGCGCCGACTACCAGCGGCAGAAATGGAACAGTTTCGCCCGATTTCTGCTGCGACTGGGGGAGCGGCTGGCCATCAGCACGGCACACCGGACCATCATCGTCGGTGCTTCATTGTGCGAACAACTCAAACGCCAGTATCCCCGGCACGCGCACAAGCTGGTTTACATTCCCAACGGCGCCAGCATCGAACGGCGCCCGCCCGAATCCTTCCACAGCCATCCGGTGCTGCAACAGTTCGGCCTGCAACCGGGCGGCTACGTGCTGGCCGTTGGCCGCCTGGTGCCGGAAAAAGGTTTTCAGGATCTGGTGCAGGCATTCAGTGCCACGCCGCTGCCGGGCACGCTCGTGATTACGGGTGGCTCCGATCATCCGGACGAATTCTCCCGCAATCTGCTGCGCCAGCAGAACGAGCGGATCATCTTCACCGGCTTTCAGAGCGGCGATGCGCTGTCGGCACTGTACGCCAACGCCGCGCTGTTCGTGCTGCCGTCCTATCACGAGGGCCTGCCGATCGCCGCGCTGGAGGCGCTCAGCTTCAGCCGCCCAGTGCTATTGAGCGACATCGCACCCAACCGGGATCTGCGACTGTCGGCGGCCTGCTATTTCCCCACTGGCGACTGGCGCGCACTGGCGCAGAAGATCCAGGCACAGGACTACAGCGCTTACCAGGCCGACACCCTCGACATTCTCGGCCGCTTCGACTGGGACGACATCGCACGCCAGACGCTGCAACAGATGCGGCTGGCACTGGGCAATACCGGGTGAAAAGAATCTGCAAGCCTTTGCAATCATTGCCTTTTCAGAAATTGGAATCGCGTCGCAGAATCAGAACAGGATGTCCGGTATTAAAAAGCCCAGAGAGGCTGGGCAGCGGAAATCGACGGCAGCGGCGAGCGGGCAACTCAATCCCGCGTTGGCACAACGCACTCTTTTGTGTCACCATCCGCTCATTCCATTCATGTTCCAGGTCCGCATTCGCACGGGCCGGCGTCGGCGAGACATGAATGGTTACTGACATCGCCGATGCGTGACCCCGCGGGCACCACGCCAACAATAACTCTCATAATCTGAACTGCCAGCACCAGCGGCAGCTTACGAATTTGCAGTACCTGCACGCATTGCAAGGACGAGGAAGAACGCCGGATTCGGTGGCGGGACACGCATGGTCCCTCTGCTGTGATATCCGTTCAGATTCGCATGCAACACGGACGGAAAAGGAACCTTCATGACTCTGCTTGATCCCGGCATTATGCAAGTGGATTCGATTCTGGAGCGACGCTCCGACGATACGCTGGAGGCACCAACTCCCTGGCGGCAGTCGGGCGGCGCCGCCACCGTTTCAACCTCGGTCAGGCGTTTGCTGTTCGTCATCAACTCGCTGGAAGGCGGCGGCGCCGAGCGGGTCTTCAGCCTGCTGGTGAACCATATTCAGCCCTATCTGAACCGGGTGGAAATCGATGTGCTGCTGCTGGACGACAAGCGCCAGCGTTACGAAATTACTGCGCCGGTAGGTTTCTTTTGCCTCCAGTCCGACGGCAGCCTGTGGCAGAGCGCGTTACGCTTCAAGTACTTCCTCGACGTACGCCGTCCCGATCTGGTGATCAGCTTTCTCACCCGCGCCAACTACCTGGCGGCCGCTTTTTCCCGTCTTTATGGTTACCGCTGCATCATCAGCGAACGCAGCGACACCAGCGGTCGCCTGGGCGGCGGCATCGCCGGCTGGTGCAAGAAGCGACTGGTGCGCTCGCTGTATCCCCAAGCCCACTCCGTCATCGCCGTTTCCGAAGGCATCAAGCAAAGCCTTGCCACCGATTACGGCGTGACCGACGCTGCCATCAGTGTGATCCACAATCCCTGCGACCTGCCCCACGTGCACCAGCTCGCACAGCAAAGCAGTGCCATGATACAAAACAGTTTTCTGCGC
Organism: Gammaproteobacteria bacterium; assembly: GCA_013178375.1. Classification (GTDB taxonomy): domain Bacteria; phylum Pseudomonadota; class Gammaproteobacteria; order Pseudomonadales; family Ketobacteraceae; genus Ch67. Next base: position 138,282 of record JABLXQ010000017.1, read on the forward strand.
AACGGCTGCATTCTGGCAGCCGGCCGCCTGGTGGACAGCAAACGCTTCGATCTGTTGATCCGCGCCTATGCCCAGGGCAATTTCACGGTGCCGCTGGTCATTCTGGGAGAAGGCCCCCGGCTGAAGGATCTGGAAGAACTTGCCAACCAACTGGGTGTGGCGGAACGGGTGCTGTTCGCCGGCTTTCTCAGCAATCCCTATGCTGTGATGGCGCGCGCCACCGTTTATGTGCTTTGCTCGGAACTCGAGGGATTTCCCAACAGTCTGCTGGAAGCGATGGGCATGGGCCTGCCGGTGATTGCCACCAACTGCCATCACGGACCGGCGGAAATCCTGGATGAAACCATCATGCCCGCGATCACCGGCGTGCATCAGGCCCGTCATGGCCTGCTGGTGCCCGCCGGCGACACCAACGCCCTGACCCAGGCCCTGCAGCTGGTACTGACCAATCCCGCACTAAAAGCTTCACTGGCGCAGCGTGCACAACGGCGAGCCAGCCAGTTCACCATGCCGGCCACCATCGCCCGCTACGCGCAAGCCATCAAGCGGCAACTGGCCGCAGACAACCAGGGAGCAAGGTAAGCCATGTCGCAAAATCTGTGGCTGGGACTGGCCGCACTGGTCTCCATTGTCTGCCTGTTCTGGCTGGTGTGGGATATGCGCCGGCAACCGCTGCCGCACATCCTGGTATTCGCGGTCTTCGCCATTTTTTTCCGCTTCCTGCTGTCGGCCTTTCATCCCTATACCTTCCCGCCGCTGGCCGGGCCACTGTCCATCAATGCGCTGTATTCCGCCGGTGTGATCGGGCTGGGATTCCTGCTGATCGATCACCGCCTGCTGCGACTGCGGTTCCTGCTGCCGGTGTACGGGCTGTTGGTGCTTATCATGGCCAGCGCCTTCTACAACGACACGCAGAAGGATTCGATCGATTCGCTGCTGAAATGGCTGTTCTTCGTGGTTATTGCCCTGGCCGTGTATGAATCCGTGATCCGCGCCGGCCGCGCGCTGACACTGGAAAAGCTGTTCAAGAGTTTCTGCATTCCCACCCTGCTGCAGTTGTTGTCGGTAGTGGTGGGCTATTCGAAGTTTTCCGAAAGCGACCATTCCGTCAGCTATGTCGGCGGCTACCACCACGAGGCGGTGTTCTCGGTGATCATGATCACTGCATTGATGCTGTCGGCCCTGCGTCAGACCGTGCTGCCCGGCGCGCCCCGCAGCTGGAGCCTGCTGCCGCTGGTGCTGGCGATGAACGTGGCGCTCACCAATTACCGCACCAATATCCTGTCCATGCTGCTGCCCCTGTGGGGTTACCTGTATGTTCGCTTTCTGCGGCGGGGTGCACCGCTGGCCAAGGTGTTTGCCGCGCTGGTGTTGACGGCCGGCGTCCTTCTGGTGGCCATGCTGGATTTCAGTGCACTGGTGGACCGGTTCGCGGAAATCGGCACTGTCATGGACGAATCCGCCAAACTGATCAAGTCGCCGCTCTATTACACCGAATGGGAAAAGGATTATTTTTCGGCTCGCGTCTACATCTGGAGCCAGTACATTGACGCCTACGTGAACAGCAATGGCATGCAGCACCTGATCGGGATGGGCGCGGACTCCTGGGAACACCAGTTCCGCATATACGCCCACAACACGTTCGTGTCCTACCTGTTTGAATTGGGGCTGCTGGGCTGCTCCGTGATCGCGTATTTTTTCCTGCGCAACATGGCGCGCTGTTTCAACGGCCCGCTCACCACTTACAGCCTGTTGCTGTTCCTGTGCTTTCTGGGCTTCCTGGTGATGAATCTGGGAACCATGCCCTTGTGGCAGGTCGAAGGCATGATACTGTTCGCGATCCTCAATGCACTGGCATGGGAATTGAACCTGACTGGAACGGTGCCCGCGCCGGCCGCGACCGGACCGGATCATCAGGTACCCGTGCTGACCCAACCTGTCAGTACGCAGGACACAATGGACACGCCCGCCATTTCTCATCAGGCCAGGGCGTAGCGCACGACCAGGAGAAGGGAAGTGAGAGTGGCATTCGTAGGTGGCCGGGGTTATCACTCCAATCATGGTGGAGTGGAAAACGCGGTGCGCGAAATCGCATTGCGCCTGGCTGCCTGCCCGGGCCTCGATGTGGATGTCTATGGCCAGGGCACTGCGCCCTGGTTTGAGACAACCACTGTGGCCCCCGGTCTGACCGCCGTGGGTGCGCCTGAATTTTGCTCGCGCTTCGATGGCAACGCCGTGCTTGCGCTGGCCAACTGCCTGTATGCGCTGCTGGTGCGGCGGCCACGGGTACTGTTGCTGTTTGCCTCCGGCCCCAGCCTGCTGGCCATTCTGGCGCGGTTGCTGCGGGTGAAAGTAATTGCCGCCCTGCGCGCCATCGACAGCCAGCGCGACAAATGGGGCTGGCTCAGCACCAGAGTGCTGCGTCTGGGGGAATTCAGTGCCTTGCAGGTGGCGGACGCCTGCACGGTGAACAGTCTTGAGATGTTCCGCTATTACGATGGCGCTACCCGGGGTCTGATCTACATTCCCAACGGCGCCAGTGCCGCCAGTGCGGGCAGCGATGCAGTGCTGGAGCGCCTGGGGCTGCAGCCGGATGGCTACCTGCTGTTCGCCGCCCGGCTCGACCCGGTCAAACGCCTGCATCTGCTGCTGCAGGCCTACGCGCGCCTGCCGGCGGATTGTCACCTGCCCCTGGTAGTAGCCGGTGGCCACTGCACATCAGCAGCTTATCGGCAGGAACTGGAGGCGCTGTCCGGCACGGGCGTACAATTCATCGGCCACGTCGACGGAGACACCCTCGACCCGCTCATGCGCCACTGTGCCGTTTTTGTACTGCCTTCGATCCTGGAAGGCATGTCCAACAGCCTGCTGGCAGCGATGCACAGCGGCCGCTGTGTGCTCTGCGCCGACGTAACGGCCAACTGCGACGTGGTACAGCATGAACCGGCGGCGCTGTTCAAGGCGGATGACGTGAATGACCTGACGCAACGGCTGACCGACTACTGTCGCCACCCGGAACGGCGCCGCAGATGCGGCCAGGCTATGCAGCAGATCGTCAGCCAGTATTTCTGCTGGGACTCCACCGCGGAACGTTACCGCGACCTGATATTCCGGACCGCCGGCCAGCCAACACCCGCAGCCGACGCATAATCCACCCATGACATGAAGCAGAACCCAATCGAAACCATGGCCAGCGACATACCCCTGATCACCGTCATCATCACCGCCTTCAACCGGCCGGACTATCTGCAGTCGTCCGTCGCCAGCGCCCTGGCGCAGGAGGGTGTTGACCTGGAGATCATCGTCGTCGACGACTGCTCGCCCACCGACCTGCAGCCGGCGCTGGCGGGGTTGTCGGGCCCGGTCCGCTACCACCGCATGGAACGCAACGGCGGCGCCAACCGGGCCCGCAACGAGGGCGTGCGTCAGGCCCGGGGCCGTTACGTGGCCTTCCTGGACGATGACGACATCTGGCTGCCGCACAAACTGCAGCGGCAGTTGCAACACCTGGCGGGTGCCACCGCCTGCATCTGCGGTTTCAGGCTGCTGGAAAAGGATCTGGTATTTGTCCGCCCGATCGACCAGGTGGACGCCACCGCGCTGAAGCTGGGCAATCCCTACTGCGGCATGAGCGGCCTGCTGTGCGAACGCCAGTGGCTGCTGCAGAACCCGTTCGACGAAACCCTGGATAACGGCCAGGACTGGGACATGTTTGTGCGCCTTGCCCGGCAGGCACCCATCCGTTACGTGGCAGAGCCTCTGTTCCGCTACCGGCGTGGCAGCCACGACAGCATCACCACCAAGGTCCGGCAGATGCAGCCGGCGGACATGGAGCGGCGCCTGCTGGTGACCTACAAGCACCGGGAATGGCTGGGAGAACGGCTGTTCCGGCGCCGCATCGCCCACACCATCCTGGGCTATCTTGGCACCCGGAACCAGCCCTGGAAGCTGGTGTTGATGGCGCTGCGCAAGAGCGGCCCCCTGGCCACCGCCACGGTATTGAGCGAAAAATTCAACAAATTCATGCGACGGGGCGGCCGGGTCAGCACCCACTGAGTGCACCCGGCCCGTTAGTTGCTTTGAAAAACCAGACACTTGATCCATTTGAAGGCACCAGCCGTCACAGGCCGGTCTTCCTTTTAAGTAATGCCAGTATCCAAGGGGAATCAACCAATGAAAGCGGACATGATCATCGAGGGAACCCAGGTTCCAGCCGGCAAGGTAGTGGTGAGCGGCGCAAAAAACTCCGCCACCCGTCTGCTGGCGGCGGCGCTCACCTCCGCCGAAACCGTGCGCATCCGCAACTTCCCCACCCATCTGGTGGATGCCGTGGCCAAGATACGTTTCATGCGCGACCTCGGCGCCGACATCGAAGTGGATGACGCCAATTCCAGCGTCGAAATCCTCACCCGCAACCTCAGCCTGCGCCCGGACCTGGATTACAACGTGCCGATCCGCACCACCTACCTGCTGGCGGCCGGCCAGCTGGCGCGCAACGGCGAGGCCCGGATTCCCTACCCCGGCGGCTGCAAGATCGGCAACCGCGGTTATGACCTGCACATCATGGTGTGGCAGGCCCTGGGCTGCGTGGTGACGGAAGAAGAGAACTGCATCCACATCCAGGGCCGTCTGCGCGGCAACCTGATCGACTTCCCCATCTCCACCGTGGGAGGTACCGAGAACGCGCTGATCTGCGCCGCCGTGGCCATGGGCGACACCGAAATCCGCAACGCCTACGTGTCGCCGGAAGTACACGACCTGATCCTGCTGCTGCGGGAAATGGGCGCCCAGATCGACAATTTCGGCAACAGCCTGATCCGGGTGCGCGGCTGCGGCGGCCTGCTGCGCGGCGCCACATTTCAGGTCATGCCGGACCGCATCGAAGCGCTCACCTGGATCATTTTCGCCGTGCTGACCGGGGGCGAAATGTGCATCGAAGGCGTACCGTTCGAGCATATGCAGGTACCACTGCTGCACCTGCAGGACGCCGGCATCGACATCTTCCGCAATTCCAGCAGCGTCTATGTCAACGCCAACTGCGTCAGTGCTGCCGGCATCCAGCCATTCGAGCTGGCCTGCGGCACGCACCCCGGGGTGATTTCCGACATGCAGTCGTTCTACACCCTGCTGGGGATGAAGGCCAAAGGCACCTCGCGCATCTACGACTACCGCTATCCGGAACGCATCGCCTACGCCCGCGAACTGGACAAGTTTGCCCCCGGCTCGATCGAGTGCGAACCCGGCAAGATCACCACCCGGGGCATGAAGCCGCTGAGCGGCGCCCGGGTGACCTCCACCGACCTGCGCGGCAGCATGGCGCTGGTGATGTGCGCCTTCAGCGCCGAGGGCGAGAGCTATGTGGAAGGGGTGGATCTGGCCCTGCGCGGTTACAACGATCTGGCGGGCAAGCTCAGATCCCTGGGACTGAACTTCCAGGTGATCGAAGCCTGAGGGGGCAGATGCATCAGTGAGTACAAAAAACGCTCAAGTGACAAACAGGGTGCACGACCAAACGCTTCCGGTCCAAAATAGCGCACCGGGGGCAGCCCGCCTCATTCCACCCGCGCTGGTGGAGCGCCTGCAGGCGCTGAACGGGCTGGACGTCATCCCGGATCTGGATCTGAGCCGGTTCAGCCGCTGGAAGATCGGTGGCACGGCCGATTGCGTGGTATGTCCGCGTTCGACGGCCGCACTGCGCGAGGTGATCCTGCTGGCACGGGAAGCGGACGTGCCGGTGACGGTGATCGGCCTCACCACCAACCTGCTGTTTGCACAGGAGGGCATCCGGGCGCTGGTGATTCACCTGGGTCCGCAGTTCGCCGGCATGCGCATCGCGGGCAACCGGGTCTGGGGCCAGGCAGGTGTATGGGTACCCGGCTTTGCCCGCCGCGTGGCGAAAGCGGGTCTGAGCGGAATCGAGCATCTTGCCGGCATCCCGGGAACACTGGGCGGGCTGATCTGCATGAACGGCGGCAGCCAGCGCAAGGGCATCGGCGATCATCTGGTGTCGGCGACCGCACTGGATATGGAGGGCACTCTGCATATCTACGACCGGGAGCAATGTGGCTTTGCCTACCGCACGTCGGTCTTCCAGCAGAACCACCAGATCATCACCGAAGCCGAATTCGAATATGAAACTGCCCAGGACACAGCAGCAGTACGGCGAGAAATGAAACGCATTCTGGAAGATCGACGACGCAAGTTTCCACAGAAGCTGCCCAACTGCGGCTCGGTGTTCGTCAGCAATCCCGCCCTTTACGCCAGTTTTGGCCCACCGGGCGCGGTGATCGAAAAATGCGGCCTGAAAGGCACGGCGCGGGGCGGCGCTGAAATATCGCACCTGCACGCCAACTTCATTGTCAACCGCGGCGGCGCCACCACGGCCGACGTGCTGTATCTGATCGACCTGATCCGCACCCGGGTACAGCAGGAAACCGGCTGTGACCTGGAGGCGGAAGCCAAGTATGTGGATGCGCTGGGCCGTTTCAGCCCGGCCCACCGGGTGGCGCGACAGTGGGCGCAGGAGAACACCGCATGACAACGATTGTCGCCGCTATCGGCTGCAGCAAGGAGTAACCGTGTCGTCACGATCCTTTTTTCAAGACGGCCTTTCGGTCTTCATCACCAAGATCGCGGTAATCGGGCTGTCGATCTTCAGCGTGGTGATCCAGGCCAACGCACTCGGTCCCACCGGGCGCGGCGTGCTGGCCATGTTGCTGATTTTTCCGCAGTTGTTCACCTCGATCGCCGAAGGCGGCATGCGCCAGGCTACCGTGTACTACGTGGGGCAGCAGGCCATTCCGGATGCCCGCGTGTTTGGCGCGTCCATCCTGTATACCCTGGGTTCAGCCGCCATTTTTTCCACGCTGATTTTCTATCTGCTGAGCACCTCCGAAGATTACGACTACACCATGGTGATGATGGTGACGGCTGCGCTGATCCTGCCGGTAGCCCTGTTCATGAACGCCATCCGTGGCATGTTCCTCGGCAAGCAGCACATCAAGCAGTTCAACACCAACCAGTGGCTGCAGAAGCTGGTCCTTGTGGGCCTGTTCGCCCTGCTGTTCGCGTTCGATCTGCTCACGGTGGAAACCACCGTCGTCTGCATGCTGCTGGCATCGCTGATCGGCTTCCTGCCGGCACTGCACTTTTTCTTCAAAACCATTTACACCCACGTGGAATTCAACCTGCCAGCGCTCTGGACCATGGTAAAGAAGGGCTCTGTGTACGCCACCGCACTGTTTCTGATCGAAGCCAACTATAAGCTGGACATCCTTTTGCTGGGCTGGCTTTCCACCAAGGAAGAAGTGGGCTTGTATGCGGTGGCCGTGCAGGTGGGCGAACTGCTGTGGCAACTGCCGGCGGCTATCGGCATCGTGGTGTTTTCCCGTAGCGCCAATGATCGTGATTCGCCGCGCTGGAAGGAAGAACTGGCGCGCTCGATCCGGTTGTCGCTGTGGATCACCATGGCGGGCGGCCTGGCACTGTTCCTGATCGCGCCACTGCTGTTCGATCTGCTGTTCGGCGAGGAGTTCACCCGTTCCATCAGCATGACACTGTGGCTGCTGCCAGGGCTGATCCTGATGGTGGTGTTCAAACTGCTGAACATGGAACTGGCCGGCAAGGGCAAACCGTTCGTGTCACTGTTCATCATGCTGCCGGCGTTGGCCCTGAATGTGGGCCTGAACTACCTGCTGATTCCGGATCTGGGGGGTAACGGTGCAGCCATCGCTTCCTCGATCAGTTATCTGGTGGCCGCCATCGCCATGCTGACCGCCTATACCCGCATGCACGACGTAAGCCCGCTGAACTTTATTCTTATCCGGAGAGATGACGTGCAACTGCTCGCCAACAAAATTCTCAAAAAACTCCCCGTCCGGAAGGAGGCTTGAGCATGACCATCAAGACCCTGATCGTCTCGGTGTATTACAACCGCGCTGACATGGTGGACGAATCGGTGCAGAGCCTGGTTTCGCAACTGGAGCCCGGCATGCACCTGTTGCTGGTGGACGATGGCTCGCCGGATAGCACTCTGACAAAACTGCAGGCCTGGGCCGCCGACAACGTCACCGTCATGACCCACGCCAACATGGGTTTCGTGCGTTCCATCCGCGCCGGCATCGATTCCATGCCGTCCACCTACATTGCGATTCATGGCTCCGGCGATCTGTCGCTGCCGGGCCGGTTCCGCAAGCAGGCGGATTATATGGACCAGCATCCTGACGTGGGCGTGGTGGGTTGCCACTCAAAATGCGTTTACAGCAGCGGTGAATTGCCGCCTTACGTCGAAGGCAAATCCTTCACCGGCGACGCCAGCCGCTACATACTCACCGGCAATCTGTTCCACCAGGGCGAGGTGATGATGCGGCGGGACTGCTATGACAAAGTCGGCGGCTACCGCACCTTCTTCAAATTTGCCCAGGATCGCGACCTGTTCTGCCGCCTGAGCCAGGTGACCCATTTTCATGTGATCGAGGAAGTCCTCTACAAGCGCTATGTGGGTGTCCCGGACAGCGTCAGCGGCAGTGCCAGCAAGTTGATCGTGCAGCGTTTCCTGTCGGATTTTGCCTGTTATTGTCACGATCAGCGCCTGGCGGGAAAGCGCGATCCGTTCGACGAGCACGGCGCGCGGGCCGCCCTGTTCTGGGCGCCGAGCCAGCGCATCCGCCAGGAAGTGTTCAATCGCGCCATCCGCGCGCTGTATTTCAAGCGCGACGCCGATTACCGGATTTATCGCGACGCCCTGCTGCAGAAGGACACCCATCTGGCGCGACGGCTGTTTTTTGTTTTGGCAGAGAAATTTCCGGGCCTGACCAGCCTGTTCGTAGACGCGTACTACAAGCGCAAACTGTCCGACTCGGAAGCGTCCGCATAAAGCGGCCCATCGGGAAAACCAAAGGGAAGAGGAAACCGATCATGTATCAGCCTCTATTGAAAATCTGGTTTCAGACACTGGCCGGCATCGTATTGCTGCTGGCCAGCGCAACGGCTGTTCGCGCCGAACTCACACTGCCCCTGCAGACCATGGCCCAGTCCGCCCGGCTGTATTACATGAGCCCCACGGGCCAGGGCAACAAGGATGGCACCAGCGAGGACGACGCCTTCGCCTGGCCACAGCTGGCGAGCATCGCATCCGATTTCGAGGCGGCGTCCCGCATCGTCCTGCTGCCCGGCGTGTACGACCTCACGAGCACCATCGACCTGCGTTCACCCACCGCCGACACCGTGCTGGTGCTGGAAGGTCGCGACGGCGCGCTGATCAAGGGCAACTTCGATTTCGCCACCAACACAGGCACCGGATCCGGCCTGCGACTGCGCACAGGCAACCTGATCCTGCGCGGTCTGTCATTCCAGAACACCGGTTTCTGCGTCAAGTCGGAAAAGGCGTCGGTGGTAAACCAGGTATTGATCGAAAACCTGACCGCGAAGAACGTGCACACCTGCATCCTGGTGGACCGCGATTCCACCCAGCCCGTCACGCGCTGGATCGTGCGGGACTCGAGCATTCAGGGTTATTACCGCGCCGCAATCCGCCTGGCCGGCACCCAGTCATCGGACTTTCTGCTGGACAAGCTGCAGATCGATGGCGCCCACGACCAGGCCAAAAGCGACTGCTACAAATCCGGTATCCAGCTGTATGCCGGCGTGAGCCAGGTCCACATCCGCGACAGCTCGGTGAGCAACAACATCGGCTCCTGCGGCGAGGCTTACCAGCAGGGCGATGGCATCGAGGCCGATCACAAGGAAGGCACCCCGGACCAGATCCTGCTGGAAAATATCGAGGTCGCCAACAGCGGCGATGCCGACCTGGATCTCAAGGCCGATCACGTCACCCTGACCAAGGTGGTGACCCACGGCGGACCACTGACCCGTTACGCGTTCAAGGTCTGGACCTACGACAACTACCGGTGCGACCAGTGCTACGCCTACGGCCTGAACAAGGCTTACATCAACCTCAACCAGGCCACCATGCGTTTTACCGGCTCCACCTTCGCCAACGACAAACCCGTGCACATCTGCGATTTGCGCCACGGCACCACACCCGAACAACAGGCGGTGGTGCAGTTCGTGGACACCAGTATCTACATCGGGAATGACGAATGGCTGAACGAGTGCGGACCAGGCGTGCTGGCGGGAGTGAAGCGGCTGCCGCCGGGAAAACTGGCACCACCGGAACCCGCGACCAACCTGCGCGGCCGGTGAAACCGGACTGAGCACGCACGCCAAAACAACATCAGGACAACAGAACAGTATGCAAAAACGGACATTGCTCACATTGCTCATCACCTGCGGCGCCCTGTCGGGAACAACCATGGCCGGCGCGGCCCAGCCAGACCTGCTGGACCCGGCGCCGGTGAAACTCGGCGGCGTGGATCTGGTACCCCAGCTGGAGCTGCAGGAAGTATACGACGACAACTTCTACAGCCAGGTGAATTCCCGGGAATTCTGGGTGCAGATCCTCACCCTGCAGCTGGATGCGTTGGCGCCGGTCGGCCCCCACGAATATTCGGCCCACTACAAGGCCGAGGCCGGCGTCGTCGAAGACAGCAGCGAGGATAATTACGTGGACCAGTCCTTCCACCTGCGCGGCTTCTGGGATCCCGATCCCCGCCACCGCTTCGAACTGAAAGGCGGCTACCGCCAGGAGCACGAACGCCGCGGCACCGAAAACTTCCAGGGCGACAAGGCGTTCAGCATTGACGAAACGCCGATGTACGAAGAGACGTTCGCGCTGGGGCGCTACACCTATGGCGCTGACAAATCCCGGGGCCGTCTGATACTGGAAGCCAAGGGTGCCGACAAAACCTACATGAACCTGCGCGAACTGACTGAACGCAGCGACCGCCAGAACCTGGAAGGCACCGCCACCTTTCTCTGGCGCCTGGCGGGCAGCCTGCATGGTCTGCTGGAAGCCAACCAGGGCCAATATGATTACGTGAACGATCTGGCGCCCCAGGTCGGCGTCGTCGACACCGGCGACAACGATTACACACAGGTGCTGGCCGGTGTGACCTGGGAGGCTGCCGGCAAGACCGACGGCACCCTGAAAGTGGGTCGGGCGGAAAAGAATTTCACCGACGCCGACCGCGAGGATTTCGCCGGCAACAGCTGGTACGGGGAAATCAAGTGGAAACCCCGAACCTATTCCAATTTCCGGATCAATACCGCCAGCCGCACCGAGGAACCACCCAGCGGACGGGGCGATTATGTCGACGTGACGGAATGGGGCATCGACTGGCGCCACGAATGGAGTGATAGAATTGCCAGCCGCATCCGCTACCTGCAGATAGACGAGATTTACAAGGGCGATCCGGAAGGCCGCGAGGACACCGGCATCATCTACGGCTTCGATGTTGACTACGCCATGCGCCGCTGGCTGGTCTTCGGCCTTTTCTTCACCCAGGACGATCACCAGTCCAACCTGGAAGAGTTCGATTATCCGCACAGTATCGCCGGACTCACGGTGCGCGCGAGCCTGTGATCCTGCGCGGCGGAAATACGGTGCGTCCCCGGACGGCCGGCAAAGTTAAGCGAACACGCAAGACAAACACGCAAGATTTGTAACGAGAGTTGGAACTGAAATGAAGACGATAACCACAACGCTGCTCGCCCTGCTCTGGGCACTGAGCCTGCTGACCAGCCCCGCGCGGGCAGAAGCCATCGCTGCAGAAGACCTGAGCTACCAGCTTGGCTCCGGCGACATGATCCGCATCCAGGTGTACGGTGAAAATGACCTGACCCTGGAAGCCAGGATCACCGACACCGGCACCATTTCCTACCCGTTCCTGGGCCAGGTCGAGGTCACCGGACGCACCATCGGGCAGCTGCAGGACGAAATCGCCGCCGGCCTGAAAGGCGACTACCTGCTGGACCCGAAAGTCAGCGTCACCATCCTGGATTACCGCCAGTTCTACATCAATGGCGAAGTGAAAAAGCCCGGTGGTTTTGCCTTCAAGCCCGGCCTGACCGTGCACAAGGCAATCTCACTGGCAGGGGGCATGACGGAACGCGCCTCCACCAACAAGATTTCGATCGTCTCGGAATCCGATCCGAACCGGAAACAACCGGCGGATCTCAACACCCGGGTCCGTCCCGGGGACATCATCACCATTGATCAAAGTTTTTTCTGAGGTTTTCGGCATGTACGCAAGCTCCCGTCGCACCGAGGCCCTGCTCGATGCCAACATCATCGACATTCGCCATTACTGGAATGTGCTCATGCACAACAAATGGTGGATTGTCGCCCTGGCGCTGGTCATGGCATCGCTGGCCGGCCTGATCGCCAGCCGGATCGAACCGGTCTACCGCGCCACCACCACCGTGCTGATCGAAAACAGCGAAACCAAAGTGACCTCGATCGACGATCTGTACGGTCTCAACACCCGTGCCAAGGAATACTATCTGACACAGTTCGAGATCCTGAAATCCCGCGAACTGGCGGAACAACTGGTGGACCGGATGCAGCTGACCAGCCACCCGGAGTTCGATCCGCGCCAGAACGCCGGCTTTGACTGGCATGACTATATTCCCGCCTGGGCCGACGGCCTGAACCAGTGGTTCCCGCGTGACACCGCGCCGCTCACCGACGAGCAGGTGCGGGCCCAGGTGATGAACCAGTTCACCAAGTCGCTGGAAGTGGAACCGGTGAACAACACCCAGCTGGTGCACATCAATTTCGATTCCCACGATCCGGCACTGGCGGCCCGCGTCGCCGATGAAATGGCCGATGTCTACATCGAAAGCAACCTGGAAGCGCGCCTGCAGATGACGCAGAAAGCGGCGGGCTGGCTGCGCGGCCGACTGGAAGCACTCAGCACCCGGCTGAAGGAATCCGAAGCCCGGCTGCAGGAATACCGCGAACAGGAAACCCTGGTGGACGTTGCCGGCGTGAACTCCATCAACGCAAGGGAACTGGACGAGCTGACCACGCGCTATGTCGCCGCCAGCAACGTGCGCTCGCAGGCCCAGAACATGCTGGAGCAGGTGCGCGCCGCTGGCCCCTCGCCCTCGGCAGAGCAGTTGATGGCACTGCCGGTGATCCTGCGCCACGACCTGGTGAAATCCCTCAAGAATGCCCAGGTGAAAGCCGACGGCAAGGTGGCGGAACTGAGCAAGCGCTATGGTCAGCGTCATCCGGCGATGGCCGCCGCCCGGGCGGAAGCAGAACAGGCACGGGCTGAACTGCTGCAACAGGTGCAGCGCGTGGCGCAAGGCATCGAATCCGATTACCAGGCAGCCCGCGAATCCGAGCGCGCCATCGAAATCCAGCTGAAAAAAGCCAAGCAGGACGCCCAGAGCGTGAACCGCAAGGAATTCAAACTGAACGAACTGCAGCGCGAAGTGGAAACCAACCGTCAGCTGTACGACATGTTCCTCACCCGCGCCAAGGAAACCGGCGAAGCGGGCGGCCTGCAAATGGCCCATGCCCGCGTGGTCGATCCGGCACAGGTGCCGCGCGTGCCTGTGGCACCGAAAACCAGCCTGATCGTGGCGCTGGCCCTGCTGGCCGGCCTGGGCGTGGGTGTGCTGCTGGCCTTCGTGCGCGATGCCCTGGATAACACGGTGAAAACCCCGGAAGACATCGAGGAAAAACTCAACACGCGCATGCTGGGTTTCCTGCCCCGCACCAAGGCGCACTCCCGGAACTTGCCGGTGGAAGGTTTCCTGTCCGCCAATTTCAGCCGTTTCGCCGAAGCGGTGCGTTCGCTGCGCACGGACATCATGCTGTCCAGCATCGACCAGCCGCACAAGATTGTGGTGGTGACCTCCACGCTGCCCGGTGAAGGCAAGTCCACGGTGTCCCTGAATCTGGCGGAAGCCCTGGGGCAGATGGAAAAGGTGCTGCTGATCGAGGCGGATCTGCGCAAACCGGTACTGGCGCGGGCACTGAAAATCCCGCTGGACACGCCGGGTCTGTCCGCACTGGTGTCCGGCCAGGCCGAGCTGAAAGCCTGTATCACATCCCTGCCCGAACGGGGCTTCGACGTGATCGTGGCCGGCGCGCTGCCCGGCAATCCGCAGGAACTGCTGTCGTCCAAGCGGCTGAACATCATGCTGCAGGCGCTGAAGCGTCATTACGACCGCATCGTGATCGACACTCCGCCGACCCAGCCGGTGAGCGACACCCTGGTGCTGTCGAAATTCGCCGACGCCGTCATCTACGTGGTGAAGGCCGGCGACACGCCACTGCGACTGGTGGACAAGGGCATCCGGCGACTGGTGGATGCCCGCGCGCCAGTGCTCGGCGTCGTGCTCAATCAGGTGGATCTGCGCCGGAAAAACCACTACGGCGATTATTACGCGGACGAGTACAGCCACTACGACACCAAGATGGCGATCCTGCCACCGCAACAGCGGCGTAAAAGTCCCACCAGTCTGGCGGTGTCATGATCGATCTGCACTGCCATCTGCTGCCGGGTATCGACGACGGTCCGCGCACCATGGCGGAATCGGTCGAACTCGCGCGAATGGCAGTGCGCAACGGCATCACCCATGCCGTGGTCACGCCCCACATTCATGCGGGACGCTGGAACAACGACCGGGCCGGCATCGAACGGCTGACCCGCGAATTCCGCCAGCAACTGGCACAGGCCGGTGTGCCACTGCAGCTGGGCTCCGCGGCTGAGGTCCGGCTGGATGCTGAAATCCTGCCCTGGGTGGAACAGGACCGGCTGCCGTTTCTGGGCGCTTACGACGGCAAGCGCGTACTGCTGCTGGAACTGCCCCACAGCCACATTCCGCTGGGCGCGGAAAACCTGATTGCCTGGCTGTTGCAGCGCAATATTTTGCCGCTGATCGCCCATCCGGAACGCAACAAGGATGTGATCCGCAAGCCGGACAAGATTCGCCCCCTGATCGAGCAGGGGTGTCTGCTGCAGCTCACCTCGGGTGCGATTGCCGGGCATTTCGGCAAACCCGCGCAGCAATGCGCCCACCAGCTGCTGGAACTGGAAGCGGTATTCGTCATCGCGTCGGACGCCCACAATAGTGGCGCACGGCCACCGGATCTGGTGTGCGGACGCGATGCCGCCAGCGCGATTGTAGGCGCGGAGCGTGCGCAAAAAATGGTCAGCACCAATCCGATGCAATTGGTGGCGGGTCAGTTCAGTTACAAAAATTCCTGATGGTAAAAACCATCACAGAATCCAGCCCGGTATTTGGTTAAAGTGCCACGACTTCGTGATGTGACACGCCGCCAGCTGGAATGATCACTGCATAGTCGATATCGGGTACCGAACCCGGATCAATTATGGAAAAAACGGACGGCAAGTTAACCCCTTGGCTACGTTGTAACGCCGGTTAAATTGCGAGGAGCAAAATATGAGCATTGACGCACAAGGTCTGATCAAACCCCACAGTTCCAAATTTTCCCTGCTTGCCCGCTGCCTGGACGCGACGATGGTGATTCTGGGCTTGTCCCTGGTCACGCCTCTTCATCTCGGCGAGTTCAATACCGGCAGCGTCGCCAGTGCCTTTGTCGCTGCCCTGTTTCTGCAGCTATTGGGCGAATTCGTTGAAATCTACCGTTCCTGGCGCTCGGAGTCCGTCTGGGCAGAAGCACGTCAGGTGCTGTTCTGCTGGTTCACCAGTTTTTCACTGTTGTTGCTGCTGCAAGGCGCCTTGCGCATGGACCAGGGCATTCTGTTGTGGCCGGCCTACCTGCAGTGGTTCGCGCTGACCCTGCTCATGCTGCTGGGCTGGCGCTTCATCGCCCGTAACCTGCTGTACCGGCTGCGGGCACTGGGCTTCAACACCCGGCGCGTAGCCGTGGTGGGCAGCAGTGAAATCGCGCAGGAAACGGCCCGCCGCCTGCTGGATTGCACCTGGGGCGGCTACCGCTTTGCAGGCTTCTACGATGACCGCCAGCTCGCCGAACGGGCAGCGACGGACGAGCGTCGCCTGCGCTACCAGAAAGGCGTGGTCGAACAATATGCAGGCAACCTCAAGCAACTGGTGCAGGACGCCCGCTCCGGCCGCCTCGACAGCATTTTTCTGGCCATGCCCATGAACGCCGAGTTGCGCATTCAGGCCATCACCCGCGAACTGACCAATTCCACTGCATCCGTGTATCTGATTCCGGATCTGTTCACGTTCGAACTGCTGCACGCCCGCAGCATCAATCTGAACGGTATTCCCGCCATCAGCATCGTGGGGGAACCCAACCGTGGCGTGCAGTCACTGCTCAAGCGGCTGGTGGACTTGATAGGTGCCAGCCTGATCCTGACCATCATCGCACTGCCGATGCTGGCCATCGCCTTTGCCATCAAATTCACTTCCCGCGGACCGGTTTTTTTCCGGCAGACCCGTTACGGTCTGGACGGCAAGCCGTTCAAGGTCTGGAAATTCCGCACCATGAGCGTGTGCGAGGACAACGACGCCGACATCCGCCAGGCCCAGAAAAATGACAGCCGGCTGACGCCCATTGGCGGCTTTCTGCGCCGCACATCCATGGACGAACTGCCACAGTTCTTCAACGTGCTGTTCGGCAACATGTCCATCGTCGGCCCGCGCCCGCATGCAGTTGCGCACAACGAACTGTACCGGAGCAAGATCAACAGTTACATGCTGCGCCACAAGATCAAACCCGGCATCACCGGCTGGGCGCAAGTAAACGGCTGGCGCGGCGAAACCGACACGCTGGAAAAAATGCAGAAACGGATCGATTTCGATCTCTACTACATCCGCCACTGGTCCATTGCCATGGACATCAAGATTGTATTCATGACCATCTTCAAGGGATTCAGCGGCGCGAATGCCTATTGAGCACGTGCAACAAGGTAACAGCATGAACGATCTTTCCCAGGCCTCACACATGGCCCAACTTTCCCAGGCACACACCCGCGGCTGTCTGCGTTCGCTGCGGGCCGTGCGGCTATATCTGCAGGCGGATCTTACTCGCTATCACGGCAGCGGACGGCTCAAATTCCTGCGCCATTTTCTGTTCACGCCCGGTTTCCAGTACACGGTGTGGATGCGGCTGACCGGCTGGGCCATCCGCCGCCGCCACACCAAATGGACGCTGGGAATCCTGCTGAAAATGCTGCTCAGCCGCTGTCGCTACAAGTACGGCATTGCCATTCCCGAATACACCGACATCGGCCCGGGCCTGTTCATCAACCGCTTTGGCGGCATCTACATCAATGGCGACGTGCTGATCGGCCACAACTGCAACATCGCGCAGATGACGATCATCGGGCAAACCAACCGGGGTGACACCGCCGGTTCGCCCGTCATCGAGCCACTGTGTTACGTGGCGGCGGGCGCCTGCCTGATCGGCCGGATCACCATCGGCACCGGATCGGTAATCGCCAACAACGCGGTAGTGACGAAAGATGTTCCCGCCAGGAGTGTCGCCGGTGGTGTACCGGCCAAGGTGATCTCGACGGCGGGATCGGAGGGCTATATCAACCGCCGGGTGCCCGATGATCTTTTGCGCCGTTGTTACGAGGCGCAGGGTGTTCAGGCTTCAGCCACTGCCGCGTAACCAGGTTGCGCCCACGCTCGCCGCGGGCGCTGACGGCGAATGTCGCTACAATGCCCTCTATTCCAGCTGACAGAGCCCCTCGCAAAAGTTCATGAGAACCACGCACTACACCGGCCGCTTCGCCCCGTCCCCCACCGGCCCCCTTCACCTGGGTTCGCTGCTCACCGCGCTGGCGAGTTTTCTCGACGCCCGCGCCCGGCAGGGTATCTGGTTAGTACGCATGGAAGATCTCGACCCACCCCGGGAAATGGCCGGCGCAGCAAGCGACATCCTGCGCACGCTGGAATGCTACGGCCTGCACTGGGACAGCGAAGTGGTTTACCAGAGCCAGCGGCATGCCCTGTATGAAGACGCCGTAAAAACGCTGCTGCAACAGAGCCAGGCGTTTTACTGCACCTGCTCGCGCAAGGATCTGCAGGCGCTGGACGCACGGGCGTATCCGGGCACCTGTCGCGGGCAACTCACAATACCGGCGCAGGAACACGCCATCCGCGTGCAGGTGGACAACAGCGACATCCATTTCAACGACGCCCTGCAGGGTGACTGCACTTTCAATTTGCACAATGACGGCGGCGACTTAGTCATCAAACGCAAGGACGGCCTCTACGCCTATCATCTGGCCGTGGTGATCGACGACGCCGCGCAAAACATCACGCATATCGTGCGCGGCAGCGATCTGCTGGATTCCACGCCACGCCATATCCACCTGCAACGGCTATTGAATCTGCCGACGCCGCACTACGCCCACCTGCCGGTGATCGTGAATGCCCAGGGGCAAAAATTATCGAAGCAGACTTTTGCCACGGCGCTGCCGCAAACCGATCCGGTGCCCGCGCTGTTTGCCTGCCTGCAGGCCCTGGGGCAGCAACCGCCGGCAGAACTGCGGCAGGCATCGCGCGACGAACTGCTGGGCTGGGGCATCGGGCACTGGTCGCTGGCGCAGGTGCCGCACTGCCTGTCACTGAGCGAAACGTCACTGGCACGCCGTTGAATCCAGCGCAGCCTTAACTTTGCACTGCCCCCGCTGCTGACGTAACATCCAGCAAGCACCCCCTTGTGGTATTCCTTCCATGTATATCGATCGACTGGTCCTGATTTTCATTGCCGGCGCCTATGTGCTGTCCCCCGCTCTCATGCAGTGGTGGGCGGAAAGTGGCGCTGCCTGGTGGCGGCCGTTTCTGGTGTGGGGCCTGCTGATTGGCCTGACCTTCTGGATTGCCCGGAGCCGCGATCTCGATGGTATTTAGCCTTACCGAAATCTTCGGCATCGGCCTGGGCTACCTGCTGTTTTTCTTCAGCGTGGCCTGGGTCACCGACCAGGGCTACGTCCCGCCCCGCATCGTGCGCCACCCGGGCACCTACGTGCTGTCGCTGGGTGTGTTCGCCAGCACCTGGGCCATTTACGGCGCAGTGGGTTTCGCCCACGATTTCGGCTACAACTTCCTGGCCTACTACCTGGGCATTTCCGGCGCCTTCATGCTGGCACCCATCGTGCTGGCGCCGATCCTGCGGCTGGTGCGCAACTACCAGCTGGGTTCGCTGGCCGACCTGCTGTCATTCCGCTATCGCAGCCCGGTGGTGGGCGCGCTGGTAACCGTGTGCATGCTGGTGGGCATCATGCCCCTGCTGGCCATGCAGATTCAGGCAGTGGCGGATTCGATCCACGTGCTGGTGCCCGACACCTCGCCCGACACCCTCGCCTTCAGCTTCGTCTGCATGATCATTCTGTTCGCCATCCTGTTCGGCGCCCGCCACATTTCAGCGCGGGAAAAACACGAAGGGCTGGTGGTGGCGATCGCGTTCGAATCCGTGATCAAGCTGGTGGCCATGCTGGCAGCCGGCATCGCGATCCTGTACCAGGTGTTCGGCGGCTTTGGTGGTCTGAATGACTGGCTGTCGGATCATCCGGACCAGCTGATGCAACTGTACAAGCCGCTGGAAGAAGGGCCCTGGCGCAGTCTGGTGGCGGCGTTTTTCGTGTCTGCCATTGCCATGCCGCACATGTACCACATGGCCTTCACCGAAAACCTGAACCCGCGCGCGCTGCTCACCGCCAGCTGGGGCCTGCCGTTATATCTGTTCCTGATCTCACTGCCGATCCTGGTGATCGTGTGGGGTGCATCCAAGCTGAATATTTTCGGCAATCCGGAATACTTCACCCTGATCGTCACCCAGTCGCTGCAGTCGCCCATGCTGGTGATTCTGGTATTCGTTGCAGGACTGTCCGCCGCCAGTGGCGTGATCATCGTCTGCACGCTGTCGCTGTCGGCGATGGTGCTCAATCACCTGGTGCTGCCGCTGTCACCGTTCAACCGCCGCCGCAATCTGTATTCCTGGCTGCTGTGGACCCGCCGCGCGCTTATCGGCGCGATCATCCTGATCAGCTACGGTTTCTATCTGCTGATGGCCGGACGCCACACCCTGTCGGAACTGGGCTTCCTCGCCTTCGTCGGGGCGATGCAGTTCGTGCCCGGCCTGTTCGGCGTGCTGCTGTGGAGCCGGGGCAACCGCGACGGATTTCTCGCGGGCCTCGCCGCCGGTTTCTGCGTCTGGCTGTTCGGCCTGCTGCTGCCGGTGCTGCTGGGTGTGCAGATCCACGTCAGGATTCCCATCCTGATTAACGACGTTTTCCCCACCGTCAACAACAGCTACATGGTGGCGACGTTCGCGATCTTCCTGAACTCGCTGATCTTCGGCATCGTATCGCTGCTGACGGAAGCCAGCCCCTCGGAAAAACTGGCGGCGGAAACCTGCAACGTCGACAACCTGCGTCGGCCGCAGCGCTGGGAGCTGTCGGTAAAAACCGCGCGGGAATTTGTCGGCCGCCTGGCCAAGCCGCTGGGGGCCGTCACCGCCCGCCGCGAGATCGATCTGGCGCTGAACGATCTGGCCATGAGCCTGGACGAAACCCGCCCCTACGCACTGCGCCGCCTGCGCGACCAGCTGGAAACCAATCTGTCTGGCCTGCTGGGCCCGTCGGTGGCCCACGACATTCTCGAATCCTCGCTGCCCTACGTCATTCCCTCGCAGAACAACGGCACCCAGGACATCCACTTCATCGAAAGCCGGCTGGAGGAATACCACGACAAACTCACCGGTCTGGCTGCCGAACTGGACAGCCTGCGCCGTTTCCACCGCCAAACCTTGCAGGACCTGCCGGTGGGCGTGTGCTCGCTGGGCAGTGACGGCGAGGTGCTGGGCTGGAACCGCTCGCTGGAACTGATCACCCGCGTCCCCGCCGACACCATCCTCGGCTCCCACATCACGCATCTGCCGGCGCCCTGGGACGAACTGCTCAAAAGCTTCATCGAAGCACCCAGCCGCAACCAGCAGCGGGAAGTGGATTACGAAGGCGTGCACCGCTGGCTCAGCCTGCACAAGGCGGCGCTGGGGTTGTCGAAAAGCAACGCCTCGCCCGGCGGCCAGGTGATCGTGGTGGAGGACACCACCGAAATGCGCATGCTGGAACACCACCTGGCCCACAGCGAGCGGCTGGCATCGGTGGGACGACTGGCGGCGGGCGTGGCCCATGAAATCGGCAATCCCATCACCGGCATCGCCTGTCTGGCGCAGAACCTGCGTTTCGACAGCGAGGATCAGGCCGTGCTGGAAACCGCCGAGCAGATCCTGGACCAGACCAAGCGCATCACCCGCATCGTGCAATCACTGGTGAGCTTCAGCCATAGTGGCTCCGCCCACGTGGCGCAGGAACCGGTACAGATCCATGAATCGGTGCAGGAAGCCATGGACCTGCTGGCCCTGAACAAGGAAAGCATCCAGGTCCGCTTCGTCAACAATACCGAGCCGGGCCACTACGCCAAGGGCGATCGCCAGCGCCTGACCCAGGTCTTCATCAACCTGCTGAGCAATGCCCGCGATGCCTCCGAACCCGGCACATCCATCACCGTCACCAGCCATCAGAAGGAACACACCATCGTGGTGGAGGTGGACGACCAGGGCAGCGGCATCCCGCCAGAAGTGCTGGCCCGCATCTACGAACCCTTCTTCACCACCAAGGAACCAGGCAAGGGCACCGGCCTGGGAATGTCCTTGGTTTACAGCATAATAGAAGAACATTACGGGCACATTGCCATACAGAGTCCGCTGGATTCCGCCCGCGGCGGCACCCGTGTTACCATAACCCTCCCCCGTTATCCGGTGTTACGCCTGGAAACACCTGACGCCAACATCCATCTCGAGGAAACGCATGAGCCACATCCTGATCGTTGAAGACGAATCCGTGATCCGCACTGCACTGCGCCGCCTGCTGGAACGCAACGGCTACCAGGTCAGTGAAGCGGGCGCGGTACAGGATGCGGTGGATAACTTCAAGCTGGTGGATTTCGACCTCATCGTCACCGACCTGCGCCTGCCCGGCGCCCCCGGTACCGACATCATCCCCCTGGCCGAAGGTGTGCCCGTGCTGGTGATGACCAGCTATGCCAGCCTCAAATCCGCCGTGGAATCCATGAAAATGGGCGCGGTGGACTACATCGCCAAACCGTTCGATCACGACGAAATGCTGATGACGGTGGAGCGCATCCTCAAACAGAAGGCCCTGGAGCGAGAAAACCAGGCCCTGAAATCCCAGATCAGCCGCGACTTCCCCGCCTCGGGCATGATTGGTGAATGCGACGCCATGCAGGCCCTGTTCCGCAATATCCAGAAAGTGGCGCCTACCGATTCCACCGTACTGGTGCTGGGGGAATCCGGCACCGGCAAGGAACTGGTGGCCCGCGCCCTGCACGAGCAGAGCCTGCGCCGCGAAGGCCCCCTCATTTCCGTCAACTGCGCCGCCATTCCCGAAACCCTGATCGAATCCGAACTGTTCGGCCATGAAAAGGGCGCCTTCACTGGTGCCAACGCCAACCGCAAGGGGCTGGTGGAAGCGGCCGATGCCGGCACCCTGTTCCTGGACGAAATCGGCGAACTACCGCTGGAAGCCCAGGCCCGCCTGCTGCGCCTGCTGCAGGAAAAGGAAGTGCGCCGGGTGGGATCAGTACAGTCCAAGACCGTCGACGTGCGGCTGGTGGCCGCCACCCACCGCAACCTGAAGAACCTGGCCCGGGAAGGCCGTTTCCGCGAAGACCTTTATTACCGCCTGCATGTGGTGGAACTACGCCTGCCACCCCTGCGCGAGCGCGGCAAGGATGTGGAGAAGCTGGCGCGCGAACTGCTGATCCGCACCGCCCGCAAGATGGCCAAGCCGGAACTGGAGTTCTCGGCGGAAGCCATCAGCGCCATCGGCCAGTACCGCTGGCCCGGTAACGTGCGTGAGCTGGAGAACGCCATCGAACGCGCGGTGATTCTGGTGGACGGCCAGTTCATCACCCCGGACCTGCTGGCCATCGACCTGAGCCCACAGTACGAACTGGAAGAAGATTACCCCCTGCCCACCCCCAGCCAGAACTTCCGCGCCAACAGCGACATTGCCGACGAACCGCAGGAAGACCTGTCGCTGGAAGACTATTTCCAGCGCTTCGTGTTGGAACACCAGGAGCAGATGACGGAAACCGAACTGGCGCAGAAGCTGGGCATCAGCCGCAAGTGCCTGTGGGAACGCCGCCAGCGCCTGGGTATTCCCCGCAAGAAGCCATTCACACGCTGATCTAAGCCTTGCCCCCGGGGTTTGCACCGGCCTTGCCGGCTGACAGCCCCGTCAAGTTATCGACGCCAAACCCAGCTCAACTATTAACCAAATTATTGGCGCGCCGCCGCACTCCACCGAACAAATTTCAAGCAGCCGATACCGTCCGCCACGTCGGGTCCGGTGACGTTTGCGCTAAATAAATGAAATGTGGATGGATTCAATTGCTCTGTAACAATGTGTTACCAGTGATACCGCTGGGGAAAGTGTTACCACGTTACACACAAAAAGAAACAGTTCCCCCAGGCAACGGTAACAGATAGCCGCCAAGTTGCCGGCGTTACACAAAATAACATTGTTAAGTGCATGATATTTATCGTTATTGTATTTTCACCCCGACTTGGCACGCACCCTGCTATATATTCGGTGTACCTAAGGCAGACAACAAAAATAATAAGAAGGTTCTACCGAAGGTTAGAAAACAACAATAACAATAAGAAAGTGCTAAACGGTGGTTATATAAAAGTGGCAGCTTGTGGTAGCCGCGAAGTTGAAGCCAGTACAAAAACAATAAAAATCGGCCCAACCTCCTCTACCCCATCTGTCACAGCCACCTCAAAAAAATAATAAAAGCATAAAAACAGGCAACAAAAAAAGCATCATAAAAATAAAAAAGCGATTGGCGAAAAAAACAAAAATAACACACGCTGAAAAACAACAATAAGAGTCGGCACTAATGGACCGGGCCTACGGGCCCGGTCCTAAGAACAGAATTCTCCTTCAATAAGAAAAAGAAAAAACATGAAGCACAAGGGAAAGCGAAAGCTTTCCCTTCTTGCTTTTCAGAGTCCGCACTTTTTTCCTGCGACCAATCCAAGTCTTCCTGGCGTTTTTCCCACGCGCTTCCGCTACCTCCTTTTTCCACGCTGAACTGCCGCCACGCCATACTGCGCCGCTGACACGGGTCAGTAAAAATTCCGCTGCATGTCTCTACAGTGAGCGCTCCCGTCATCTGGCAGGAGAGACCCGATCATGCCCATGCCACCCTCCGCAGCAGACCGCGCGCGCCAATTGTTGTCGCAACTGCCGCCGCCTTCCCGCGTCATCGCACGCCTGCATCCCATTCTGAAATCCCAGGCACGGCTGATTCCGTTTGCATTGCAGCGCCGGGTGATGGAAAAAATCATGCAGGAAGGATTTCGCGACGCCATTGCGGAAGGTGCGTTTGATTTTCTGCAGGGACGCTGGCTGTGCCTGGAAATCACCGATTTGCGCCTGCACTGGAACATTACCCGGGGCATGCACGGGCCGGTTATGATGGCGAGCGCAGTGAAGGCGGATGTCTGCATTCGGGGCCGCTTGCGGGATTTCGTGGCGCTGGCCAACCAGGAAGTGGATCCGGACACCCTGTTCTTCCGCCGCCGCCTGCAGATCAGCGGCGACACCGATCTGGGCCTGCAGGTGAAGAATCTGATGTTCGGTACGGAAATCACCGGATTACCGCGCACGCTCAGCCGCGTACTGCAGCAGCTTATGGAATTTTCGCCGGGGAAATAAGGCTGCCGCGCAGAGCGGATCAGCCAAGGGAACCTCTGAATAACGTAGCGAGCGCGGCAAAGACAAGGCAAAAACAGGCGAAAAACCGGAGTTTACATGTAGTAAATGAGGATTTTTAGCCTGTTTTTAACGCAGTATTTGCAAGCGCAGTAGTTATTCAGAGGTTTCCTTGCAGTGCCGGCAAGCTCACCATGCCCGGCTCGCCAAACCAGTAGCCATTGCAGACATCCTGCTCCGCCAGCGGGATGCTGATTGCGTTTCCGGTCATGCTGCTTTTCAGATGCGTTACTTGTTGCAGGCACCCGGGCGAGGACACGCTGATGCGCATGATATCGACACCCGCGTCGCGCAATAACTGCCAATGGGGAATCAGGTTGCAGTGCGCAAAGGACTGGGTCTGGATGCCATTGATCTGGAACAGACCCTGCTGTTCCTGACTGAAAAGTGGAATGCCATCCTGGTAATCGGCGCAGCGGAATTCGCACTGGTCTTTGGGCCGGTTGAGAAAGCGCGCGGTGAAGCAGCGGGCGGAATGGGCCAGCGGCAGCCGGCCGTAACTGAATACTTCGGTTTCGATGCGGTTGCGGTCGCTGTCCCGCGCCATGTTCTGCAACATCGCCTGCAGGGATTCGCCGCTCATTTCCAGTGGCGGCACCCAGCGTTTCAGGCCGCACTGCGCCAGCGTTTCCAGCGTGGCACTGTTGTAGATATTCAGACTGGAACCGGCACAGATGTCGCGTCCCTGCGCGCGCGCCATGTTCAGCACGGCGTAATCGTTGGCTTCGATCATGCCATCGAAACGCTCCACCAGATTGCGGGCGTAACCGATTTCCGATTCGGCCTCGATCAGCGTGAGCGTGGACAGCACCACCTGCTTGCCGCAGCGCGCGATATCGGCAGCAAGATCGATCCAGTCTGCCGCGCTCAATGTGCGACGCTTGGAGCAGACGACTTCACCCAGATAAATGATGTCCACCGGCGTTTCCAGCGCGCGGGCATAAAAATCCAGCAGGGTTTTTCTGTCCCAGAAATACAGCACCGGTCCAAGCGAAATTTTCATGGTGGCGGGTTCCGTCAGCGAATTTTATTGCCAGGGCCGGTGATAGGCGCCCAGTGTAGTTTGCGATCCCTCTGCCAGCTCCGCCAGCGTGCGGTGCCAGTCCGGTTGCGCGGCATAGCTGCTGCCCATACGGGCATGGCGGTCGATGGCCTGGCGCCAGACGCGCGCCACTTTTGCGATATAGGCGGGCGCACGCTGGCGGCCTTCGATCTTGATGGCGGCGATACCGGCGCCTGCCAACTGTGGCAGCATGTCCAGCGCATTGAGGCTGACCGGTTCTTCCAGCGCATGAAACAGATGCTGCTCCACCTGAAAGCGGCCCTTGCACAGAGTGGGATAACCTGCGGGTTCATCCGGCCGGAAGCGGTCGATCAGAACATTGTTCAAGCGCGTTTCGAGTGTGTGGGCGGATTCTTCCCAGCGCACCGCATGGGCCGGCGAACAGGCGCCGCAATTGTTGGGCGAATCCCCCGTCACGTAGGACGATAAATAACAGCGCCCCTCCGCCATGATGCACAGGGACCCAAACCCGAAGACTTCCAGTTCAAGCGGGGATTTTGCTGCCAGCCGCTCCACCTGCTTCAGTGACAACACCCGTGGCAACACCGCGCGCCGGATACCAAACTGTTCGTGATAAAACTGCAAGGCTTCCAGGCTGGTGGCAGAAGCCTGCACTGAAAGATGACGCGCGATGTGCGGATGCCGCGACGCCGCATAATCCATTACGCCGATGTCGGCAATGATCAGCGCGTCAACGCCCAGGCTGGCACCTATGTCCACCGCCTCGCGCCATTGGGGCCAGTTTTTTTCCTGCGGATAGGTGTTGATGGCGACAAACACTTTGCGACCGTGATCGCGAATGTACTGCACGGCTTTCTCAATGCTGCTATCGGAAAAATTCAGGCCGGAAAAATAGCGGGCGTTGGTTTTGTTGTTGAGGCCGATGTAAACCGCATCGGCACCATTGTCGACCGCCGCCTTGACCGACGGCAGGTTGCCGGCCGGACAAACCAGTTCGATCTGCCTTGCCGTGTTCATTCCGCACGTTTCCATTTCCCGCATTTCCATCTCACAACCCCAGCCTGTTCCAGAGCAAATCGATTTTCTGCACGATGGCGGGATCACGATGAATGACGCGCCCCCATTCCCGTTGCGTTTCACCGGGCCACTTGTGAGTGGCATCCAGCCCCATCTTGGAACCCAGTCCCGATACCGGCGAAGCGAAATCCAGATAATCGATGGGCGTGTGTTCCACCGTAACCGTGTCGCGGGCCGGGTCCATGCGGGTGGTCATCGCCCAGATCACATCCTGCCAGTTGCGCACGTCGATATCCTCGTCCACCACCACAATGAATTTGGTGTACATGAATTGTCGCAGCATGGACCACACACCCATCATGGTCCGCCGCGCGTGTCCCGGGTATTGCTTGCGGATGCTGACCACCGCCATGCGGTAGGAACAGCCTTCCGGCGGCAGATAAAAATCCACGATTTCCGGAAACTGTTTGCACAGGATCGGCACGAACATTTCGTTCATTGCCGCCGCCAGAATCGCCGGTTCGTCCGGTGGCCGACCGGTGTAAGTGCTGTGATAAATGGGGCGATGCCGGTGGGTAATGCGTTCAATGGTGAACACCGGAAACGACGCACACTCGTTGTAGTATCCGGTGTGATCGCCGAACGGACCTTCATCGGCGCAATCGCCAGGATAGATGAAGCCCTCCAGCACGATTTCCGCCGTTGCAGGCACCCACAAATCGTGACTGAGGCATTGCACCAGCGCAGTTTTCTGTCCGCGCAGCAGGCCGGCAAAGGAAAATTCCGACAGCGTGTCGGGAATGGGCGTGACCGCAGCGAGAATCGTGGCAGGATCGGCGCCGATCACCACTGCCACAGGAAACGGTTGCGCGCCGTGCTTGCGCTGCCAATCCGCGTAGTCAATGGCGCCGCCACGGTGAGACAGCCAGCGCATGATCAGCCGGTTGCGGCCAATCACCTGCTGCCGGTAAATGCCGATATTCAGGCGCGGTTTGTTCGGCCCGCGCGTGATCACCAGGGGCCAGGTGATGAGCGGCCCCGCGTCTTCCGGCCAGCAGGTCTGGATCGGCCACTGCGCCAGATCGACATCGTCTTTTTCCAGCACCACTTCCTGACAGGGCCCGCTGCGCAACTCTTTCACCGCCATGTTCATGACGTTTTTCAGCATCGGCAACTGCTCGAAAACACCTTTGAGCGAGGCCGGCGGCGCGGGATCTTTCAGATGGGCCAGCGCTTCACCCAGCTGTCGCAGTTCACTCACCTCTTTCAAGCCCAGACCCAGCGCAATGCGCCTGCCGGTGCCGAACAGATTGGTCAGTACCGGCGCATTAAATCCGGTGGGATTTTCAAACAGCAGCGCCGGCCCCTGCTTGCGCAGGACACGGTCCGACACTTCCGTCATTTCCAGATGCGGACTGACGGAATGCTGAACGCGCTTCAATTCGCCGCAACGTTCCAGATACTGTACGAATTCACGTAGATCACCGAATTGCGTCATGGTCCTGCCGCCGAAAAAACGCAACTCTAGTGTCATTCACTGCCGTACGCATTGACATGGGGCAACGCTGGCGCAGGTCGGATCTGGCATCGTTTCCGCACATTTTTCAGTGCAGTGAAATAAACATGACATCACGCCAGCAGTCGATCACGCTCGCGATCACCGGCGCCAGTGGCGCGCAGTATGGATTGCGTTTGCTGCAAGTTCTGACGCAACACAAAACCACAGTGCATTGTCTGCTGTCGGATGCGGCGCGCGTGGTGATTGCAGCGGAGGTGAATGCGGATTTTCCAGCGCGCAATGCGATGCCGGAACCGGCAGCAGCCACTGCGGATTTTCTGGCAACACACATGGGAATTGATGCGGATTATCTGATACTGCCCGATCATCACGACTGGTTTTCCTGTGTCGCATCCGGCTCATCGGCACCGCGCCGCATGGTGGTGTGTCCGTGCAGCATGGGAACGCTGGCAGCCATCGCCCACGGCATGAGCGACAATCTGATTGAGCGCGCGGCCGATGTAGTCATCAAGGAACGCGGCAGACTGGTGCTGGTGCCACGGGAAGCGCCGCTGTCAGTGATTCATCTGCAGAATATGCTGGTGCTGGCGCAGGCCGGCGCTGTCATTCTGCCAGCTGCACCGGGTTTTTATGCGAAACCGCAATCCATCACGGATCTGGTGGATGGCGTGGTGCAGCGGATTCTGGATCAGCTGGATCTGGACATCGACATCGCCGCACGCTGGGTGGCAGGCGCGTCGGCCACCACCACGCCCGCATTCAGGCGCGACTGAAAGAAATCGGTCCACAGCAACGCCAGCGGCTTCGCATTGTTCAGTCCCAGCCGGTTCAGATGCTGCACCATGACGTGATCGCCATCACCGACCTGCAAGCGCACGTTGCCGGGCAGACTGATCCGCGACTTGCCACGCACATTCACCGTGGTGCGCTGCAATTGCTGGTTGCAATAGGAATACAGCGCCAGGCTGAAGGGCCGCGCCGGCACTGCCACACCCATCGTACCTGCCAGCGTCATCAGCGCCGTGCCAGTATCAGGATTTTCCACGCTGCAGGAAAACTGGTTACCACGCAGCTCAAATTCAATAGGCGTAACAAATTTGGGAAAGCCCCAGATCTCCCGTCCTGCCGCATTGGCAAGCGCTGTGGTTACCGGCAGATCGAGCACGTACATGCCGGAGCGACGTTCTTCCGGATGCGTGAAACTCGCCAGCACATCACGCCACCCGCCCATGCTCAGCGGATCATTCTGGCGCGACACCGCCACCGCCAGCCCCACTTCGTTGTAAACACCCACCGAGGTATCGCGATACTGATAGCAGGCCAGCCCGACGATGGCTTTCGATCCCACGCGCATGCCGGGTTCAAGCTCGGCATCCAGTAACAGTTCGCGAATTTTTTCCTGCTCCACCAGAAAGAACGCATACAGCGCGCTGGCGTCGTAATACAGGATGGGCAGTTGCACGTCGCCGGCGCTCACCCGCACGGGGGTTTGCGGTACCTGGAAGAACACAGCATTCCTGTCATTCATGGCGCGCCTCACTTATTGGATACCGATGCTTGCTGGGTACTGATGCCGGGCAATCCGTTCCAGCAGCATTGTTTGCTGGTCTTCGATAACCGCCAGCCGGTTGATCTGGTTGGTGCCTTCAAAAATCCGCGTCAGCCGGTTATCACGAAACGCTTTTTCCATTTCATTGGCGTGCAGCAGGCCCTGCTCACCCATCAGATTCATGCCACGTTCAATCACTTTCTGGGCGCGGTCGGTGGCGTGGAATTTTGCCAGCGACGCCCGCGCCTGCCACGGCGTCCAGGCTTTGGCGTATTGCCACACCAGTGCGCGGATCGCTGCTGTTTCCGCCTGCATGTCCGCCAGCGCCAGCTGCACATTCTGGTAGTGGATCAACGGATGCCCGCCCATCTGCACACGGCAGACAAAATCCGTCGCCAGATCGGTAGCCTGCTGCGCAAATCCCACCGCCATGGCGGCCACCGGCAGACGGGAAAAATTCAACGTGGCACGATTGAGCGCCCAGCCTTTGCGCACACCGCCCAAAACAAAATTGGCCGGCACGAAGCAATCATCGAATTCCAGTTCCGTCGCAGCGGACGCGCGCATTCCCATTTTGTGTTCGTTACGCACGCGGTGAAATCCCACCGAAGTGGTATCCACCAGAAATGCAGTCCAGGATTCAAAACCTTCACCGGCCAGCGCTGCGAAGGCCACCACCCAGCGCGCGATGTCACCACCGCTGATAAACACCTTGCGGCCCCGCAGCTTCCAGCCGCCTTTCACCTGCGTTGCCACCAGTCCGGGCCTGCTCTGCTCTGCACCATGACCATCTTCCGCATCCGATCCGGCACCGGGCTCGGTAATCGCAAAGGCAAATATCTGCGGATCACCGGCTTCGCAGGCCCGCAGTGCCGGCAATAAAACATGGCGGTAGACATGCAGGTTGCCGGAAAACAGTACGGGCGCCACGCCCAGATTGTGGGCACTCAGGTACAGCATCAGGCCGCCATCCGCGCGCGCCAGTTCCTCGGCCCGCAACGCCTGTTGCCAAGCCAGTGCATGACGATAACGCTGCAGCGGCACCGATCCGAACGGCATCGGCAAAAGATCCGACAACAGGCCGGCGCGCCCTGCTTCACGCAGCAATACTTCCAGATCGAACGGCCGCGTGGTTGCCGTTTTCATCTGCACATCCAGCCGCAAAGCAACCGGCCGCAGATGCTGTCCGGCAAAGGCACGGATTTGTTGACGATAGGCGCACAACGACGCCGGCAAATCATCAGTATCCCGCTGCCACGCTGGCCTGGATTTGTAGCTGGCCAGCCAGCGCAGCACGGGATTTTTGCGAAACGCTACCTGAGGTGCCAGGGCATTATCAGCATCCACGAACCCCGGCAGGGATCGGGATGCAAAAGAGTGTGTCGGCAACGACGATTCAATCTGCGCTGCATCGGGAAATCTGGACGTTGCCAGCATCAGCGCCAGTTCATCCGGCGCACCTCCGATCACCCGCAGGCAGTTCAAATCACGCAACACATCTTCCACGCCGGTGTCGCGCATGTAGCCACTGCCACCGTGCACCTGCATCGCCGCGTTCACGCCCTTGCACAGCAGCGGCAGCGTTTCCAGTTTCAGGCCCAGAACAGCCGCCAGGTTTTCCGTGCAGGACAATTTGGCCACGTCATTCAGACGCGACGCAGACGCCTGCAACGCCACATCCTGCTCCACCATCAGCAAGGCAACGGCATCGTGCTGGATGATGCGACGACCACCCTGCACCCGCACATTGACGTAATCACTGGCCCGCGCTGTCGCCCGTTCACTGGCACCCAGCGCAATTGCCACGAGGCCCAGCTGGAACGCCGCCAGCAGACTGGCAATCTGGTTCGCCGCAACGGGAAGCGACCACAACGGCGCAGCGCAGGGCCGCCACACCAGAGCCTGCAGGCCATCAAGACCGTGCGGCTGTGCGTCCACCTGCATTACTGCATCGTCAGTTGCAAACATCGCCAGCTGCATCCGGCCCTGCGCGAACATTGGCACAATAATGCCGGCAGCAGCATCGGCCACAAACAACACACGCTCACGCTGGCCGAAGACATCTTCCAGCAATCCAGCATCTTCCGGCGACAGCGCAACCGCGCCCAGCCAGCGCATCAGCGCCGAGCGTCCCAGGCCACCACAACCAGAAAATGAAAACACAGTGCCAGCGCCCACATCCGCCACGCCCGCCATCAAACCGGCAACGCGCGCCAGCGCCAGGCAATGCAGGTGAAACGCAGCAGCGGTATGGTGCCGGGCAATGCAGCGCAAAGCCTGCACGGAAAAGGCGGTATCGGAACCGCGGGGAATGTCGCTCCAGAGTCCGCAGCCGTCAGTTGTGGAATCCAGCAGGCCGCACGCATCCGCCGCCTGGGCGATGGCGGTGAAATCCGCGGGTGTCAGCGGGTGTTCCGGCCCACGCCAGCGCCGCGCAATTTCGACGTCGGCAAAACCGGCCACTGCCTCCAGACAGGCGCGGATATCAGCATCCATTCCCCTGTAATCCACCCACGCAGGCATGATCATCGTGCCCATGACGTTCCTCATGCGAACTCGGTCAGACGGCGCTGAGGCGTTCCGTCACGCCATCGTCAGACGCAATATTCTGGATAATGATTTTTTTCAGCCGCACCACGTCGTCTTCCGCAAAATCCGCGTGGAAGGTTTTCTTCAGGCCGTAATCGGTGAGCAGATAATGCTGGTCGGCCACCACATTCACCCGCGCCAGACAGCTGTGCACGCAGCGTAGCGCGCAGCCATCCAGCGCAATGATCCTGCGTCCCGACAACGCCTTTTTCACCAGTGCGGGCACACCACCGCCCACACCGGCAATGCACGACATTTCCGCTACCCGCTCACGGTCCAGCTCCAGCGCCAGACGATTCGCCAGTTGCGCGACGCTGGAACAGCCGGAGCAGGAATACACCAACGGCAGATCGGAATAACCAGCCTCCGCCATGACGCCTCCTTACGCCGTAAGGCTGCCTTGCGCGTCGGCGAACAGGATGTTGTTTTCCAGATGAATGTGCTGCATCAGGTCGTCGCGCAATTGCTTCAGCCCGGCGTACAACGCGCGCCAGGTATTGCAGGCGCCCTGGGGCAGAGTGATGTCATTGGTAAGATCGCTGAGCACCGCCAGCGCCTCGCCGTGCTGATCGTGTTCGTGTCGCATCACGTTGATCGGGCCGGAGATCGGCAGGCCGTTGACGCCGCGCTCCAGCAGCGGGAACAGGATTTCCTCTTCCTTCAGCATGTGCTGCTCCAGCTCCTCCTGCATCCAGAGCAGATGATTGGCCAGGCCCACCGGGCAGGCTTCACGCTCGCCGTGCACCTGCTCCACCCGCTTTGCCAGCCGGATCAGTTCCGGCAGCTGACGCCGGTGTCCGGCATGGTAATGATCAAGAATATGGCGGATCAGCTCCACCCGGGGCGCGGTAGACCAGTCTTTCTCACTGCTGTCCTTGTGCAATTGCAGGGCCTGCAACTGGGCGACGATGGGCGCCGCATGCAGGTTCTTTTCGGCGATCACATCGCGTAGCGCATGCTGCCCGCCGCAGCAGAAATCCATCTGGTGCTCGCGAAACACATGGGTGGAACCGGGAATATTGCGCGCCAGCCAGCCTACGGATTGATCAAGCAATTCCATGGGGTACTCCTTTTCGTCAGTTCGGGTATACCGAAGGGATTGCAAGCCGCGCGCCACGGATCAAGCTGCTGTTTTTAATGGAATTTAATTCACGCGTGGTAAAATTAACCGCAATCTGGTAGGGTTCAATGAACCTTAAACAAGGTAAATTCAACCATGCTGGAACACAGCCTGCTGACCGATCTGGTCAGCGAATTACCCCAGGGTCTGCGCCTGCAACGCCTGACCAGCGCGGTCCGCCAGCATTTTCACTGCGGCGCCGTCGCCCTGCTGCGGCTGGAGCACGACACCCTGCGCCCGCTGGCCGCCGACGGACTGGTGCGCGAGGCCCTGGGCCGCCGCTTCCAGATTGCGCAACATCCACGTCTCGCCGCC
Organism: Gammaproteobacteria bacterium; assembly: GCA_013178375.1. Classification (GTDB taxonomy): domain Bacteria; phylum Pseudomonadota; class Gammaproteobacteria; order Pseudomonadales; family Ketobacteraceae; genus Ch67. The sequence goes on from JABLXQ010000017.1 coordinate 172,101, forward strand.
ATCATGGGCAGCCCGCAGCCGGTCTGCTTCGATCACGATTCCGGCCTGCCCGATCCCTACGACGGCCTGCTGGAAAGCAACGCCGGCGAACCGCTGCCGGTACACGACTGTATGGGCGTCAGCCTGACGGTGGACGGCGAACCCTGGGGCGCTCTCACCCTGGATGCACTGCAGCCCGGCACGTTCAACCAGAAGGAGCGGGACCAACTGAGCCGCTGCATTCCCGCAATCGAAGCCGCCATCCGCATGACCCGCCTGGAACAGGAGCGCCACAGCCTGAGCCTGCTACGCCAGCAGGCCACCGACGACCGCACCCAAGTCATCGATGAAGGCGAAATCATCGGCCGCAGCCCCGCCATCCAGTCGCTGCTGCATGAAATCGACGTGGTGGCGGATTCGCAGCTGCCGGTGCTGCTGATGGGGGAAACCGGCGTTGGCAAGGAATTGTTCGCCCGCCACCTGCACCTGCAGTCGCCCCGCCGCAACGCCGCGCTGGTGCACGTGAACTGCGCCGCGCTGCCGGAATCCCTCGCCGAGAGCGAACTGTTCGGCCATGTGAAAGGCGCGTTCTCCGGCGCCAGCAGCGATCGCGCCGGCCGGGTGGAAGCCGCCCACGGTGGCACCCTGTTTCTGGACGAAGTGGGCGAGCTGCCGCTGCCGGTACAGGCCAAGCTGTTGCGCACCCTGCAGAACGGCGAGATCCAGCGTCTGGGGGAAGACAAGCCGCGCCGGGTCGACGTACGCATCATCGCCGCCACCAACCGCCAGCTGAAGGAACGGGTGCGCGACGGCTATTTCCGCGCGGATCTTTACCATCGACTCTCGGTGTACCCGATCCCGATTCCGCCGCTGCGGGAACGGGGCAACGACGTGCTGGTGCTGGCGGGGCATTTCCTGGAACTGAACCGGGCGCGGCTGGGGCTGCGCAGTTTACGGCTGGCACCGGACGCGGAACTGGCCCTGCTTCGCTACCCCTGGCCCGGCAACGTGCGCGAACTGGAACACGTCATCAGCCGGGGCGCGCTGAAAGCCCTGAGCCGGGGCGCTGCCCGCAGCGACATCGTCACCCTCAGCGCCAGCCTGCTGGATCTGGACAGTGGGATCGCACCGGCAACCGCCAGTCCCGCCAGCGAAATGCAGCTGCCAGACACCCATCCTGTCATCACGCATGCGCTACCCACCAGCCTGCAGGCCGCCGTTCGAACAGTGCCAGCGCGACTGCATCCGCGCCGCCCTGGAACGCCATCACAACAACTGGGCGGCCGCCGCGCGCGAACTGCAACTGGACGCCAGCAACCTGCACAAGCTGGCGCGGCGGCTGGGGCTGAAATGACGCCCCTCTGGACGCCCGCGCCAGTGGCAACTAACCTGTTGAATATTGAGTATTATGCTGACGGTGTCAGTGATAGAATCAGGCCATATTTCATCCACAAAAAAGTACCAGGAACCCCGCCACTTCCATGCCAAAACGGCTGCTCCAGAAAATTACCGGTCTGATCAAGGGGAAAAAATCCGCCACCGTGCAACGCCGCGAAATTCCCCGTGGTGATCATCACTTTCCCGAAGAAGACATAGGCCGCAATGTCATCAGCGTGCTCGACACCCTGACCCGCGCCGGCTACGAAGCCTATCTGGTGGGCGGCTCCATTCGCGACGGCCTGATCGGCATGCACCCCAAGGATTTCGACGTGGCCACCAGCGCCACCCCGGAAGAAATTCGCGCCCAGTTCCGCAACTGCCGCTTGATCGGCCGCCGCTTCCGCCTGGCTCACGTGCGCTTCGGCCGCGACATCATCGAAGTTGCCACCTTCCGCGCCGCCCATCACACCATGACGGAAGAAGACGTCGACCAGTCGCACCAGTCCGACGAAGGCATGCTGCTGCGGGACAACGTATTCGGCACGCTGGATGAAGATGCCATACGCCGCGATTTCACCGCCAATGCCCTGTATTACCGTCACACCGACGGCGCGGTGCTGGACTTCGTCAACGGCTATGAAGATATCCGCCGCAAGACACTGCGCCTGATCGGCAACCCCGAACAGCGTTACCGGGAAGATCCGGTGCGCATGCTGCGGGCCGTGCGCTTTGCCGCCAAACTGGGATTCACCATCGAACCGGCCACTGCCGAACCGATCAAGCGTCTGTCGGATTTGCTGGGGCTGATTCCCCCGGCGCGCCTGTTCGAGGAAATCCAGAAACTGTTTCTGAGTGGCCACGCTGAAGCCGTGTGGCCCCTGCTCACCCGCTATGATCTGGCACGCTGGCTGTTCCCACTGTCCGTACCGGAAAACAACAACGCGCCCGGCGCCCAGGCCATGATCGGGCTGGCGCTGAGAAACACCGACCTGCGCATTCACAATGGCAAGGGCGTGACGCCCTATTTCCTGCTGGCTGTGCTGTTGTGGGGGCCGCTGCAAAAACTGTGGCGCGAATACTGCGACGAGGGCATTCCACCGACGCCCGCCCTGCAAAAAGCCATTCAGCAGGTGATACACGACCAGTCGCGCCACGTGGCGATCCCCAAACGTTTCAGCCTGCCAATGCGGGAAATCTGGGAACTGCAAAGCCGGCTGGACCAGCGCTCCGCCAAACGTTGCGAACAGCTGGTGCAGCAGCCGCGTTTTCGCGCTGCCTACGATTTGCTGTTGTTGCGGGAAGAATCCGGCGAAACCGAAGCGGGCCTGGGCGAATGGTGGACCGCGTACCAGCAGGCCGACGCAGCCGAACGCGAACAGATGTGCCAGCAACTGGGCCAGAAACCCGCCCGCAAACGGCGCCGCTACAACAACCGGCGCAAGGGCGCTCGTCCGGCTCCACCGCAATAAGCCTGAGTGTGAATTTCCAAACCGTGAGCCTTTGACCTGCGATGATCAGCGCCTTTCTGGGACTGGGCAGCAACCTGCAATCCCCCCGCGCACAACTGCAACGCTGCATCGACACACTGGCGCAGTTGCCGGGCACGCAACTGATGGCGGTGTCGCCGTTTTATGGCAGCGCCGCCATTGGCCCCGGCACCCAACCCGATTATGTGAATGCCGTGGCGCAGATTGAAACCGCACTGGCGCCACAGGATCTGCTGACGGCGTTGCAACAGATCGAGCAGGAACAGGGACGCGAGCGCGGGCCGGAACGCTGGCTGCCGCGCACGCTGGATCTGGACATCCTGCTGTACGGTGATCAGGTGGTGAATCTGCCGCACCTGCATATTCCCCATCCGCGCATGCACGAGCGCAATTTCGTGCTGCTGCCGCTGTTCGATCTGGCGCCGGATCTGGCGCTGCCCGATGGCCAGCCGGTGCGGCAACTGCTGCAACGTTGCAGCAGGGACGGCATCTGGTTGCTCGAAGACACGCACACCGGTGAGAGGTGACAGGCGCCCATGGCAGAACGGCAGCAAGGTCAGCATCCACCACTTCCCCGCTTCATCGTGGTGGAAGGCCCTATTGGCGTGGGCAAAACCACTCTCACCCACAAATTGGCGCAGACGTTCGGTTACGACACCCTGCTGGAAGGCGCCGATGAAAATCCGTTCCTCGACCGCTTCTACAAAAACAGCAAACAGTGGGCGCTGCAAACCCAGCTGTACTTCCTGTTCCAGCGCCGCGATCAGCTGAACGCCCTGCGCCAAAACGACCTGTTCGAACCGGTGCGCGTGGCGGATTTTCTGATCCAGAAAGACAAGCTGTTCGCCTCCATCACGCTGGATGACGACGAATTCGCGCTGTACGAAAAAATCTACCAGCACCTGATCCAGGACACACCAAAACCGGATCTGGTGATCTGTCTACAGGCGCCTGTGGACATCCTGCAGCAGCGCATCGCCAAACGCGGCATCAGTAGCGAACAGGGCATTACCGATGCCTATCTGCACCGGCTCAGCGAAGCCTACAACCGTTTCTTCCTGTATTACGACGAAGCGCCGCTGCTGATGGTGAACACTGCCGAAATCAACTTGGCAGAAAGCGCCCGTGACTACGAAAATCTGGTGCAGTATATTCTGACGATTCGCAGCGGCCGCCACTTCTTCAATCCCGCTGCGGGCTGATTCCGGAGCGACCAGCTCCGGCGCAATCACGCATGCCACAACAGGGACACTTCACCATGGCCATCACTCTCTCCACACTCAACAAGCTGAAGCAGCAGGGCCAGAAATTCGCCGTGCTCACCGCGTACGACAGCACTTTCGCGCACCTGGCCAGCACGGCCGGCGTGGAAGTGTTGCTGGTGGGGGATTCACTGGGCAACGTCCTGCAAGGCCATGACAGCACAGTGCCCGTCACGTTGCAGGACATGATCTATCACACCGAGTGTGTGCGTCGTGGCAACCAGGGCGCGCTGATCATGTCCGATCTGCCGTTCATGACGTATGCGACAGAAGCACAAACATTTGAAAGCTGCGCCGCACTGATGCGTGCCGGTGCGCATGTAGTGAAACTGGAAGGTGGCGCCTGGCTGACGGAAAGCGTGCGCAAACTGACTGAACGCGGCGTGCCGGTGTGCATTCACCTGGGCCTGACGCCGCAATCGGTGAACAAGTTCGGTGGCTACAAGGTGCAGGGTCGCGATCCGGCCGAACGGCAGGCACTGATCGCCGATTCCATCGCCGCAGAAAAAGCCGGTGCGGCCATTCTGCTGTACGAATGCATTCCGTCCGATCTGATGCAGGAAATCATGACCAAGGTGAGCATTCCGGTGGTCGGCATCGGCGCCGGTAATTCCACCGACGCGCAGGTACTGGTGCTGCACGACATGCTGGGCGCCACCACGCGCAAGCCCGCCAAGTTTGTGAAGAATTTCATAAGCGCCGGCGACGGCAGCATCCAGGGTGCCATCGCCGCCTATGTGAAAGCAGTGAAAGACGGCAGCTTTCCTGCCGCCGAGCATTCATTCGAATAAATTTCCGTTCACAGGATTTCCTTTCTCAGGATATCCCTTCATAGGACACTTATGCAGACCGTCAACAGCATCCAGGAATTGCGCGCCATCATCAAAGCCCAGCGTATCGCCGGCAAACGCATAGGTTTCGTGCCCACCATGGGCAACCTGCATGAAGGCCATATCACGCTGGTGCGCGAAGGTCAGAAAAAAGCGGACTTCATGGTGTCGAGCGTGTTTGTGAATCCAACGCAGTTCGGGGCGGGGGAAGACTTCGACAAATATCCGCGCACGCTGAAGGAAGACCAGGAAAAGCTGAGCGCTGCCGGCTGCAATTTATTGTTCGCACCACCAGTCGATGAAATGTATCCAGGCGATCAGGCCAGCTGGGCCACCGTGCATGTGACCAAAGTGGGCGAACGTCACTGTGGCGCGTCCCGCCCCGGTCATTTCGATGGCGTGTCCACCGTCGTCACCAAGCTGTTCAACATCGTGCAGCCGGACGTCGCGCTGTTCGGCAAGAAGGATTTCCAGCAGCTGGCAGTGATCCGTCGCATGACCACGGCACTGTGCTTCGGTATCGAGATCATCGGCGTGAACACCGTGCGCGAAGCCAGTGGCCTGGCCATGAGTTCGCGCAATGGTTATCTCAGTGCGGAGGAAAAACAGAAGGCCACCATCATTTACCAGATGCTGTGCCGCACGCGGGATGCGATCCGCTCCGGCGATAAAAATTTTACCACGCTGGAGCAGTCCGCCAATGCCACGCTGGCGCAAGCCGGATTTCAGCCGGAATATTTTACGGTTTGCCGCGCCGATACCCTGGAACCCGCCGGCGCAGGCGACAAGAATCTGGTGATTCTGGTAGCGGCAAAGATGGGCAAGACGCGACTGATCGACAATATCGATTTTGTGACAGCCTGACCCGTACTCCCTCCAGAACAAAAATAATTGTTCGCCAGCAGCCCACGCTTCCACAGGCAGGCTGCTGACGCTCATGAATATCCTGCATGTCGACAATAGCGTTTTTTCATTTCTAACTACCGCCAGGGTGACGTACGTTTACAGGCCTCAGGCGGCTGTAATCCGAGTGCGGTTTGCGCTGACAAAACACCTATCCAGATCATCGCCTTTCTTCACAGGAATACCATGAACTACCGGCACATCCTGTTGGCCCTGCTCTGCGCTTTCCTGTGGGGTGCCAATTTCGCCGTCATCAAATGGGGTCTGCAGGACATTCCGGCGCTGGCTTTTGCCAGTCTGCGCTTCGGCACCGTGGCTCTGCTGGCATTTTTCTGCGTCCGCCCCACCGTGCCAGTCGCAGCGCTGATGCGATATGGCATCGGCTGGGGAACGCTGCAGTTTGGCGGACTGTTTCTCGCCATCCATGCAGGCATGCCCACCGGGCTCGCATCGGTACTGGCCCAGTCACAGGCCATTTTCACCCTGCTGTTTGCTGCGCTGGCCGGGCACGATGCGTTGCGCCCCTTTCATTACCTGGCCATCCTCACCGCGTTCACGGGCATCACCGCCATTGCGGTGGACCAGTCGGCGCCGATTCCGCCACTGGCACTGCTGTTGAGTCTGTCCGGCGCCGCTGGCTGGGCCTACGGCAATCTGGCTATCCGCCGCTTCTCACTGGCGGGACACCGGGTGGATACCATCGGCTTCGTGGCTTGGGCCTCCATCATTCCCGCATTGACGCTGGCATTGCTGAGCGCGGTATTCGAAGACCCTGAGCGCCTTGCCCAGCTTGAACCGGCCGGCGCGCTGAGGGCGACAGTGGCCGTGCTGTACCAGGCAGGCGCGGCCCTGCTGTTTGGTACGCTGGTCTGGAATAGCTTGCTGCGGCACTATCCCGCGCCCTCGGTGGCACCGTTCTCGCTGGTAGTGCCTGTCGTCGGACTGTCGCTGGGCGTGCTGCTGCTGAATGAAACCATATCCGTGTTGCAGGGCATTGGCTATTCGCTACTGCTGGCAGCACTGGCCATCAACCTGCTGGGCCTGCGGTCAGGTCCCCACGCCCAAGAGTCTGGAGAGCGAAAAAGATGACCCTCTGGTTCTGACAAAAAACAAACGGCATACTCAGCCGATACAACTATCAGCATCGCCGTTTTTTTTGTTTTTTCTTCAGAGGGAACCACCATGCACCCAGGCATCGTTGCGCAACAAATGCCGGACAAGCCGGCCTACATCATGGCGGGCAGCGGCATCACCGTCACGTTCAGGCAACTCGACGAAACCTCCAACCAGGGCGCCCAGCTGTTTCGCAAACTGGGTCTGCAAACCGGCGACCACATCGCGCTTCTGCTAGAAAACCACCCGCGCTTTCTGCAGATCTGCTGGGCGGCCCACCGCGCCGGCCTTTACTACACCACCATCAGCCATCGTTTGCAGGTGGACGAAGTCGATTACATTCTCAAGGATTGCGGCGCACGCTGCTTCATCACCTCGCTGGCACAAAAAGAACTCGCAGCCCAGCTGATGCAAAAAAACGGCGCGCTGCAGAATGCCTACATGCTGGACGGCCAGATCGACGGTTATCAATCCTGGGAAAATGCCATCGCACCGCAACCGGCCACACCGATTGCCGACGAAAGCGAAGGCATGGACATGCTGTATTCGTCCGGCACCACCGGCCGACCGAAGGGCATCAAGGTGCCGCTCACCGGCGCACCGCTGGGCACACCGTCACCCCTGTTCATGCTGCTGCAGGCACTGTATTTCACACCCGGCGCCGACATGCGCTATCTGTCGCCGGCGCCGCTGTATCACGCCGCGCCATTACGCTACAACGTGAACTTCCTGCGCACCGGTTCCACCTGCGTTATCATGGAAAAATTCGAGCCCGAACATTTTCTGCAGCTGGTGCAGCAATACAGGATTACCCACTGCCAGATGGTGCCCACCATGTTCATCCGGTTACTGAAACTGCCGGATGAGATTCGCAAAAAATACGACGTATCGAGCCTGAAGGTGGTGATCCACGCCGCCGCCCCCTGCCCGGTGGAAGTGAAGGAAAAAATGATCGCGTGGTGGGGGCCCATCATCCACGAATATTACGCCGGCACCGAAGGCAACGGCTTCACCGCCATCAATTCTGCCGAGTGGCTGACGCACAAGGGATCGGTCGGGCGCGCCATTCTGGGCCAGCTGAAAATCGTCGACGACAGCAGTGGTAAAGAATTGCCGCCGGGCGAAACCGGCACCGTGTATTTTGCAAACGGCCCTGCATTCAGCTATCACAACGATGCCGACAAAACCGCCAAGGCTACCAATGCCCAAGGCTGGACCACCCTCGGCGATGTGGGCTACACGGACAGCGAAGGCTATCTTTACCTGACCGACCGCAAGGCCTACATGATCATCTCCGGTGGCGTGAACATTTATCCGCAGGAAGCGGAAGAC
>JABLXQ010000018.1 GCA_013178375.1 Gammaproteobacteria bacterium
CGTCAAAGTCATGGATTTCGGCTTTGAACCACACTATGAAAGCATGCTGGACCAGAACTGGTACGTGGCGGACGACAACCCCAGCAGCATCCTCGGTGACGTCTATGCCGCCGGCGTCATCTTCCACCAGATCCTTACCGGCGGCCTGCCGGAGTGGAAGCGCGGCCTGCTGCAACCCAACAACGCCTTCAACGAACTGCCCCAGCATCTGCGCACCCTGCTAAAGGCCATGCTCTGCCGCGATCCCAGCGTACGCCTGCAGAACTTCGACGAAGTGAAAAAGGGCCTGCGCCTGCAACTGGAGGATCTGGACGAAAAGACCCGCAGCCAGATCAAACTGGCGCCCCCGGCGGAAGTCGCACCGCGCAAGACCCGCTCCCGCCTGCTGCTGCCGGGACTCGCACTGCTGATACTGGTGAACCTGGGCCTTTACGCCTGGATCTACAGCAGCCAGACCCAGCTGCCAGGCTGGCTCGGTCAGTGGCTGGGCCGCGGCAATGTCGAGCAAACCGCCCCGCCGGCGTCCTCCGGAGACGACGACAGTGAACTGACGATGCAGCGGGTCAGCGGCCCGAAACAGAATTAGTCTTGTTTGTTTATTCGTCTGTTCAATCCCGCGCTAAATATGCTAGCTTAATCCGCCAGAATGTATACTTTGGTGCATTAAGGGACTGCGCGTGTCACACCCGATGGAGGATTCCATGATTGACTACGAACTGACTGACCTGCTGATTGAGCTGGAAGAAATCCAGCAAGACCGCTTCCTGAACCTGGCCCGCGGGCAACAGGTTGTTGATCTACTTGGTTTTTACAGCATTCCAGAAGAACTCTACGTACTGCGGCAAGAACCGCAGAACGGCCGCCAGCCCCACCAGTGCCGGCGCAAGATCGCCATCTTCAATTTCGCCATGATTACCGACGAACAGAAAACCCCGGTGATCGAGTGCCTGTTCATGATCGGCCACTCTCCCGAGTTCATCGCCGAAGCCCTGGGCGAGGACATCCGCTTCGTGGCCGAGTCCCTGCGCAACGTAGTGGACGACAACCGCGCCCGCCGGGCAGCAGAACTACGCAACAACCCGCAGCGGTTCCGGCTGGTGAAGTCCTGAAGCACGGACACTCCTGCCACCCGCGTAAAAGCCGGCAACCGCCGGCTTTTTTGTGCGCGACTGTCCACAGGTAGACACCCCATTCATCCTGTAACCAAACAACAAAACTATTTGCCTTGCCCCCAAACCGCGGTATCGATAGAGTTTTCTTCGTTTTCAGTCTGCTAGCTTAATCACACGGATAGTGACGCCAGGACACCCTGCTGCCTGGCGAGGATACGATGTCCAATGCCGCCCATTAAGACCCGGTTGCTCAATCTCCACTGTATTTTGATCGCCACATTTGTCGCTTGCCTACCAGTTCTGTTTTCCGGCTTTCTGGGCGACGACTACATCCACTACGCGCTGCTCAGTCCCGATATTGCGATCCCCAAAGCCAATGACTGGTCCCTGTTCGGCCTGTTTTCCTGGATCGACGCCGAACCGGCCCGCAACAAGGTCCTGATGGACCTGGGTGTATTGCCCTGGTGGACCGAAGAAAGCATGCGCTACCAGTTCTGGCGTCCTCTGGCCGAAATCAGCCACTGGATCGACCATTCCCTGTGGCACAACACGCCAGCGCTGATGCACCTGCACAGCCTGCTCTGGTATCTGGGGCTGGGCTACCTGATCTACCGCCTGTTCCGGCAACTGACCGCCAACGAAACCGTCGTGCTGCTGGCCCTGGCCATCTATCTGCTGGATTCCACCCACGGCCTGACCCTGAGCTGGATCGCCAACCGCAATTCACTGATGGCTGCCTTCTTCGGCGTACTGAGCATCCAGCATTTCATCCGCTGGCGCGAAAATCAGGCCTCCAGGGATTTCGGCATCAGTCTGGCCTGTCTGGTCACCAGCCTGTTCAGCGGCGAGATCGGCATCAGCACGTCCTGCTACCTGGGTGCCTTCGCCTTGTTCCTGGACCGGAAAGGCCCGGCCAAGGGACTGGTGGCGCTGTGGCCGTTTGCGCTGACCTGCATGGTCTGGTGGGCGCTGTACAAAATGGGCAACTTCGGCGCCACCAACTCGGACGTCAACTACATCGATCCGGTCGAGTCGCCGCTCATTTTCCTGTCCAAGGCGTTTGAACGGATTCCCGTGCTGCTGTTTGCACAACTGGGCATCGTGCCGGCCGAAATCTACGGTTTCAGCCCGGACCCGATGCCGCTCTACCTGATCATCGCCTGCCTGTTCATCGGCGGCGTTATTTATCTGCTGTGGCCGCTGCTGAAGGAATCCCCCGTCGCCCGCTTCTGGGCAGCCGGTGCGCTGTTCTCGGTTGCCCCCATCACCACCACCGTGCCCGCCGACCGCAACCTGCTGTTCGTCGGCATCGGCTCATCCATGCTGCTGGGAATGCTCTTTCATACCCTGTTCACCCGACTGCAGACGTCCCGCCTGCACCGTGGCGGCACCTGGATACTGGTTGTGATTCATCTGATCCTGGCCCCCCTGCTGATGCCGGTATTCAGCTACAGTCCGCAAATCTGGAGCCAACTCATGGGGCTGCCACTGGCACGCAAAATCCCGATCGACAATCCCGATGAAAGCCTGCTGACCTTCGGCATCCCCATGCCCATCGGCCTGGGCTCGACCCCCATGCGTTTTGCGGAAGGCCTGCCGTTGGCGGACAAGTTCTGGATGATTTCCTCACTCAAGCAAAACTTCACCATCACCCGGGCAAACCAGGAAACCCTGGTAGTGAAAGCAGAAACCGGATTCGTCGATTCCATCGAAGCCACGCTGCGCAATGTGCACCGGAAGCCGTTTACGCCGGATTTCAAAATATCGCTAACTGACATGGATATTGCCGTCACGCGCGTGGATGAACATGGCCGCCCGCTGGAACTGACCCTGACTTTCAACAACAACCGGCTGGATAAAACCCGCATCCTGACGTGGACGGGTAAAACGTTCGAGCGTCACGACGTGCCGCAAACGGCAGGTGAAACGCTGGCGCTGCAGCTGGATCCGTGAAGTACAGCCTGATTGATGTCGCCATCACTGTTCGCCACCAGCAACGGACTGCAATCGCCGCACAATTGCCAATCTGGCCGACTTCGAACATCATCGCACTGCGCCGCCGAGAAACTCTCCAACAGGGAAAGTAGATGCCACCCTTCAATATTTTCAAACGTGTATCCCAAGCGCCCACCAATCCCAAAAGTGCCACGAGGTCGCGTCAATTCGATGTCGCCGACCTGTACCAGGGCCCGCTGCAAACTGAATTCGACGCCGAAGCCCCCGCTATCGCGCTCGACGAAAAACTCCGCCAGGCCTACTTCTGGATCGTCAACAGCGCGATTATCAGCCCGCATTACGACATTGAATACAACCAGACTCCACCGCAGAGTTATGTGGTGGGCGACAGCAAGCGACGCCTGACCCTGCCGTCAGGGCAAAGCTATTCCAGCTATGTGCTGCTGCCGCTGCTGACATTCGCCACCCGGCGCAAATGTCTGTTCGTGGGTGGCCCCGGCCGCGGCAAGACTGCCAGCGCAATCCTGATGGGCGTACTGGCCGGCTATCCGGTGAAAGAGGTGCGCCGCGCGATGCAGCACGGCCACCCGCAAATGACGATTGCCGATCTGCTTGGCAACCCGCTGCCGGCGGATCTGGTGGGAGCCCAGCGCATGGAGGATATCCGCATTGCGTGGCGCTCCTGGCTGGGCATGCGGGTGAAAATCATCGACGAGTACAACCGCATTCCCACCCGCACCCAGAGCGCGCTGCTGACAGTGATGGGCGACAACTATGCCGAAGTGCTGAACCATGTGTTCGAGTGCCCCGAATCCGCCTGGTACCTGACGGCGAACGACGATCAGGGCGGCGGCACCTATCAGGTCATCGAAGCCCTGCGCGACCGCATTGACGTGATCGTGCAGGCGCTGGCGTTCAATCCCCGTTTCCTGGGCGACCTGCTGGTGCGGATCGAGGAAGGGGTGCGCCCCGAGGAAGTGGTGCCAAAGGAAATCCTGTTCACCGCCGCCGAAATCGACCAGATGAACGCGGACATTTTGAAAATCGAACTGCCCGCACCGTTACGCCGGCGTCTGGAATTCTTCACCAGCCAGTTCGAGTTGTCGGAAGCCGCCGGTGCACAGTTCGAATACATGACCAAGGACACCGCGCGCCTGGCCGCCATCGACTGGGCCCAACTGGTGGCCGCTGACAACGGGCGCGACCGCCTGAAGGACCTGGGCTGCCAGACTCTGAACGGGCTGTCAGTGCGCAACCTGATGACACTGCTGGTCTATGCCAAGGCCCTGGCCTATTTCCGCGGCAACAGTACGGTGGAACTGGAGGATCTGCGGCAAATTCTGCCCTTTGTGCTGAATGACAAGCTGCGGCCGGATCTGGATGCGCCTTTTTTCGCACTGCCGCAGAACGCCGCCTTCCGCTGCGACAGCATCAGCTGGCTGCGCCATCTGCTTGACCTGTCCAACGCCGAATTCGAACGCCTGGGCCTGGACCACGACGATCCGGTGCTGCAGCTGGACCTGGAATTCGCAGCGGGCCTGGAGGGGCTCAGTGAAAGCGAAACCCGCACCCGGATCGGCAAAATCGAGCGTCTGGTGGCGGAATGGTGCAAGGGCCGCAAGCTGTACGGCCATATTTACGACGACCTGCTGAAGCTGAAATACCTGCACCAGCGCTACACCAACTATCTGCACTGGCTGCGGTTGCAACGATGAGTGTTTCTGCTGAATTCGCCGGGCTGCTGCGCGCAGGCAGGCCGCAGTTCAATGCCCGTGTCGCCACGGCTCGCCTCTGTTACCCGGGATTCAATACCGATACCCTGGGCCGTTTTCTGCAGGATTGTGTCGATCCGCTGATCCGGCGCGTCGATCCCGTGCAACGCGGCGCGGTGTGCAGCGCTGCGTTTGATGTGGCGCTGGATCTGGTGGGCCGCGAACTGGCGGGTGGCCATGCGCGCGGCGCATTCATTCAAACCCTGTGGCAGGAGACGCTGCCTGCCCTGGCAGGTACACTGGCAAACCGCCCCGGCCCCCTGTTGAGCGCACTCTGCAATGCGCTGCTGAACCTGGAAGCCTTGCCCGCCGCGCGGCCCACACAGTGGCTGCAACTGCTGCGTGAACAGGGCGCCGGACTGACCGATGCTGATGCGCTGCTGCAATTCGGCGTATTGGCGGCGTGGCGCGCTGGCGCCGCCCATTTCCGCATGGCTGCCCTAACGGCGGCAGCGCAGTTGCCCGACGCTGCCCGGGCTGTTCTGGATCTGCCAACCGGGCAAGACTTGCCGGCTCTGCTGCGGGTGCTGGAACAGAATCCCTGGCTGCTGGCGCCAGCCGGCAGTCATATCGAAGTGGGCGCCTTCACCGGTTTTGGCGGCCATTTTGCCGAACCGCCACAAGTGCGCGCAGGCGCCGATGGCTTCCTGGTGAAAAGCGGCGAGCGCTGCTTCCTGTTGATCGCCGACTGCTTCGGCGCCGTGCTGATGCCCGCCAGCCAAGAAGAATTCGATGGGGCCGGCGTTCAGTCCGGCAGCAAAGCGCCACGCCTGCAGGGCAGCACCCTGATCGGTGCCAGCACGCAAATCGAATTGAATCTGCCGTCTGGCGGCCTGCAACTCGCCTGGAACAACTACAGCGCCGCTGTCAATTCGCCCCACAGCTTTTCGATCTGCGTGGCACCCTGGACATGACACAATCGGCGCAAACGCTTTCGCTGCTGGACCACTGGCAAGCCGCTTGGCCCCAGGCGCTGGCGGTATGGAGCCAGTTCACTCGGCTGTCCGACCCCCGCCTGTGCCAATCCTCAGTAGCGGCGGCGCGCGAAGGCTTGAGCGGCAGCTTCGCCATGATCCGCCTTGCCGATCAAAGCGTGGTGGTCGATCTAGAAGGCGTACACAAGCTGGGACTGGAAGACTATGCCATCGAAGTGTTGGCCCACGAGATTGGCCATCATGTGCTGGCGCCCGCCAATGCGAGCGATCATTACCGTCTGCTGGCGCGCATCCGCCAGGGCCTGCCAACCCTGGAGCGACACGCGGCGATGGTCGCCAACCTGTACACCGACCTGCTGATCAACGACCGCCTGCAGCGCCAGAGCGGTCTGCGGATGCATGCCATCTACCAGCGACTGGGCGCCGGTGCCGAACCGATCCGCCAGCCTGGCGTGTGGGCGCTGTACCTGCGTATCTACGAACAATTGTGGCAGCTGGAACGCGGGGCTCTGGGCGTACTGGTGGACGAAAGCCTGTTCAATACCCATGCCTGGCTCGGCGCGCGGCTGGTGCGCGTATATGCCAATGACTGGCTGACGGGAGGCGCGCGCTTTGCTGCATTACTGCTGCCCTACCTGCACGAATCGGCGCAGGAAGAAGAAAAGGCACTGCAACAATTGCATGACACCCGCGAAGCCGGACTCGATTGCGAACCCAGCGGCCTGATCGATTTCGACGCCGATGAACTGACAACACCGCTGCACCCGGCCGAAGATCCACTGATCACCGACAGCGAGCAGGATGACAGCGCCGACAACAACGCAGCATTACCTGCACAGGATGTCAGCTCTCCCGGGCGCGGCCAGCGTCGCGAACCGTTCGAATATGGCGATATCCTGCGTGCAGCCGGGCTCAAACTCAGCGACCACGAACTTGCCGTGCGCTACTACCGCGAAGCTGCACTGCCCTACCTGATTCCGTTCCCGAAACGGGTGGCCCCACAAAGTCTGGAACCGCAGATGGAAGGGCTGGAAATCTGGGAAACCGGCGATGCGCTGGACGAAATCGACTGGCTGCAAAGTCTCACGTTCTCACCGCAGCCCATACCCGGTGTCACCACACTGAAACGGCAATACGGGCTGGTGCCCGGCGCCGAGCCCGCCACCCGGCCGGTAGATCTGGATATCTATGTCGACAGTTCCGGCTCCATGCCGAATCCGCAACAGCGCATTTCCTACATGGCCCTGGCCGGCGCGGTGATCTGCCTGTCGGCACTGCGCAGCGGCGCGCGGGTGCAGGCCACATTGTGGAGCGGAAAAAAACAGTTCCTGTCCACCCGCGGTTTCGTGCGCGACGAAGATGCGATCCTGCGCATCCTTACCGGACACTTCGGCGGCGCCACCGCGTTTCCAATCCACAAACTGCGCGAAACGTTCGCCGCGCGCAGCGGGCAGGATCGCGACTGCCACATCCTGCATATTTCCGATGACGGCATCACCACACTGTTCGACCAGGACGAGCGCGGCAACAGCGGCTGGGATGTCGCGTCCATGGCACTGGCGCGAGGCCGCGCCGGCGGCACCATGGCATTAAATCTTCACGGCGCCTGGCAGACCAACAATGCGGACTACGCGAAAACCCTGCGTAAAGCCCGCGATCAACAGGGCTGGGAAATTCACGCCGTGACTGATCTGGCGCAACTACTCGACTTCGCGCGCGAGTTTGCCCGCCGCCATTATGGCCAAACCGGCGGGGGAAAAGGCCGCTGATCGTCATCTGGCAGGTTACCGAGCATTGCAACCTGAGCTGCCCGTTCTGCCGCTACGACCGGCGTCTGCCCTTTGCCCGACACGAAGCCCGACCGGACGAGTTGCGCCGTGTCGGCCACCTGTTGGCGGAATTCAGCAAACACCGCAACGAACCGGTTCTGTTGTCGCTGCTCGGTGGTGAACCGCTGTTGTGGCCGCCACTGCTGCCACTGGCAGCAGAACTGCGCGAGCTGGGCCTGAACCTGAGTCTGACCAGTAACGGCAGTGCGCTGCGCAACCAGCGCGTACGCTCAGCACTGCTGGCGGACTTTGCCGAACTGACCCTGAGCATCGACGGATTTGCGTCACTGCACGAAAAACTGCGCGGCTGCCCCGGCGGCTGGCAACAACTGAAAACCCTGACCCAGGCACTGAACCGCGCCCGCCACGACTGCAGCAGCGCCTTATTGCTGCGCGCCAACGTGGTACTGATGCGCGACAATATCGGCGCGTTTGCCGACCTGTGCCATGAACTGGCGCACTGGGGCTTCGACGAAATCAGTTTCAATCAACTGGGAGGTCGCGACCGGCCGGAATTTTTCCCCGCACAACGCCTGCTGCCGGAACAGGTGCTGGCGCTGCAGATGAAACTGCCAGCGCTGCGTGCAGAACTGGCGGGCGCGGGACTGCGCCTGCTGGGCAGTGCAGCCTATCTGGGCCGCTTCGATGCCAGCAGCCGCGGTTTGCCGTTGCCCGTCGCCGACTGCCGGCCAGGTGAAACCTTTTTGTTTGTCGACGAACACAATCGCATCGCGCCCTGCAGCTTCACCGGCACCGAGCTCAGCTACCCGCTCGACACCATCCGCACACTGGACGATCTGCTGGCACTGCCCGGGCAGTTCCACGCCCGGCGCCACACCCGGCATCCCGCCGCCTGCAGCGACTGCCCCTCCACCCGTGTGTTTGCCAAATTCGGAGTTCAATGATGAACAGAACCGGTCCGGAACTGCAGCGCCTCACCCGACGCCTCGCGGAAACGCCGGCGGACTTTGTTGATGAACCCATGATCCAGGGCCGTGGCCGTGTCGCCGTCGCCGCGCTGGTGCATGACACCTTGCGCCGTGTCGGCTATCACGCCAGCGACGAGGAGCTGCAACGATTTGTCGGCAAGAATGCGAGCCAAGATCGCAACCGGCTGCAACTGGTGGCGCTGGCGGTCTGGCTGCTGGGCGAAGACTGGTTCAACACCGCAAAACTTGACGGCTCTGCGGTGCTGGCGCTGCTCGACCAGTCCCTGCAGCCACTGGCCGAAGCCAGTCAGGCCAACAAATACGTCAACGACAGCGAGCGCCGCGAAGAATTCGCGCGCTACCTGCTTGCCCGACTCGACTACCGTCCGGCCGGAGAAAGCCTAGCCCAGGCAACCGACCGCCTGAGCGCGTTGAGCAGCACCGAGCGCAAGCGCCTGCTGCAGGAAAGTCGCGAAGCAGAACGCCGGGCACGCGCCATTCGCGACGCACTTGCCAAAAAAGCGGCCGAACAATCCGCCGACAAGTGGACGCGCGAATGAATCCGTATTTCGACCCCGAACGCTACCCAACCCTGACGGAAGACGGCGCGCGCATGCTGAAATTTCTGCGCGAGCACCCGCAGGCGCCGGTCTACCGCAATGAAAGCGGCAACCGGC
The DNA here is from genome assembly GCA_013178375.1 of Gammaproteobacteria bacterium. Lineage (GTDB taxonomy): Bacteria > Pseudomonadota > Gammaproteobacteria > Pseudomonadales > Ketobacteraceae > Ch67. Next base: position 9,211 of record JABLXQ010000018.1, read on the forward strand.
TCACACCGGAAGATCTGGAGCAGCTAGCCGAATTCGAACGCACGTTGAATCAGAGCAGCGTCGACTGGAACGCGCTACAGACACCGGGCTGGCTCGGCGCTTTCGTCGAACAGGTCTATCGCGAAGTACCTTTTTACCGCGCGCAAGGCAACGCACCGCACTTCACTGATATCGCGCCAGTCTCCCGCGCCGACTTCAGCCGCGACATCGCAGCATTCGTGCCGAACAACGTGCCGATCGAACGCATGATCAATTTCCGCACCACGGGCACCAGCGGCAACCCGTTGCTGATCGCCTCCCACCCGCGCGTTGCCGCCAGCTATCTGTGTTTTCACCGCCGGGCACTGCGCCACTTCGGCATCGAACTGACACCAGGCCCACAGCAGGTGGGCGTGGTACTGGTGGGCTTTCAACGCCGCTGCTTTACCTATGTGTCAGTCACGCCGCAGCTGGGCGAATCCGGCTTGGCCAAAATCAATCTGCACCCGGATGACTGGAACAGCCCCAACGATCGCGCAGCCTATCTCGATGCGCTCAACCCCGAGATCTATACCGGCGATCCGCTCTCGTTCAGTGAACTGAAAAACCTGCCGCTGCGCACCCGGCCGCGTGCCCTGATTTCAGTGGGCATGATGCTGTCGGACGGGCTCAAAACCGAGCTGGAGAGCCGCTTCAACGCACCGGTGCTGGATATCTACTCGCTGAACGAGGCCGGACCTGTCGGCGTGTTCGATGCGGATCTGGGCGGGCATTTGCTGCTGCAACCCGGGCTGTATGTGGAAATACTCGACCGCCAGGGGCAACCGGTCGCACCGGGCGAGCGCGGGGAAATCACGCTCACCGGCGGCTTCAATTTCTGCCTGCCGCTGCTGCGCTACCGTACCGGGGACCATGCCGCCATCACATATTGCACTGAAGGACCTTTGTTAACCGGCCTCAGCGGGCGGACGCCCGTGCGCTTTCGCACCCAGACCGGCGAATGGATCAACAACATTGATATCACCCATGCACTGCGCCTGTTGCCGCTGGCCCAGTTCGGTCTGCATCAGGCCGCCGACGGCACACTTTGTCTGTCCCTGGCTCCGGCGTCGCTACACCAGGCAACAGCCTGCACCCAGGCGCTGCAAGGCATTTTCGGCACCCAGCGGATTGCGGTGAAGCCCATCAAAACCGAAGACAAAATCCTGCAATACAGCAGTGACCTGGAAGGTGGCACCCTGCAATGAGCGCTCTCGAAATCGCCGCCAATCTCGTCATGACGGTTTCAATCCTGCTGGCCGGACGCAACAGTGTGCATACCTGGTGGACAGGCATTCTGGGATGCATTCTGTTTGGCATGCTGTTCTTTCAGGCCAAACTCTACGCTGATGTGGTGCTGCAGATTTTCTTTATCGGCGCCAGCAGTATTGGCTGGTGGCAGTGGCTTTACGGCGACAGGGGCGAGACGAAACCGATCAGCCGCGCCGGCTACACCCGCATCGCGCAAATCGCTCCTCTGGGGCTGCTGGTGGCCGCGCTCTACGGCCTGCTGCTGCACCACTTTACCGACGCGTACGCGCCCTATCTGGATTCCGCCATCCTGGTGTTCAGCGTGATCGCGCAATGGCTGCTGATGCAGCGCCGCCTGGAAAGCTGGATTTTCTGGTGGCTGGTCAACAGTATTGCCGTGCCGCTCTTTGCAAGCCGCGGGCTATACCTGACCGCGTTTCTGTACGCCTGCTACTGGATCAACGCAATCGTTGCATTCCACTACTGGCGCGGGCAGCTGTCGGTCCAGCGCGAAACGCAGACTGTTGCAGGACCACTGGCCGATGAAGCCCGCTGAGAACCGACGCTTCGCCCATGGCCTGGTGGTGGGAAAATTCAGCCCGCTGCACAAGGGCCATGAATTCATGATTTCACGCGCACAGGCGGAATGCGACACCCTGTTTTTGATTTCCTACAGTGAACCGGAACTGCCTGGCTGCGAACGCGCCCGCCGCGAATCCTGGCTGAAAAGTCGCTTCCCGCAGTTGCCGGTACTGGTGCTGGATCAGAAAGAACTGCGCCGCCTGGCCACTGCGCGGGGTATCGCCTCGCCACCGCCCATTCCGCACAATGACGCATCGGATATTGAGCAACGCCTGTTCTGTGGCTGGCTCTGCCGGAACCTGCTGGGCACCCGCGTGGATGCCGTATTTACCAGCGAGGACTACGGCGATGGTTTCGCTGCTGTGCTGACCGACTACTTTCGCCGCGACACACCTGATGCGCCCGACGTCGTGCACCGCTGCATCGACCGCGACCGCGTGCATGTCCCCATCTCCGGCTCGCGTCTGCGCGCTGATCCGCATGGCCTGCGTCAATTCCTGGCCCCAGAGGTTTACGCTGATTTTATGGAACGTGTCCTGCTGCTGGGTGGAGAATCCACGGGAAAAACCACCCTCGCTGCGGCCCTGGCACAGACGTTGGATACCCAATGGGTTCCCGAGTATGGCCGTGAGCTGTGGGAACACAAAAATGGCGCGATGGAGTTCACCGACATGCTGCACATCGCCCAAACGCAAATCGCCCGTGAGGAAGCGCTGGCCATGAATGCCCAACGCTGGCTGATCTGCGACAGTAGCCCCTTCACCTCACTGCTGTATTCCCATGTCCTGTTCGATCGCGCCGACCCGCAACTGGAGCGGCTGGCCAACCGCCACTACGATCATGTATTTCTCTGCGCGACAGATTTCGAATTCGTGCAGGATGGCACCCGGCGTGACGCGGTGTTTCGCCAGTACCAGCAGGACTGGTATGAGAGGGAGCTGGCCAGGCGCGGAATGTCGTACAGACTGGTCGGAGGGAGTGTGGAGGAAAGAGTTGAAACTATTCTGGGGCACCTGAATCGACAGACTTGAATCGGCAGCCCGTTCAAATTCACATGCATTGCTAACAATCGCCACAAGACAGGGCCTGTTCATCAACGCCCACCCCCAGCTCAATCTAATAAAAGCCGCATTCAATTGAACTGACTGCCCTCCACCCGCCGCAGGAAACGTGACCGCAGTCCAAAATATGACAATTCGAGTTAATTTATTGAGTGAATTGGCTTAACCTCGCGCCTCTTTGAACCACTGGAGCACGACAATGAACAAGGCAATCGTATTGGTAGCAGTTGCGGCACTGGGTCTGGCAGCGTGCAACAAGCAGGAAGAATCGACAGCACTGGAAAACGCGAAAGAATCGGCCAACCAGGCAGTTGAGTCCGCGCAGGAGGCCGCTGGTCACGCATCTGAAGCCGTGCAGGCAGCGAGTGAAGCGGCCAAGGAAGCTGCAGTAGAAGGTACTGAGGCAGCCGTTGACGCCACCACTGAAGAAGCCAGAAAAGCGGCAGAAAAAGCCAAAGAAGCCGCTGATGCATCCGCTGAAGCAGTGAAAGAAGCTCTGCCCCAGTAAGCATCAGAGCGGTTCTGCAGGCGTCGTTCTGCAAACCAGGGTCGCGGGCCGGAAATCAATCCGGCCTGTAGCCGACCCGCCCCATCATCATCCCCTTTCCCCCGATGAACGACTCGCGTCAACCACCATACACAACGGCCAACACCCAGCCTGCACCTGCCTGATCATCAACCGGGCAGCGACTTCTTTTCAAACGGAAACTGAAAAAGAAAAAGGGGTTACGTTTCCGTAACCCCTTTCTTTTATATGGCGCGCCAGGAAGGATTCGAACCTCCGACCGCCTGGTTCGTAGCCAGGTACTCTATCCAGCTGAGCTACTGGCGCGTGGGATGTGCATTTTACGAATCCACCACTTCAAGTCAATCAATTGTTTAAATTTTTCGACTCATTATGGTGAGTTTCATGAACCTGCGGGACTGCTCGTGACCCGACCGGCTGACGCCGGATATTCCCAGGGGAATATGGCGGAGAGGGAGGGATTCGAACCCTCGATACAGCTTTTGACCGTATACTCCCTTAGCAGGGGAGCGCCTTCGGCCTCTCGGCCACCTCTCCAAAAACGTGGGCGGAATGATACCCGCGTTTCGCGCAAATTCCTAGCCCATTCTGGCTAATTTGATCCCACGTAAGTCCTTAAAAACAAAAGCGATGCCTAGGCATCGCTCTCATCGGGACCACTTCCAGACGCGTTTCAGGCGTCAGTGTCGTGCTCGCCGCCTTTTTCGCGCTGAATGCGCTGATAGATCTCTTCCCGGTGAACGGCGACTTCCTTCGGCGCATTCACACCGATCCGCACCTGGTTACCCTTTACGCCCAGCACGGTCACGGTGACTTCGTCGCCGATCATCAGGGTTTCGCCTACGCGGCGGGTCAATATCAACATTTTCCTTCTCCTTACTTACTGCTCCTGCCGAGCGTCTGGTTTCGCGTCCCGAGAAAGCCCTACCCGGTTTTAATTTTCCTAATCAAGTATCGTCCAGGTTTCCGATTTTGGTAGGGCGGGAGCGGGTTTTCTTGTTCAGCCGGATTACTTAGCCGCTTGCGGCTCCTTGTCCAGGCCAAACCCCGTGTGCAGGGCACGTACCGCCAACTCCAGATACTTCTCGTCGATCACTACCGAGATCTTGATTTCCGAGGTGGAGATCATCTGGATGTTAATGGATTCTTGCGCCAGCAACTTGAACATCCTGCTGGCCACGCCGGCGTGGGAACGCATGCCCACACCCACCAGGGACACCTTGGCAATGGAAGCGTCGCCCTGCACGTCGCGGGCTCCCAGTTCCTTGGCGATATCCTTGAGCACGTCCAGCGCCTTGCGCAGTTCGTTCTTGTGGACGGTGAAGGTGAAATCGGTGGTGTTGTCGGCGCTGACGTTCTGCACGATCATGTCGACTTCGATGTTGGCCTCGCCCACGGGGCCCAGGATCTTGTAAGCCGCGCCTGGGGTATCCGGCACGCCACGCACGGTGATTTTGGCTTCGTCGCGATTAAAGGCAATGCCTGAGATGACCGGCTGTTCCATAGATTCCTCTTGATCAACAGTAATAAGGGTACCTGGCCCTTCAGCAAAACTGGAAAGCACCCGCAGGGGTACGTTGTATTTCCCGGCGAACTCCACCGAGCGGATCTGCAATACCTTGGAGCCGAGGCTGGCCATTTCCAGCATTTCCTCGAAGGTGATCTGCTCCAGGCGACGCGCATTGGGCACGACACGGGGATCGGTGGTGTAGACGCCGTCGACATCGGTGTAGATCTGGCACTCGTCGGCTTTCAGGGCCGCTGCCAAAGCCACACCAGTGGTGTCAGAGCCGCCACGGCCCAGGGTGGTGATGTTGCCGTCGTCGTCCACGCCCTGGAAGCCGGCAACCACGACAATGCGACCCTTGTTCAGGTCGGCACGGATGCGGTCGGCATCGATGGCCTGGATGCGAGCCTTGCCGTAAGCGTCGTCGGTGAGGATACGCACCTGGGCACCGGTGTAGGAACGGGCATCATAGCCTTCCTTTTGCAGTGCCATGCTCAGCAGTGCAATGGTGACCTGTTCGCCGGTGGTGACCAGCACATCCAGTTCCCGCGCGGGTGGCTGTTCGGAAATTTCGTTGGCCAGTGCGATCAGCCGGTTGGTCTCGCCGCTCATGGCAGATACAACCACGACGATATCATGCCCCTCGTCCCGGTAACGCCCCACTTTCTTCGCCACATTTCTTATTCTTTCGATGGTACCTACCGAGGTACCACCGTATTTCTGCACAATTAACGCCATCGCCGTCGTTCTTTAATAGTTATTGAAGGAATAGCACCCAAACTGGATGCGGATTAAACAATATTGCCCCTGGAGTGTAAACCAAAGGATTGATCTGTATACCTTTTGTTTTCCGTACCTGCTTACTGCTGCAGCCAGGTTTCGGCGGATGCCACTGCGTCGGCCAGCCTGGCTACATCAGGGCCGCCGGCACTGGCCAGATCCGGACGTCCACCGCCTTTGCCACCGACGATCTGGGCTGCGTGTTTCACCAGGTCGCCGGCCTTGAACTGCCCGGTGAGATCCTTGGTAACCCCCGCCACCAGATCCACCTTGCCTTCGTTGACCGCACCCAGCAGCACCACGCCGGAGCCGAGCTTGTTTTTCAGCTGGTCCACCAGTTCGCGCAGGGCTTTCAGGTCGACGCCGTCGACGGTGGCCGCCAGCAGTTTCACACCGGCCACAGTTTTGGCCTGTCCTGCCAGATCGTCACCGGCGCTGCTGGCCAGCTTGGCTTTCTGCCGCTCCAGCTCTTTTTCCAGCTGTTTCACCCGGTCCAGGGTCTGCTGCACCTTTTCCACTGCGTTGTCGCGGCTGCCTTTCAGCAGTGCGGCAATCTGGCCCAGGGTGGCATCGGTTTCATCCAGCCAATGCTCGGCGCCTTCGCCGGTCACCGCTTCGATACGGCGCACGCCAGCGGCGACACCACCTTCAGACAGAATGCGGAACAGCCCGATATCGCCGGTACGGCTGGCGTGGGTGCCACCACAGAGTTCGATAGAGAAGTTGTCCTGGCCCATGGTAAGAACGCGGACGTTATCATCATACTTTTCGCCAAACAGCGCCATAGCCCCTTTGGACTTGGCCTGCTCGATGGGCATGACCTCGGTCACAACCGGCGCATTGGCGCGGATCTGGGCGTTGACCAGCTTTTCCACCGCGCGGATTTCGGCGGGTTTCATGGCTTCGGAATGGGCGAAGTCGAAGCGCAAGCGGCTGGCGGTGACCTGGGAACCTTTCTGCTGCACGTGGTTGCCCAGCACCTGGCGCAATGCTGCGTGCATCAGGTGAGTGGCGGAATGGTTCAGACGGATGGCCTGGCGCAAGTCGTTGTTCACTTTGGCCTGCACGGTGTCGCCGACTTTCAGGGTACCGGTTTCCAGCACGCCGACATGGACGTGAGCACCACGCTGTTTGGTGGTGTCAGTCACATCGAAGCGGGCGCTGGCGGTTTCCAGCGTGCCGACGTCGCCCACCTGACCACCGGATTCGGCATAGAACGGCGTATTGTCGAGCACGATCTGGGCTGGCTGACCCGCGCTGATGGATTGCACCGGCTGGCCGTCGACGAAGATCTCGGTGATGCGGCCGCTGTCGGTGACCTGGTCGTAGCCACTGAATTCGCTGCGGGTGTTCACGTCCAGGCCGTCGTGGTAATTCGCCTTGAATTTTCCAGCAGCCTTGGAGCGCGACTTCTGCGCATCCATTTCCTTCTCGAAACCGATATGGTCGATGGTGAGATTGCGCTCACGGGCGATATCGGCGGTGAGGTCGGCGGGGAAACCGTAGGTGTCATAGAGTTTGAATACCACGTCGCCGGGAATCTGATTGCCCACCAGACCTTCCAGATCCTGCTCCAGAATCTTCAATCCTTGCTCCAGCGTTTTCGCGAACTGCTCTTCTTCCTGCAGAAGCATTTTTTCCACCTGGGCCTGGGCTTTTTTCAGTTCGGGATAGGCATCGCCCATCTCGCGCACCAGCGGTACCACCAGCTTGTGGAAGAACGGGCCTTTGGCACCGAGCTTGTTGCCGTGGCGAATCGCACGACGCAGGATGCGGCGCAGCACATAACCGCGACCTTCGTTGGACGGCACCACACCGTCCACGATCAGAAACGCGCAGGAGCGAATGTGGTCGGCCACCACGCGCAGGGATTTGTCTTCCAGATCCTGGGCGTCGGTGACGCGCGCCACGTCTTTCAGCAGGCTGGCGAACAGGTCGATTTCGTAGTTGCTGTGCACGTGCTGCATGACGGCGGCAATCCGCTCCAGACCCATGCCGGTGTCCACCGACGGTTTGGGCAGCGGCACCAGAGTGCCGTCCGGCTGGCGGTCGAACTGCATGAACACGTTGTTCCAGATTTCGATGTAGCGGTCGCCGTCTTCTTCGGGCGATCCGGGAGGGCCACCCCAGATGTCGGGGCCGTGGTCGTAGAAAATCTCGGTGCAGGGGCCGCAGGGTCCGGTGTCGCCCATCTGCCAGAAGTTGTCAGATGCATAGGGCGCGCCCTTGTTGTCGCCGATGCGGATCACGCGCTCCGCCGGTACGCCGACTTCCTTGTTCCAGATGTCGTAGGCTTCGTCGTCGCTGGCGTACACAGTGACCCAGAGTTTTTCCTTGGGCAGGTTCAACCATTTGTCTGACGTCAGGAATTCCCACGCGTAACGGATAGCGTCGCGCTTGAAATAATCGCCGAAGCTGAAGTTGCCCAGCATTTCGAAGAAGGTGTGGTGACGTGCGGTGTAGCCCACGTTTTCCAGATCGTTGTGCTTGCCGCCGGCGCGCACGCAGCGCTGCGAGGTAACCGCGCGCTTGTACGGGCGCAGGTCGCGGCCGAGAAACACATCCTTGAACTGCACCATGCCGGCGTTGGTGAACAGCAGGGTGGGATCATTGCCGGGGATGAGCGAGCTGCTGGCCAGCACTTCGTGGCCCTGGGTCTTGAAATACTCAAGAAACGCTGTACGGATTGCAGAGGTCTTCATTCGGGTACCGGGTCGGGAAAGTCGGAGGGCGGCGCCGGCCTGGGCGCGCTGACAAAGGCGGCAGTTTACCATCAAATCGGCACAATTCATCCCCGCGGGATGAGGCGGATGGACGGGGATGGGGGAAGCGTTTCCGGGCGGCTAATCCAGCGAGTCTGCGTCCGGCAGTTCCGTATCGGCAGAACCCAGTGCATGGCGGATCTGCTCGCCGGTGAAGCCCCGGTATTGCAGGAAACGGATCTGTTTGGCTTTCAGGCGCGGATCGCGCTCGCAGCGACCGCGAAAACGGCATTGCCAGACATCACAGGCATGGGCGAACCAGTCCATCCCGTCCGCTTCAAGGGCGGCCTGGACCTGGTCGGAGGCTATGCCTTTCTGGCGCAACTCGGACTGGATGCGGATGGGGCCAAAACCCTGCGCCTGACGATGGCGCACCCAGACCTCGGCAAAACGACGATCGCTTTGCAGGCCCTGCTCCGCCAGCTGTTCCAGCACGGCGGCCAAATCCTCGGCCGCATGACCGCCCGCCAGCTTCTGCTGCAGTTCACGGGCGCTGTATTCGCGGCGCGACAACAACTGCAGGGCCTGCTGGCGGATTTGCTGCTGGGGAGATTCGGTTGTCATGGGAGTGAATGAAGCGGGGACCTGGCCCCCGCTTGCATCAGGCCGGGAACAGGCTATTCACCTTGGCGATGTAACGCTCCATCGCTTCGGTGGCCGTCATGCCCTTAATCTTCTGACGCTCGTCGTACTTGGCCCGGTCCACCATCTTGGTGATGGCGGGACGCCGGCCGCTGACATCGCCTTCATTGGCCTGTTTGAACAGGGCATACAGCGCGAGCATGGTCATTTGATCCGGTGGCGCGGTCAGGGTGTTCAGGCGGGCCTTGGCGGCGTCGAAACGCTGTTTCATTTCGTCCGTGACCGATGATGAGCCAGCAGCTGCGGGCTTGGCCACCTGCGTCAGGGCAGGTTTGCGAGGAGCCGAGTCTGCGGCAGGCTTGGTTGCCGCTTTTGCCGGCGTGCTCTTCGCGGCAGTCACCAGCTTGGGCGCGGGCTTGGCCACGGGGCGAGGTGTGTTGATACGGCCGGTATGGGCCAGGGGCCGGGCCGACTCCTTCGCCAGAGCCAGTTCCCCGGCTTCCACCAGTTCATCGAACAGTTTCTGGCTTTCGTCCAGCACCAGATGAACTGTGCCGGTACCGAGCACACTCAGGCGCCCGACCAGGCTGCCCTCATCGCCGTAGCTTTCACCCAGATCGACGATCTGCTGGTACAGGCGTGCCCTTTCCGCATCCACTTTGCTGAACAACCCGATACCCGCCAACCGAACCCGTTTTGCGTTGATTTTCAAACGTTCGGCCAGCGACACCGGTTCCGACACCATGTCTTTGAGTTTGCCCATCTTGATCATCCTTTGAGGTCTGCTGAGTGGCGTATCGTACACAATGTTGGGGGCGGATAGAAATCGCCAAATGGGGCTATCAGGTGGGAATGCATGACTGTATCCCGGACGGAAGGGCCGTCTGGCGACGGCCCTTCCCGCTCCCGGGCGGTTACTTGGACTTCTTCTGCTGCTTGCGTTCGACGAACTCGGACTTGGCCGCCAGGAAACCCAGCTTGAGGGAATCCCACGCCAGTTCCACACCGTCCTTGATGTCGGTCCAGGCTTCCTCGGCAGCGCCTTCCAGTTGCTTGAGTTTGCCCTGCACATCTTTCTGTTTGACTTTGAGATCCTTGATGGTTTTGTCGAGCTTGACCTTGGCCTCGTCCTGGACCTCGTCGAGGCGCGCTTCCAGTCGATCGATGTCGTATTCCCACTCTTCCAGTTGTGCCTTCAGCTTTTCCATATATTCATTGCGCTTGTTCATGGGTGTCACCTCCATAATGTGTGAAGCCACTTTCGCAGATGCGGTGTGGGACCATATTGATACATATCAAGCATGGATGGCATGGCCGTGACAGTCCGTGCTGTCTTGTATGAATCGGACAAAAAAGGGAAATTCCGCACGGTGTAAAAATTCACAACGTACAGCAATCATTTGACTACATTGTATAAATTCCATCAGTACTGTTGTTCCATTAGAATCGCGCCACTAAGTAACCTATCCGGCCCGCCAAGGCCATACGCCTGCCAAGGGATTCTGGTCTGTCATGTACAACGCTCCATTTGGAATTGGCATTCGCGGTTACGGCCAAGCCACCGGCACCCGCCGTTTCACCAATGAAGAATTGATGCAGGCTTTTGACATCCGCATCAAGCCCTCGTTCATCGAAAACAGTGTCGGCAGCAAGACCCGTCATTTTATCGCCGATGACGTGAGCACGTCTGATCTGGCCGCTCAGGCTGCGACACAGGCGCTGCAATCCGCCGGCCTGAACGTGAACCAGCTTGACCGCCTGATTGTCGCCACGTCCACTGCAGATTATCTGTCGCCCTCCACAGCCTGCGTGGTACAGCACAAACTGGGCGGACGCGGTTTTCCCGCCTATGACATCGGCGCTGCCTGCAGCGGTTTCATTTACGCGGTAGACCAGGCGATCCGCTGCATTGCCACCGGCGACGAGAACGTACTGGTGATCGGCGTCGATGTGCGCTCGCGCACGCTGGACATGCAAAACAAGCGCACTGCCTTTCTATACGGCGACGGCGCGGGCGCGGTGGTGATCAGCCGCAATCGGAAATCCCAACGCGGTTTCCTGGCCAGCGTGCTGTATGCCGATGGCGCCGGACACGACGCAGTTTACGTGCCTTCAGTAGGCTACCCGCGCGCCGGCGAGTCACTTCCACCGCTGCTGACCATGCCCAACGGCAAGCGCGTGTCGGAAAACGCCGGCATCGGCATTCCCGGCCTGTGCGCGCAATTGCTGGAACAAACCGACTACCAGCAGAGCGACATCGATTTTTATCTGCTGCACCAGCCCAACCTGTATCTGCTGCGGGCGGTGTGCGACGAGATGCAGATTCCGGACGAAAAAACGGTCATCAATTTCCCCCAATACGGCAATACAGTGGCTGCGTCGGTGCCCATCGCACTGAGTGAAGCCGCCGCGCAGGAAAAATTGCGCCCCGGCGATCTGGTGCTGATGTGTGCCGTGGGTGGCGGTTTCACTGGCGGCGCCCATCTGCTGCACTGGTGCGCGCCGGAGGATTTTCTGGCATGACGCTGCAAGCAGAACCCCTACCCTTCGCGGATCAGCCTGTGCTGATCACCGGTGCCAGCGCCGGCATCGGGTTTGCTTGCGCGCAGACGTTAGCACGGGCGGGCGCGCGTCATCTGATTTTGACGGCGCGAAATTCTGAGCGCTTGGCAGCAGCAAAAGAACGGCTGCTGGCGGAAGCCGATCTGCAGGTGGACACACTGGTGTGCGACCACAGCCAGCGCGCTGATCTGGACGCACTGCTGACGCAACTGGACACGCTGGGCTGGCCCGGCGCGCTGATTGCGAATGTCGGTGTCAATCCCGTGCATGAATATGGCCCGAAAAAATTACACAGCCTGAGCTTCGAACAGATCCAGGCTGCCGTCACCACCAACATCACCCACACGGTTTATCTGCTGGCGGCGGTGCTGAAAGCAATGCGTGTGCAACGCTCCGGCCGCATTGTGCTGGTGGGATCGCAGGGCTGGCGTCATGGCATTCCCGGGCAGGCTCTGTACAACCTGGGCAAGAGCAGCCTGGTGGGGTTGAAAAATTCTGTCGTCAGCGAATACGGCGGCAACAATGTGTTCTGTCACCTGCTCAACCCGGGCCTGGTGCTGAACGAACGCACGGAGCGGTTGCGGCAGAAAAATCCGCAACTGGCAGAACAGAAAGGTGTAACCGAGATGGATATCGCGCTGGCGGCGCAGCGTTTGCTGTGTGTTGGCGACTTGGCAGGGAATGGCCAGGAAATGGATATTTGACGGCAGGAAATGGCAACGATGAACAGTTTGGTATCGAATCTGGTTGAATCTTCTGTGGACGAACCGGCGTACGGTTTCGAGTGGCGGGCAGTGGCAGACATGGCGCTGCCATTTCTTTCGTCGGTGCGCAGCCTGTTCGATGAAGGGCTGGAGATTTTTGTCGCCGCCAACGGTGCTGCCGTTACCCGCGTGGGTCTGGACGGAACCTGGTTTCTGCGCGGCACAGTAAAGGGATTTCCGCTGGCACTGGTGTGGAACGATTTCCGCGTCAACGGCGCCAGCACCAGCAAGGCGGTGGCCGCCACCTTTGTCGCCTTTCTGGATTCGCTGACCAAAGATCCGCGCCCGCTGCTGATCGGCGTGAAATCCATGGGCGTGCGCTTCATGGAAGGCCGCACCGTATTTCCCCACGCGTTCAGCATTCTGCCGGCACTGAATCGCTACCGTCGCCACAATCTGGTGATTACGCTGGCGCACGGCAATGCACTGGGTCTGGGCACGCTGATTTTTGGCATGGGCCACTACCGCATCGCGGTGCGCGAGGATTCCTGCCTCAACCTCACCGGGCCGGAAGTATGCAAGATGGTGTTCGGCAAGCAGGTACGCTTCGAGCAGATCGCATCGAACGACATCCAGTTTAAAAATACCGGCCTGATCCACGAACTGTGCGACACGCTGGACGCCGCATTCGCGCGCCTGCCGCACCTGCTGGCCTTTTTCATGGCGGGCAACGAACCGGTCCAGGCACCGGCCCGGCCACTGGCGCTGGATGCCACCGACCGCTTCATCGCCGGGATCTGCGATGAATTCGTCGAGGTGTTCCGCGAGTACGACGAGCGCATCCGGGCGTACATCGGCGTGATCGGCGGCAAACCCGTGGGCCTGCTGATCAATCCGCCGGACAACGCCAACAACATGATCCGCGCCCGCTCCCTGGGGCTGGTGGAAGACGCGCTAAATCTGTTCGAATTGCTGCGCCTGCCGGTGGCGAGCATGGTGGACACTCCGGGCGCCGATCCGCGCATGGACGGCAACAACCGCCAGATCATCGAGAAGCTGATTTCGGCATCGCAGAAAATCATCGAGTATCCCTATCCAAAAATGGGATTCGTAGTCAACCGCTCCTATGGCGGCGCGTCCGTCATTGCGATCCCGAAATTTTTCGGCGGTGAAGCCGTGTATGCACTGGAAGGCGCCCACGTGGGTGTCATGCACGAGAGCATCATCACGCAATTGCTGTCGGGATCAGCGCGGCTGGGCGCGCAATGGCTGGAAGTGTCCGCCACCCAGACAGCGGACCTGAAAGACATGATCGACGGCGGCCATATCGAAGCCATCATTCAATATGGCGACATGCGTGCCAAAATCGAGCAGCACTTACTGGCACAGAGCGGCGAAATCCGGGTCCGCTTCAATCGCCGGCTGACAGACGCTCCAGGCAGATTCCTGCCCACGACACGCCACCACCCACTGCGTGAAGAACAAGACAGTCACCTGAATTGAAAATATGCCCGGGCCGGCTGACCCATTGATGGTAATTGATGAACACCGTGGGGCAGCCCATATTGCCGAAGTCGGCAAAGTTCTTCGCCACGGCGGCATCGTTGATCTGGCAGGCAGCGGCAACCGCCGCGTTCTTGCCGGCATCCACCTGGTGAGCAATGTAGTGCTTCACCTGCTCCGCGTCGACACCGGACACTGTGAGCAGATCCTGCAGCGATTGCACCCAGTAGCGGCCAATCGCCTCGATGCCTTCCGGTTTTTGTTCGAAGGAAAAGAAATACTGCGCCGGATCGTAGTTCTCGATGCTGACGGGGAATTCGCCTTTCACCATCATGCTGCGGATCAGGCTCGGGTCGGTGCCGTGCACGACGCCGCGCACACGCCAGTGCGCCGAAGCACTGACCTGCAGTGCCACCGCACCGTCACCGATGGCGGCGCTCATCTGCAGAACGTCAGGATTGGCAAACTTGCTTAGCGTTTCAGTACAAATGATTACGCCCGTGCGCGCGCCGGATTCGATCCATTGCTGCGCCTGGATCAGCGCCAGCACGCCGGTGGAGCAGCCGGACTTGATGTCCCAGCAGCTGACATTTTTAAAACCGAATTCGCCAGCCAGCAGCGCACTGGTGGTGGTCACTGGCATGGGATTGGAAATGCCGGCCAGGATGAAAAATTCTGCTTCTTCGAGCAAGGAGGGATTACGCTCCACCAGCTGTTGCAGTGCGCTGCGCGCAAGGTCCAGGGAATTTTTACCGGCGGGGCAGAAATAGCGCTGGCGGATGCCCATGCCCTGCTCGATGAAACGCACCAGTCGTCCCGCCTCGCCTTTGCCGAGACGGGCAAACAGTTCGGCATTGCTGACGCAATCAAGCGCTGCGAAATCGCAGGTGGCAATATCGGTAATTTCTATCCCGGTTTTGCAGTGGGTGGATTTCAGCACAAACTCACCTTGTAAAAATTCTTTATGAAATTCAGCGGCGAAGACAGGGCTGCACCACTGATCGGCTAACGCGATGGATCAATACACACCAGGGATCAGACGCCGGGTGCGCCGGCTGTAATCCACATACTGGTCGCCAAAGGCTTCAATCAACGCCTTCTCTTCCACGTTTATCCGGTAGAGATACACAGGAACCAGCAGCAGCGCCATCGCAAGCAGGCTCAGCCAGTTGTTCAGCATCAGCCCCATGCCGAGATAGCAGACCAGCGCGCCGGAATAACCCGGGTGCCGCATATACTGGTAAATGCCGTCGCACAGCAGCTTGTGGTCCGACAGGATCACCACATTCGGCGTGAACTGTTCACGCAGATCACGAATGGCCTTCACCCGCACCCAGGCGCCGGCGGTCAACACCAGCACACCGATCAACAGCGCGGGCCACTCACTGGCAAAAATGGCAGTGCTGGTAATGAATGACAGCGCCAGCCCCAACACCACCGCAATCGACGATCCCACCAGCAACGCCTGCAACGAGGACGCATCCCACGGACTGTCAGGATTGTCGTTGAGACGCCGGTTAACCGCTTTGTTCTCTTTTGTTAACCATACGGCGATAGCCACTACAAACAGCAACTTTCCGATCATGTTCAGGCATCCACAGCAACAGAAAAAAACTCGCCGGTGACAGAACAGCACGTGCGGCGAAGGCGAGCGAAACTATACCATTTTCAGCACAGCATTCACACGCCAGCGCGCTTGACCCAATGCGCTGCAGTTCATAGTATGCCCGCACAAATCAGTATGGCTAACCTCAGTGTTGCCAGGCACCTTCCGGAATACCCTTATCATGTTCGCCAGTCTCATCAAGCAGTTTCATTTCAAGCGGCTGCAACGCGCCACCCACAATCCGGCGCCGCGCCAACAGCAAATCCTGCTCGACATCCTGCGCACCAACCGCAACACCGAATTCGGGCAGGCACACCAGTTCAGCGCCATCAAATCCATTGCGGATTTCCGGCGCCAGGTTCCCCTCAGAAGCAGCGCCGAATTCGGCCCCTATCTCAAGCGCGTCTACCAGGGCGAGCGCAATATTCTGACCACCGAGACACCCTACTTTTTCGCCATGACTGCAGGCTCCACCGGTGATTACAAATACATTCCGATCACGCGCCGCTTCAAGCGCGAACTCGATCGCTCGGTGTATGCGTTCTACCACCTGCTGGAAACCAACTGCCCCGAATTCCGCTCTGCACCGATCCAGTTTTTTGTCGGCTCAGCGGAAGGCGGCCAGTCGCCGGGCGGTGTTCCGCAGGGATTTGTGTCCGGGTTCAACTACAAGAATCTGCCCGCCTTCATCCGCCGCAAATTTGTGGTGCCCTACTGGGTGTTCACCCAGCCCGACATGGACGACCGCTTTTACGCGATCGGGCGCTTCCTGACAGCACAAGGCAACCTGGCAGGATTTGGCGGATTCTCGCCGCTGGCGATGATGAGCGTGATGAAACGGCTGCTGGCGAATATCGACATGCTGGAACAGGATGTGCGCAACGGCACACTCACACTGAATCATCCGCTTGCGCCAAACGTCTATACGCCGGCGTCATTGCCAACCTTCAAACCGGATACAGCACTGGCACAAAAAATTTCCGACTGGCGCAACACTGAACGTCCGCTGCCGGAGCTGATGCAATTATTGCTGCCCAACCTGAAATATGTTGCCACCTGGATGGGCGGCAATATGAGTTACAGCACGCAATCGCTGCTGCAACTGATCGGACCCAAACAGGTACATGAAATGCCGTTCTCCGCCAGCGAGGGAATTTTCGGCATTCCGTTCCGGCTTGATCGTGAAGGCGGGATTGCCGCTATCACCAGCCATTTCCTGGAATACATCAGGGAGCAGGATATCGATCTGGAAAACCCGCCGGTGTACTGCGCCTGGGAACTGGAACAGGGCGAGCATTATTACCAGATCATTACCACATCGGGCGGACTCTACCGCTACAACATGGAAGACCTGATTCGCGTTGACGGCTTCTACAACAAAACTCCCATCGTGCAATTCGTATCGAAACGGGCACGCCAGATTTCCATCAGCAACGAGCGCATCAACGAAAACGACGTGACCGAAAGCTGTCGCCAGGCAAGCACAGCCACGGGCATGCATTTCAACGAATTTATTTTGTTCCCCACCCGCGCCAATCACTACTGCCTGGTGGTGGAAGAAAATGGCCAGGATCTGGCGCCCTTTGCGCAGGTATTCGAATCCCGGCTGCGAGACCTTGCGAAAGTATACGATATGGAACGGACCGCGCGGACGCTGCGCCCGATCACCCTGCTGGAAACCCGCCAGGGCCAGCTGCGCGACTATGTGAACGCCATATATTTCCGCTCTGCGCTGCCCAGTTCGCAGTACAAGCCCATCCATCTGTCCAACAGTTTCACCGACGCGGATTCGTTCCCGGTGGTACGGCTGCATTCGCTTGAAATATAAACAATGAATGCCAGTTAATCCTTTCAGATGCCCGGCTTCGCCCCCAACTGACGACGATTTTGACCCATATCAATTGAACTCCGTCAAATCGGCCCTATATAAAACAGACGAAGCAAACACATCCGTAAAAGGAGGAATTTATGTCTTCATTGCGTCCCTTCAACAGTCCGCTGAATAGCGTGGACAGTTTCCAGCAGCTGGTCGACAACTTCTTCGGCCGTGGCAATCTGCCGTCACTGGCGGATGCCGGGTTCAACATGCCCGCCACCGATATTTCCGAAAGTGCTGAGGCGTACAACATCAGCGCGGAATTGCCGGGCATCAGGAAGGAGGACATTAAGGTATCGCTGCATGACGGCGTGCTGGCCATCGAAGCCGAATCGAAAAGCGAGCACGAGGAAAAAGGCGACAAGCAGATACGCACCGAACGCCGCTACGGCAAGTTCGTGCGCCGCTTCACGCTGGGCAACAATGTCAACGAGCAGTCCGTGCAGGCGAAATTCGAAGATGGCGTGCTGAAGCTGACCATTCCCAAGCAGAAGGAACCGGCTGCGCCGAAACCGAAATCGATTCCGGTGGGCTGAAACGCTGCTCTGTCGGCAACCGGTGGCCATAAAAAAAGCGCAGCGGGATTACCGCTGCGCTTTGGTACCAATCCGGATTTGCATGACGGCAATACCCCGTCAGCAGAGATGAAAATCAGGCAGTTTTCAGATTCTCATCATCCATGCCATTCGACATGTGACACAGCTCGTGCATGTTGAGAATCTCCACTTCCTTGCCATCCACCAGAATGATTTCCTGTTTTTGCAGGCGGGTGAACACGCGGCTGACCGTTTCCACCGCCAGGCCCAGGAAATTGCCGATGTCGTTGCGGGACATGGGCAGACGGAAGCGGCTGGGTGACAAACCCCGTTTGCCATGACGGGAGGAAATGCTCAGCAGCAGCGCGGCAATGCGTTCTTCAGCGCTTTTCTTGCTGAGCAGCATGATCAGCTGCTGGTCGGCCTGAATCTCTCTGCTCATCAGCTGGAAGAAATGGCGCTGCAAGGTGGGAATCTTGGCGGAAAGAAATTCCAGCTTGTCAAACGGGATCTCGCACACGGCGGCGGTTTCCAGCGCCTTGGCGGAATTGGAGTGGAAATTGGTGCTGATGCCGTCGATACCGAGCACCTCGCCCGGCAGATAGAATCCGGTGACCTGTTCTTCACCATCCTCGGTGACGGAATAGGTTTTGATCGTGCCACTGCGCACCGCGTAAATCGATGCGAAAGGGTCGCTGGCCCGGAACAGATGCTCACCCTTTTTCATCGGCCGGCTGCGCTTGATGATGCTATCCAGTTCTTCCAGCTCTTTTTCCTTCACCGCCACAGGCAGGCAAATGGGATTGAGGCTGCAATCCGTGCAGGAAACATTGAGGGTGCGGGTGGGAACGCGGTTCTTGCAATCCGGTTCTAGCGACATGTTGTATTTCCCGGTGTGTTAACGGTGCACTTAATTAGTTCAAAATAGTAACACAGCGCAAAGGCTGTTGCGAAAATCACCGCCGAAACTCAGGGGCGCGCAATGATTTTCACTCGCAAACAAAAAACGATTTTACAGCACGCGGGAAAAGCGCCTTCCCTGTTTCATGTGTTCCGGCAGATACAAATCAAATGCCATGCAGATCTTGCGTACCACCAGCCGCCCCCGTGGCGTCAGCTGGTAATCACGACCTTCCTGCTCCAGCAGGCCCTGCTCGACAAAGCCCGCCAACGCACTCATTTCACAGCGGAAATAATCATTGAAATCAATTCCGTAGTCCGCTTCCACTTCGGCCGGTTCCAGCCCGTTGCGGCACAGGAACGACATGATGACAGCACGGCGGATTTCGTCATCGCCGGTCAGGGCGACACCCGCCAGCAGCGGTGACTGGCCCTGCTCCAGCAATGACTGGTATTCGGTTATCGACTTGGTGTTCTGGCAGTAAACGTTATCGATCAGGCTGATGGCGGACACTCCCAAACCGATCAGATCCGCCTCCTTGCAGGTGGTATAGCCCTGGAAATTACGATGCAGTACGCCGCGCACCTGCGCCTGCGCCAGTTCGTCGGACGGTTTCGCGAAATGGTCCATACCTATATAGACATAGCCGGCATCTACCAGCTGGTTCGACGCGGCACACAGAATGGCGAGTTTTTCATCCGCTGCCGGCAGCGCTTCTTCTGGCAGCAGCCCTTGCGACTTGAAGCGCTCGGGCAAATGGGCGTAGTTGAACAGCGAAATGCGGTCCGGCGACAACGCGATCACCTGCTCGATGGTGGTGGTCACCGAACGCACGCTCTGGTATGGCAATCCGTAAATCAGATCGAAATTCACCGAGCGGTACTGGTAACTGCGCGCCGCCTGCATCAGTTCGGCAATCTGCTCGGTGGATTGGACTCGGTTGATCGCCTGCTGCACCCGCGGATCGAAATCCTGAATGCCCAGGCTGATGCGGTTGAAGCCCAGCCCTTTTAGCAGGCCAAGCTTGTCACTGTTGATGGTACGCGGATCGATCTCGATGGAATATTCACCACGATCGGAATCCACCAGGTGAAAGTGGCGACCGATCTGGTACCACAACTCGGTGAGTTCCGCCTCGCCGTAATAAGTGGGCGTTCCGCCGCCCCAGTGCATCTGGAACACGGGCCGGTCGGTGCCGAATTCAGCCGCCTTTTGCTTGATTTCCTTGATCAGGTAATCCAGGTATTGGCGCTTTTTGTCCTCGCTCTGGGTGATGACCTTGTTGCAGGCACAGTAGTAGCACAGGGACTGGCAGAACGGCAGGTGCACATAAATCGACAGCGGCTTGCGGCCGGCATTGCTACGCGCGACAGCGTCAAGATAATCCTGTCGAGTGAACTCTTCGTGGAATTGCAGGGCGGTGGGATAAGACGTATAGCGTGGCCCCGGCACGTCATGCTGCCGGATGAATTCGCTGTCCCATAGAGAGGGGCGCGTCGCCCCGCCTTTCACCAGATACATGCCCGCTTCCTAATCTGAATGGACTGAAAACCACCGTATGGGAGGAATTATCCATGAAGCGGGACAGGGTGAGTTGACGTATGTCAACCCGCCCGGTTTGCAGCGGCAGGCGGGGGCGGGGCGGCCAGCAACTGATCCAGGCGGGCCACGGCGGCGCTGTAATCGAAATTCTCGATGCCGTGGCACAGTTCTTCCAGTTGTTCCGCCGTCAGCTGACCCGCCAGACGCAGGCGCAGCTGACGGATCTGCTGATCGTCCAGCACCTCGCTGACCACCAGTTTCTCGCGTACGGAGCGCAGCCACGCCAGCAGCTGCTCACCTTCCAAAGGCGCGATTTCCGGCAGCGGTTGCTGAGCGGTACGGGCCAGCTGGATCAGGATTTCAGCGCCAGTGAGCACTTCCCGGGTGGCGTCCGCGAGAGCACTGATCAAAGGGGTCGGCCGGGCCACATCCCCCTGCCCTGCGGGTTCAAACCCGGAGCAAACCTCCTCGATTCGGGCCGCCAGTTCATGCACACGGGCAAAGCCCAGGTTGCCCGCCACGCCCTTCAGGCGGTGCGCGAGGTTGCGGCAAGGTCCCCACTGCTGCTGGTCGGCCAGAATCGACAGCCCTTCCGCCGCCTGGCCGAACTGGTCGATATAGTCCTCCACCAGGCGGGCGTAGGCCGGCAGGTTGCCGTGGATGCGCTGCAGGGCGGACGCCAGCTGGATACCCGGCAGGCCCTGCGGCACCTCTCCGGCACTGGCCGGACGCGCGCCCTGCAGGCGGCGCTTCCAGCCGGCAAAGGCCGGTCCCAGGTTGTCGGCAATGGCCTGGTAAAGGTCGGCGGGTTCAAACGGCTTGGTGACGAAGCCGTTCATGCCCACTTCCATACAGCGCTGCCGTTCGCGGGCAAAGGCGTTGGCGGTCATGGCGATCACCGGCAATTGCTGGGCCGTGTGGCTGGCGCGGATCAGGCGACAACATTCCAGCCCGTCCATCACCGGCATCTGCAGATCCATCAGCACCAGGTCGTACTGTTGCTGGTCCAGGCAACGCAGGGCCTCGACGCCATTTTCGGCGCAGTCCACCGTCAGCCCCACCGCCTGCAGGTTTTCCAGTGCCAGGAAGCGGTTGATCTCGTTGTCTTCCACCAGCAGGATGCGGGGTGCCCGCGCCTCCACCTCCACGACAAGGCTGGCCACCAGTGGCGGCAGGACAGCCGTGCGGGCCCGCCGCAGCAGGCTGTCCACCGTATCGATCAGGCTGCCGGAGTTGATGGGTTTCGACAGAAAGCCCGCCGGCTGGAAATCCGCTTCCTTCAGCACGTCATCCTGACCATAGGCAGTCACCAGCACGATCGGCGGACAGGGCTGTTCACCCAACGTTTCCCGGATGCCGCGGCTGGCCTGCGCGCCATTCATGTCCGGCAGATCCCAGTCCATCAGGATCAGGTCGACAGAACGGTTAGCACGGATCAGCTCCAGCGCCTGCCGGCCCGATTCCGCCACCAGCACCCGGTAGCCGGCATTGAGCAGGATCTTTTCCGCGATTTTCCAGCATACCGGGTTGTCGTCCACCACCAGGATCTGTTCGCCGTTGCTGCGGGCGCGCCGGTTGCGGGAGCCCTGGCTGCTGCGTCCCGCCAGAGTCTGGAACGGCAATTCAAACGCAAAGACGCTGCCCGCACCGGGCTCGCTGTGCACGGTGATTTCCCCGCCCATGGCATTGACCAGCTGGCGGCAGATGGTAAGGCCAAGCCCGGTGCCGCCATATTTGCGGCTGATGGAAGGATCAGCCTGGGTAAAGGATTCGAACAGCCGCGCCTGCTGCTCGGGGCCCAGGCCGATACCGGTGTCCTGCACCGCGAACCGCAGGCGCACCTGGCGGCTGGACATGGCCACCGCAGTCACCTCCAGGCTGACATGGCCCTTGTCAGTGAACTTGACGCCGTTGGAACACAGGTTGAGCAACACCTGCTGCAGACGCATGGGATCGCCCATCAGCTGTTGCGGCACGTCGATGTCGCTGATGACAAATTCCAGCCCTTTTTCCTGCGCCTTGATGCCAATCACCGCGCCGATGTTGGCGAAAATATCCCGCAGGCTGAACGGAATCAGCTCCAGCTCCAGTTTGCCCGCTTCAATCTTCGAGAAATCGAGGATGTCGTTGATGATGCCCATCAGTGAATTGGCGGCATTATCCACCGAGTCCAGATATTGCCGTTGCCGATCGGTGAGGCTGGTGTTCAGACACAGCCGCGTCATGCCGATGATGGCGTTCATGGGCGTGCGGATTTCGTGACTCATGCGGGCGAGAAATTCGCTCTTGGCACGGTTGGCGGATTCCGCCTCCTCGCGCGCCTGTCGCTCGGATTCGCGCGCTTCCAGAATGGCGGTGACGTCGTGCCCTTCCACCACGATCAGTTCCACATCATCGTTGGCCATGATGGGCGTCATGGAGAAATCGAGCTGCAGGGTACGGCCGTCCGGTGTGCGTTGCAGGGCATCGAAGCGCTCGGTGCGGCCGTCGCGCACATTGAGCACGCGCTCCCGCATCTGGATCTGCAGCGGACGCGAGTGACTCCACCAGGGCGTATCCCAGAATTTACGGCCCAGCACATCGTCAGGGCTGACGCCAATCAGGTTGAAGGCGGTCTTGTTGCCTTCCAGCAGCGTACCGTCCGGCGCCAGCAGCAGCATCAGCTGAATGGTACTGTCGATGATGTCGCGGATGCGCTGCTCGCTGCGCTTGATGGTGTTCTGCGCGGCGATGCGTTCACTGATGTCGTGCCACACCGCCAGCATGCTTTTCTTTTCACCCACCACCACCGGCGTGAGGTTCACTTCCACCAGCAGGCTATCGCCGCTGCTGCGCTGCAGCAACCAGTCGAACCGTTCGCCGCCCTTGTCGCGGGCATAGCGTTCCAGCGCCTGGTATTTTTCGCCGGAGACGCCACCATCGGGCTGCCGGTACGGAGAAAATTCCGCCATGCTGGCGCCAATCACCGCGGCCTTGGATTTCGCATCCAGCATTTTCATCGCGGCAAAATTGCAGTTCAGCACCTTGCCATCGACAAACAAAAGATGCGCATCGGTGGAATGTTCGAACAATACCTTGAGGATTTCATCCTGCTCGCTGCGCTCGGTGAGATTGCGGATGACACCGATGAAACGCAATTGATTGCCACTGCCCACCCGTGCCACCGAGATCTCGATAGGGAACAGCCGTTTGTCGCGGGAACGGGCCAGGATCTGGCGGCCACGCCCCACGACAACGGAAGGTCGTGCCGGCTGGGTTTCGCTGTATTTGCGCAGAAAACTGCCGTGCTGGGTGGCAAGGTCGTCTTCCATCAGCAGCGATACGTTCTGCCCGATGGCTTCTTCGTGGCTGTAGCCGAACATGCGCTCCGCCGCCGGATTGAACGTTTCGATGGTGCCGTTGGCGCTGATCGTGATGATGGCGTCCAGCGCGTGGGTGACAATCTCGTCCAGCTTACGGCGCTCCTGCTCCACCGCCTGGGTGCGCTGCAGCACGATGTCGTCCAGATTGCGCTTGTAATGTTCCAGCGCATCCTCGGTCTTGCGACGCTCGGTGATATCGGTTCCGACAATACCGATGCCCGTCACCTTCTGCCGGAAATTCCGCAGCGGGAAACGCGACAGTTGCAGGCAGCGCCGGCTGCCGTCCAGATTCAATGCTTCGTTGAATTCACGCGCCTGCTGCAGTTGCAGCACTTCGGTGTCGTGGGTCTGCCACTGCACGGCGGTATCGATGGGCATCAGGTCGGAATAGGTCTTGCCTACCAGATCATCGCGCCGGAACAGATTCATGGCTGCCTTGTTGGCGC
Source organism: Gammaproteobacteria bacterium (assembly GCA_013178375.1). Classification (GTDB taxonomy): domain Bacteria; phylum Pseudomonadota; class Gammaproteobacteria; order Pseudomonadales; family Ketobacteraceae; genus Ch67. The sequence continues at coordinate 33,318 of JABLXQ010000018.1, forward strand.
GCAGGATGCGGCCATCGAGACCGGTCACCAGCACAAACGACGACGTGCCCTCGGTGAGGGATTCCATCAGCCGCATTTCGTCACTGATTATGCTGCCACGGCGGTAATACAACCAGCCCAGCAGAACCACCACCACTGCGGCCAGCAGCGTGACCAGCGCCAGGAACAGATTGAAGATCCCCGGAAAACGGAAGGCATCGGCACGATCCACTTCCACCGCAATACCCAGGTGCAGCCGGTTGTACCAGGCCCATGCACCCGCCACATCCTGCGCCGCCAGACCCTGATAACCGTCGAGGTTGATTCTGCCACCGGCATCCTCGATCGATTCGCCGCGCAACAATGCCAGATAAGCCAGCACCGGCTCGGCGGCCCGGGTGTCCGGCACGTCACTGCGGGGACGCGGATGCTGGGCAATCAGATTGCCACGCTCGTCAAAGGCATAGACGAGGCTGTGTTCCCACAAGTGGTCGAGCCGGAACATGCGCTGCAGTTCCCGCTCCAGATTGACACTGAGCTTGAGCGCGGCGATGACTTCGTTGCCATGAAAAATCGGTTGCAGCAAATGCACCACACCGCTGGCCTCGTAGGTGGTGCCGGCATCGTTGGGCACTATTTCCTGGGCAAAGTAATAGACGGGTTCACCGCTGAACAGGGCCCGCAACAGTTCCGGCCGCTGCGCCAGTGGATCGGCCATCCCCAGTTCCGCCGTGAGTGATGACACCAGCCGTTTGCCGCCGCCATCCAGCACGGCGAAGCTGAGGTGCTCATCGTTATCCAGCAGGGGCGCCAGCTGGTCGGTGATCGCCAGCGCCGTCTGCAGGCCGGCGTTGAGTTCGTAATCACCTCCCGGCGGCAACTGCCGGATCTGCATCACCAGCGCATCATCCCGAACCCAGCGATGCAGAATCTGCTGACGACCTTCCAGCCAGCCCGACAGGTCATGGTGGATTTGATTGCGCGCCGTCAGCAACTGGGCCTTCAGTTCGCGCCTGAACACGTCCTCCATCCAGCCGGACACAAAAAACAGCATGGCACCGAGCATCGACAATACCAATGCGGTTGTCAGCATGACGCGATTTCGGCTTGAAGACATAGGCTACCCGGAACGACACTCCCTGAACTTTGAGCGTAGCATTGATTAAGCGGATTCTCTGGCTACGACGGGCGACGGTGAAGTGCTCCAACCTGTTGCACCACCTTGACGCGGCCAAGTTTTATACTAAATTCATTAGCAGACTGTTCTGGTGATGGGGTGCCATGTCCATACAAAACAAGCAAACCGTACTGGTCATCGATGACGAACCCCTGAACATCAAGGTTCTGTCCCAGGCGCTGTCGCCCTGGTATCGGGTCAAGGCAGCCACCAGCGGTGCCGATGGCATCAGGGTCGCCGCCAGCGACGATCCACCCGATCTGATCCTGCTCGACATCGCCATGCCTGGAATGGACGGCTACGAGGTCTGCGACCAGCTCAAATCCAATCACGCCACCAAACAGATACCCGTCATTTTCATCACCGCCCGCAATTCCACCGAAGACGAAGCCGCCGGCCTCGAACGGGGCGCCGTGGACTACATCACCAAGCCGTTCAGCCTGCCCATCGTCATGGCCCGCATCCGCAACCAGCTGCTGCTGAAAATCAAAACCGACATGCTGGAACAGCTGGTGTCCATCGACAGCCTCACCGAAGTCGCCAACCGCCGTCGCTTCGATGAAATGCTGGATCAGGAATGGCGCCGCAGCGTGCGCAACGAATCGCCGCTGTCGATCATCATGATCGACGTGGATTATTTCAAAGCGCTCAACGACAGCTTCGGCCACGCCGCCGGGGACATCTGCCTGAAGCAGATTGCGCTGGCCCTGAAAAACAGCCTGCGCCGTTCGTCCGACACCCTGGCCCGCTACGGCGGCGAGGAATTCGCGGCCATCCTTCCCAACATCAGCCACGCTGATGCCATGAAACTGGCAGAGCAGATGCGCGTGAACGTTGAGGCGCAGGCAATTATCCACCCCCGCTCACCCCTGGGCCCCCATGTCACCGTAAGCCTGGGCCTGACCACGGCGCAGCCGAAAATGCACGAATCGCCGGCGCAGTTGCTGGTCCAGGCAGACGAAATGCTCTACCAGGCCAAACAGGAAGGCCGCAACCGGATCAAGGGCGCGAATCTGGCCGCGAATTCGTAGCAGTTGCAAGATAGGCACTGGTTGAAACACTGAAACGCTAAAAAGAGACAGAAAAGAGAAACGGCAGAAATAAAAAAAGCGGGATACCTGATAAAGGCTCCCGCTTTTTTATTTTGCGCTGATGCTGATGGTGTTACTGACCGGCATTCGGCCCATGCCCATCAGGCGTCTTCCAGCTCCACCTCTTCCGATGCGGACGGCAGCGGCAGGCTCGAACTCAGCATGTGGTTGCGAATATCTCTCTCGATGGTCTGCGCCACTTGCGGATTGTCTTCCAGGAACTTGGCCGCGTTGGCCTTGCCCTGACCGATCTTGTCGCCCTTGTACGCATACCAGGCACCGGATTTTTCGACAAAACCGCACAGCACACCCAGATCCAGCACTTCACCCATGCGGTAAATGCCCTTGCCGTACAGGATCTGGAATTCCGCCTGTTTGAATGGCGGCGCCACCTTGTTCTTCACCACCTTCACACGGGTTTCGCTGCCCACCACTTCCTCTCCCTGCTTCACCGCGCCGGTACGGCGGATGTCCAGACGCACGGAGGCGTAGAATTTCAGCGCATTACCACCGGTGGTGGTTTCCGGGTTGCCGAACATGACGCCGATCTTCATGCGGATCTGGTTGATGAAGATCACCAGACAGTTGGCCTGCTTCACGCTGCCGGTGATTTTACGCAGCGCCTGCGACATCAGGCGGGCCTGCAGGCCCACGTGGCTGTCGCCCATCTCGCCCTCGATTTCCGCGCGGGGCACCAGCGCCGCCACCGAGTCCACGATGATCACGTCCACCGCGTTGGAGCGCACCAGCATGTCGGTGATTTCCAGCGCCTGCTCACCGGTATCCGGCTGCGACACCAGCAGATCGTCCACATTCACACCCAGCTTGCCGGCATAGCCCGGGTCAAGGGCGTGCTCGGCGTCCACGAATGCGCAGGTCAGGCCCGCACGTTGCGCTTCGGCAATCACGCTCAAAGTCAAGGTGGTTTTACCGGAAGATTCCGGGCCAAAAATTTCCACGATCCGGCCCTTAGGCAGGCCGCCGATGCCCAGTGCTATATCCAGGCCCAGCGAGCCGGTAGAAATTGCAGGGATCGCAATGTGCTGCTGATCGCCCATGCGCATGACCGCGCCCTTGCCAAACTGACGCTCAATCTGGGCCAGAGCCGCGCCAAGCGCCTTTTTCTTGTTGTCGTCCATTCGATTCGTCCTCGCTTTCAGTTAGCTGATTAGCTGTTATCCAGTTATCGATCACCCAAACCAATACTGTATATTTAAACAGTATAGTTGCAATAGTTCAAGTGTCATTCATCCACTGTGACGACAAATTCCTGCGCCGGCTGCAGATCCAGCCAGTCGCGAATCCGCACCAGCAGGCCCTGCAACGCCAGCGACACCGCAGCCGACCGCACTTCGCGCCGCTCCCCGGGCAAACAAACCTGGCAACTGTCCACCCGGCCCTGAATACTCCAGGCCAGCCAGACCGTGCCCACCGGTTTTTCCTCGGTACCACCATCCGGCCCCGCAATCCCGCTGATCGACACCGCAAAGGTGCCACGGGACTTTTTCAGCGCGCCCTTGACCATCTCCTCCACCACCGCCTTGCTCACCGCGCCGTGCTGCTCCAGCGTTTTGGGGCGCACGCCGAGCATTTCCCGCTTGGCATCATTGGAATAGGTGACGAAACCACGGTCGAACCAACCGGAACTGCCGGCCACCTGGGTAATGGCTTCCGCCACCCAGCCACCGGTGCAGGATTCTGCTGTCACTACATACAGACCACGGCCACGCAAAAGGGAACCCAATTGGGTGGCGAGTGCTTCGATCAACAGGGTCTGGTCAGCGTAGGTGAGCATCGAAATCCGTTTTGGCTGGAAGAAAGGGATATGCGGAAAATGGGCCTGATTGTACCCGTTCCCCCCAGGCCGGACCATGGCGTCATCCGGCATTTTTCCGGCCCCTGTCAACCGGTTCCAAAGCCGCCGCGAACGCGTACAATGACGGCTTTTGACCGAGCCATTCCCGATTTCGCAGGCCGCCATGTCCATCGTCGAAGAACAGTACTCGCAGCACACTCCCATGATGCAGCAATACCTGCGCATCAAGGCCCAGCATCCCCACGAACTGGTGTTCTACCGCATGGGGGATTTCTACGAACTGTTCTACGGCGACGCCCAGAAGGCCGCCGACCTGCTCGACATCACCCTCACCGCCCGTGGCCAGTCCGGCGGCGCGCCGATCCCCATGGCGGGCGTGCCCTACCACGCGGCAGAAAACTACCTGGCGCGGCTGGTGAAGCTGGGCGTGTCCGTGGCGGTGGCGGAACAGATCGGCGACCCGGCCCTGGCCAAAGGCCCGGTGGACCGCAAGGTGGTGCGCATCGTCACCCCCGGCACCATCAGCGACGAAGCCCTGCTGGACGAATCCCAGGACAACCTGCTCTGCGCCATCACCCAGCATGGCGAGCGTTACGGCATCGCCCACCTGGACATCAGCAGCGGTCGTTTCTTCGTCTGTGAAGTGGAAGGTGAAGCCGCTCTGGAGGCCGAACTGGGCCGCATCAATCCCGCCGAACTGCTGGTGGCGGAAGACAGCCACATCCTGAAGAAAGTACAGAACCGCCGTGGCGTACGTTCGCGTCCGGCATGGGAATTTGACCCCGAATCCGCCCGCCGCGCCCTGATCCAGCAATTCGAAACCCAGGACCTGAAAGGCTTCGGCTGCGACCATCTGCCCCTGGCCATCGCCACCGCCGGCTGCCTGCTGCAATACGCCAAGGAAACCCAGCGCGCCGCCCTACCCCACATTCGCGGCCTCAGTCTGGAAGCCCAGGACGACTGCGTGATCCTGGACGCCGCCACCCGCCGCAACCTGGAACTCACCGAAAACCTGAAAGGCGACGACCAGCACACCCTGGCCTGGGTGCTCGACAAAACCAAAACCGCCATGGGCGGCCGCATGCTGCGACGCTGGATCAACCGGCCTTTGCGTAAAAGAAAGCTGCTGCTGGAACGCCAGAACGCCATCGCCGCCCTGCTGCAGAATTACCAGTACGAACCGGTGCAGGCAGTACTGAAACAGATCGGCGACATCGAACGGATTCTCGCCCGCATCGCGCTGAAATCGGCCCGCCCGCGCGACCTGTCCCGTCTGCGCGATGCGTTGAACCTGCTGCCGTCGCTGCAACAGGAATTGACGCAATTTGAAGAACCGGTCATCGGCCAGCTGGGGCAACGCATCAGCCTATACCCGGCACTGGCGGAAACGCTCAGCAAAGCCCTGGTGGAAACCCCGCCCGTCCTGATGCGCGACGGCGGCGTCATCGCCACCGGCTACGATGCCGAACTGGACGAACTGCGCGCCCTCAGCGAAAACGCCGGACAATTCCTGTTGGATCTGGAAGAACGCGAAAAAGCCCGCACCGGCATCTCCACGCTGAAAGTCGGCTACAACCGCATCCATGGCTACTTCATCGAAATCAGCCGTTCCCAGGCCAAACAGGCGCCGGAAGACTACATGCGGCGCCAGACCCTGAAAAACGCCGAACGCTACATCACGCCGGAACTGAAAGCGTTTGAAGACAAAGCCCTCAGCGCCAAGAGCCGTGCCCTCGCCCGCGAAAAGGGACTCTACGACGCCCTGCTCGACATCATCTCGGAACAGCTTTTCGAGCTGCAGGAAAGCTTCTCCGCCGTCTCCGAACTGGACGTCCTCGCCAACCTCGCCGAGCGCGCCGACGCCCTCGCCCTGTCACGCCCGGAACTGTCGGACGAACCCGGCCTGCACATCATCGCCGGCCGCCATCCTGTAGTGGAACAAGTGCTCGACGAAGCCTTCATCCCCAACGACCTGATGCTCGACAGCCACCGCCGCATGCTGATCATCACCGGCCCGAACATGGGCGGTAAGTCCACCTTCATGCGCCAGACCGCCCTGATCGCCATCCTCGCCCACATCGGCAGCTTCGTGCCCGCCGAGCATGCCAAGGTTGGCCCGGTGGACCGCGTCTTCACCCGCATCGGCTCCTCCGACGATCTCGCCGGTGGCCGCTCCACCTTCATGGTGGAAATGACCGAGACCGCCAACATCCTCCACAACGCCACGCGCCAGAGCCTGGTGCTGATGGACGAGATCGGCCGCGGCACCAGCACCTTCGACGGCCTGTCCCTGGCCTGGGCCTGCGCCAACCACCTCGCAGTGAAAATCCAGGCCCTGACCCTGTTCGCCACCCACTACTTCGAACTCACCCAGCTGCCCGACACCGTGCCCAACACCGTCAACGTGCACCTGTCGGCGAAGGAAACCGGCGACACGATTCTGTTCCTGCACAAGGTGATGGAAGGCCCCGCCAGCCAGAGCTACGGCCTGCAGGTCGCCAAGCTAGCCGGCGTGCCCGCCCCCGTTATCAGCAACGCCCGCAAGAAACTGAACCAGCTGGAAAAGCAGGACCTGAACAACCAGGTGCTGGCCAGCGCCAACGCGCCCCAGCAGGCCGACCTGTTCAGCGAACCGGCCAAGCCCCACCCGGCCGTGGAAATGCTGGCCAAGCTCGACCCGGATGCCATCAACCCGCGCCAGGCCCTGGATCTGCTGTACAAGCTGAAGGATATGACCGAAAAGTCATAGCACTGTTAAAACATTGGCCAGTCACCTAAACTGGCCAGCACGCCTGTGCGGCCTGAAAAGTGCTGCCAGCCGCAAGCCAGCATCGTGACCACATTTCACCCAAAGGTCACCCGCGCTGGCAGAAAATGCAGGAAAGCCGAGGCAACACAATCACTTTCGTTGACCGGCCAAGTTGCTTGGAAGTCCGGGACGGATTAGACTCCCCCGCGTTTATCTGGAGAGGGTGCGAAACCATGACCTTTGTTGTTACCGAAAACTGCATCAAGTGCAAATACACCGACTGCGTTGAAGTATGTCCTGTCGACTGCTTCTATGAAGGCCCCAATTTCCTGGTTATCCACCCTGACGAGTGCATCGACTGCGCCCTGTGCGAGCCGGAATGCCCCGCCAACGCCATCTATTCCGAGGACGAGGTTCCCGCCGACCAGCAGGAATTCATCAAACTCAATGCCGAACTGGCGGAAACCTGGCCGAACATCACCGAGAAGAAGGAGCACCTGCCCGACGCGGAAGAGTGGGACGGTGTGGAAGGAAAACTGAAGCATCTGGAGCGTTGATCGGACGGGGGCTGGAGCCTTGCTCCAGCCCTTGATTAATCCCGGCACTCCACATGTGAAAGAAAAGTGAAAAAGGCGGTTCAACCGCCTTTTTTCATGCCTGTATCAAACAGGGAGTTTGGTCACCCACCTGCATATTCCTACCTGGCAATACCGGGGAAGTCATAAGATCCCGGGGGCCCGGGCCAATCCTCCCAGCGCCGCACCTGCAGTCGCCGGAGGGATATAAAACGGGCTAACCAAGGTGGGAAATCCTTTCCCTGTGAGGCCTCCTGCTTAGCATCCTTTCTCCCGGCACCTCCCTGGCCGGCATTCCTTGAGGCGTCCTGCCTTGGAAATCAATGATATAGAGATGCGGGAAGCGGACAATCACCCCGCATGCGGATCAAGCACCCAGCCCTCAACAGCCGAAGTAAAAATTCTTTTATATCAAAAAGATAGGAATGCAGCTTTCATCCTCCGCCCATTTTCCCGCACTCTGTGGTACTGCTTTCTTACAGACTCGTAGGATATTGCTTACAGGATCGCCGGGCAGATCGGCAGGACCGATTCAGGGGCTGGCGAGAACGCACCCAGCGAATCGGATACAAATCATGATGGAGACATCACGCCCCGATCGGGATGCGAGAGGGCAAAAAAGTCAGTAAATGCGGATATTTCACGAGGCAGACGAGAAGGTGGCAAAACAGCGGGGCCTGAAAACGAAGAAGGGCGGATACAAGTATCCGCCCCCTCCAGAGAATCCGTTCCTGCTTATTGCTCCCGCCTGGTCCTGCCAATCCGTGGCAAGCATTCCATACTTTGGATCAGGCTTTTCCCTGGGACACAAGAACAAATCCTTTTGGTGATCACCTTCAGTTGCATCCATGCCCGCAGCCTTGCGGATAAGATCCTTTTCCCGAGAACACTAGCAGACGTCCTGTCCGATCCCTGTTCACTGAAGATGTTCCATGTGCGTCATCCATCGTGCACAAGGGGAATTCTATTGGATCCATTGACGTCCTCAATCAGGTGCGACAGGACGGAACTGGATCTCACAATCGACAAAGAAAACATTTATTTAAATATCAATAACTTGCGAAGGCTAGTTGCGATAGCGACGGAAAATTAACGCCTGAAGCTGACAGCAAAGTGAGATATCTCTTACACGGCAGCCAGCGAAATGCTTACACGACTGTCTTTCTCCCCTGCGTTTACGCCTCCGTTTTGCCCAGGGAGCGCACCTGGATCGCATCCACACCGGGGCTGCCCAGCGTATCCGAGATCACCACCACCAGATCGCCCGGGGAAAAATCGCCACTCGCCAGCAGCAGCTCGAACGCCTTGGCCAGGGTCTTTTCCGGATCCTTGCTGAATATCAGCTTGTGGGCATACACATTGCGGTTCAGCGCCAGCTGGCGACGGGTACGGCCGTCATTGGTGAAAGCATGGATGGTGGAATGTTGTGGATGGCAGTTGGTGACGTAGTTGGCCATGCGTCCGCGGCGGGTGATCACGACAATCGCTTTCACCGGAATGGATTCTGCCAGGTGCACTGCGCTGGCCGCCAGATTCTGCTTGTGGTCCGATGTTTCCAGTTGCGCGGTGAAATTCAGGCCGCGATGATTCTCTATTGTCGAAGCAATACGGACCATGGCTTCCACGCACTTGACCGGATATTTGCCCACGGTGGTTTCGCCAGACAGCATGATCGCGTCCGCTTCTTCATACACTGCATTGGCCACATCGGTGACTTCGGCGCGGGTGGGCATGGGATTTTCGATCATGGATTCCAGCAGGTGGGTAGCGACGATGGTGCGCTTGCCCTTCTGCGCGCACAGGCGAACGATGCGGCGCTGGATGTTGGGCAGTTCCCAGAAATCCACTTCGACTCCCAGATCGCCCCGCGCAACCATGATGCCGTCGGAGGCATCGATGATCTCTTCGATGTTATCGACACCTTCCTGGTTTTCAATTTTGGAGATGACTTTTACCTTTCCAGCCTTGTCCCCCAGCAGTTCATTCAACTGTGCAATGTCCGATGCCTCGCGCACGAAAGACAGCGCGATGAAATCCACCCCCATTTCCACACCGAACAGAATGTCCTTGCGATCCTTTTCGGTGATTGCCGGCAGATTCACCCGAATGCCAGGCAAGTTCACATGGCGTTTGCTTTTCAGTACGCCGCCATCGATGACCTTGCAACGCATCACGCGATCGTGCTTTTCGAGGATTTCCAGATTGATGAGGCCGTTGTCCACGGTGAGGCGATCGCCCACCTTCATGTCGGTGATCAGGTCGGCGTAGTTCACCATCAGGGAATTTTCTTCCACATCTCCCGTACCCCGCGCCACCACGCTGATGATGTTGCCGGTGTGCAGGTTGAGATCGTTGTCGCGTTCGCCAGTGCGGATTTCCGGGCCCTGGGTGTCGAGCAGCATGGCCACGTGGTACGGCAGGTTCTTGTTCAGCCGCTGCACGTTCTTGATGACTTTTGCGTGGGACGCGTGGTCGCCGTGAGACATGTTGAGGCGCACCACGTTCATGCCGGCGTGAGCCAGTTTTTCCAGCATTTCATAGGAACTGGTGGCGGGGCCGATGGTGCAGATGATTTTGGTCTTGCGCATGTTGATTCCTTCAAGGCGTGACAGATCGCGGGCGCGCATGCAAGACATGGGCGAGCAATCCCGCGTACAAATCGATAATGAATATGACCCTTGTGAGGATGCGAATGCGGACAGTGCGGCGCTGATGGCGACGTTGCTGTGCGCAGGCAGTTGCCAAGATTCGGCAACAGAGCAGTCAGTGTAGAGGAAAACCCCGTAGTTTCACCAGATGGATGCCCACGAAAAAGCCCGCTGTTTGGGGCAGCGGGCTTTTCGTTTGCGCGAGGTTCTTTTTGGTGCGGAGGTTTTCAGCCGCCGAAGATGGATTCGCCAGTGAGGCCCTGCTTTTCCAGCAGGTCGCGCAGGCGCTTCAGCGCTTCCACCTGGATCTGGCGCACCCGTTCCCGGGTCAGACCGATTTCCAGTCCGACTTCTTCCAGCGTGCTCATCTCATAGCCGCGCAGACCGAAGCGGCGAGCTATGACTTCGCGTTGTTTGTTGGGCAGCTGGTCCAGCCAGTAGTCGATGCTGTAACGCAGGTCAGCGTCCTGGAGCAGTTCGGCAGGGTCGGAGTTCTTGGTGTCGGCAATGGTGTCGAGGAGGGATTTGTCGGAATCGTGGGCCATCGGGGTGTCGACGGAGGAGATCCGTTCGTTCAGACCCAGCATGCGCTTCACGTCATCCAGCGGTTTATCCAGCAACTCGGCGATTTCTTCGGGGGTGGGTTCGTGATCCAGCTTCTGGGTCAGTTCCCGGGCGGCGCGCAGGTAAATGTTCAGTTCCTTCACCACATGAATCGGCAGACGGATGGTGCGGGTCTGGTTCATGATGGCGCGTTCGATGGTCTGGCGAATCCACCAGGTGGCATAGGTGGAGAAACGGAAGCCGCGCTCGGGGTCGAACTTTTCCACTGCGCGGATCAGGCCGAGGTTGCCCTCTTCGATCAGGTCCAGCAGGGACAGGCCGCGATTCACGTAACGACGGGCAATTTTCACCACCAGGCGCAGGTTGCTTTCGATCATGCGCTTGCGGGCATCGTCGTTGCCGCGCAGGGCACGCCGGGCGTAATAGACTTCCTCTTCCGGCGTCAGCAGGGGGGAGAAGCCGATTTCATTCAGGTAAAGCTGGGTGGCGTCGAGGGTTTTCTGTATGCCGGGCTGGGCAACGAAGAAGTCGTCATCGTCATCGTCGAGCCCCATGCGTTTGTCACGCAGCTCTGCCGCGCGTTCCTCGAAGGCGTCTTCGAGTTCAGGATCTTCAAAGAATTCGATATCGAGAATTTCGTCCCGTTCAGCTTGCATGATTGCTTTCTTCCCGCGCTATTGTGTAGTTATTACCCCGGGAGCATTGCTCACCGAAGCCCCGCTTTAACACAAAGTACCGCCACTGCCTGCCCGCCGTTCCCAGTCAGCGTTTGGGCAGGTACTGCAGTGGATTGACCGGCTTGCCATTGCGACGAATCTCGAAGTGCAGCTTGTCGCGATTGGTGCCGGTAGAACCTATTTCGGCAATCTTTTGGCCAGCTTTAGCAAATTGCCCTTCTTTCAACAGAAGGCGGCTGTTGTGGCCGTAAGCACTCAGGAAGGTACTGTTGTGCTTGATGATGATCAGGTTGCCATAGCCGACCAGTCCCGTGCCGCTATAAACCACCTTCCCATCTGCTGCCGCGTAGACAGGTTCTCCTCGCCGGCCCGCCAGATCGATCCCCTTGTTGACTTGCCCCGCAGTGGAGAAAGTTTCAATCACAGGACCGCCCGCAGGCCACTTCCATGACATATCTACCTTGTTATCTCTTTGATTTGCAACTTTTTCTTGGATCGGTTTGGTATTGCTTGCAGGTTTCTTATAACGAGTTGTTTGATTTGCGGCCGGCTGTTTTGGGGCCGGTTTTGGGCGGGAAACGGGAACAGAGGCAGTTTTACTGAAGTATATAATTTGTCCAGGGTAGATCTGGTACGGTGGTTTTATACCATTTGCACGGGCCAGTTCGTCGGGATTACGGCGGTTGCGCGAGGCAATGGAATAAAGGGTTTCGCCGGGCCGGACGGTATGGAAGCCTTGTGTGGCGGGGTCTGCAGAGCGGTAAACATTGCGTGTAGGCTGGTAGGGCGAGGTTCCACACGCGCTGATGCTGGCACCCAGGCACAGGGCAACAAGCAATCGGACGGTCTGGTTTCTGGCCTTGGACAAGGGTCTGCTCCAGGGTGTCGCCCTTGGTCAGTTCATTAAATCGCCTAAATCAGTTTAGAAGCAAAGACTGGGTAAACTATTTAGACTTATGATAAAAAAATCTATACAAAAACATCACAAAAATACACATTTTGGCTACTAAATAGCCAGCTCTCTGCTGTCTGCCCGGTTTGGGGTAAAAGTGGATAGAGAGCGCTGAAGTGGCAACGGCGTCAACGAACGCCTGACCGGAATGGCACGAATTTGACGTCCTCAATTTTCTGGCGCTCAAACCCGTTTTCGGTGCGGATAACCCGATACAGCACCTGCTTGCTTTCACCTACCGGAATCAGCAGACGCCCACCCACTGCCAACTGGTCCAGTAGCTCCTGCGGTATTTCGGCGGGGGCGGCGGCGGCCAGAATGCCATCGAACGGCCCCTTGTCCTTCCAACCGACACTGCCATCGGCATAGCGCAGCAACACATTGCGGATCTTCAGCGCCTGTAACCGCTTGCGGGCCTTGTCCTGCAGGGACTTGATCCGCTCGAGTGAGCACACCTGGTCGGCGAAGCGGGACAGGATGGCGGTCTGGTAGCCGGAGCCGGTGCCTATCTCCAGCACGTTTTTCAGCCGCTTGCCCTGAGGCTGGCCCTGGATCAGCAGTTCGGTCATGCGGGCAACGATGTAAGGCTGGGAGATGGTCTGGTTGTGGCCGATGGGCAGTGCGGTGTCTTCGTAGGCCCGGTGGGCCAAGGCTTCATCCACGAACAGATGGCGGGGAATACTGCGGATGGCGTCGAGCACTTCGAAACTGGCAATGCCCTGATCCTGCAGGCGGCCGATCAGGCGATCGCGCGTTCGCTGCGAGGTCATGCCGATTCCGTTGACGTGAAGATCATTCACTCAGTGCTTCCTCGCAGTGTCGGGATTGTGGGCGCCCAAGCGGAGCCCTTGCCAATTTTCATTATTATTCAAGCGATTCATTGTAAAAGATGAAAAATGAAACGGCGAGCGGGAATTGCGAAAGAGTCGACGCACGCATCTATTCAGCACTCGCCATTGGCAGTGACTTGTCATTCAGGATTACCAGTTCCCGCAACAGGCTGGTGGCGTAGGCGCCGGTGGGCAGGTTGAAATGCAGTACCCGGTCACTGCCCTCTTCTTCCAGTTTCAGGTCGCGGGGCAGCAGGCGCAGGGCGCGGGTTTCGGTGCTGAGGCCGGCTTTGCTCAGGTAATCGCTGATGTGCGGCGGCGCAATGCCCGGGTGATCGGGGCTCCAGAGCCAGGTTGACGGGTGGATATCACCCTCATCGAGCCGTTGCTGCAGGGTGGCATCCCAGGCGTCCGGATGGAAGAAGCTGTGGCTGCCGTCCAGCAGGACCGGATCGCCCGGTTGCCAGGTCAGCCAGTTCTGGTGAGCGACGCGATGGCCCAGGTCACCATTGAACAACCAAGCCCGCAGAGTGGAAAGCACGCGGCTGCGCAGTTCCCGCTCCAGGGGCAGTTCATTCTTCTCCACCCAGTGCAGGGCGTCGTTGACGTTGTGGCCGTGGTGGCCGAAACGCTGGGGCCCGAAATAATTGGGCACGCCCTGGCTGGCGATTTGCTGCATCCGGTTTTGAAAACTGCCGTCGTCAGAGAAATTGCGCAGGCTGATGTGAAACCGGTTGGCCTTGTGCGTGCCGATGCGCAGCTTTTTGTTGTGGCGGGACTGGCGCAGCAGGTTAATACCCAGCTCGCTCAGGGCGCTTCTATCCACTTCAATATTTTTCCCCGGCAGATGCAGGGAGAACCACTGGCTGGTAAGGCCGCGCCGGTCTTTCAGGCCGGAATAACTCACCAGCTTCGGCGCCAGTTTGAAATGGCGGGACAGCTGTTTCAGGGTGTACTGCGTGTTCTGGTCGTCGGTCTGCACCAGCAGGAATAAATGCTCGCCTTCACCGCAGGGTTCGAAGCCCAGCACTTCCTCGACGATGAAATCCTCCGGCGCCGTTTTGAAATCGGCGCGGGATCGGGGGTCGCCATAGGCGAAAGGAGCATCGTCGAATCCGAAAGCAGGCAGAGTCATGATTTGCGCAGCAGCAGTGCGACGGCGTGCACAGCGATGCCTTCCTTGCGGCCGGTGTATCCCAGCTGTTCGGTGGTGGTGGCTTTCACGTTGACGGCGTCGATGTCTACCTGCAGGTCGGCGGCAATGTTGGCGCGCATGGCCTGGATGTGCGGCGCCATTTTCGGGGCCTGGGCGACGATGGTGAGATCGGCATTGCCCACCCGGTATCCCTTCTCATGGATTTTGCTGACGATGGAGCGCAGCAGGTTGCGGCTGTCGGCGCCCTTGTATTGCGCGTCGGTGTCGGGGAAGTGGCGGCCTATATCACCCAGCGCGGCGGCGCCCAGCAACGCGTCGCTCAACGCATGAAGGGCCACGTCACCGTCGGAATGGGCGATAAAGGATTTGTCGTAGGGAATGCGCACGCCGCCCAGCACCAGATGATCGCCTTCGCCGAATTTGTGGACGTCGAAACCGTGGCCGATGCGGAACATCAGGGATTCTCCTGCGAAATGGATTGCGGATTGGACAGCGGCTGGACCCGTTGCTGCTGGATGAACAGCGCCGCCAGCGGCAGGTCCTGCGGGTGAGTGATCTTGATATTGTCCGGGTGACCTTCCACCAGCAGCGGTTGGTGCCCTGCCCGCTCCAGCGCGGAGGCTTCGTCGGTGACCAGGGCATTTTCCGCCAATGCGGATTCCAGCCCGTCCCGTAGTTGACCCAGGCGGAACAGTTGCGGCGTGAGCGCGTGCCAGAGCTGGTTGCGGCAGACGGTTTCCAGAATCCGGTTTTGTGCGTTGGAACGTTTCATGGTGTCGCGCACGGGATTGGCGAGGATGCCGCCGATGGCACCGGCTACTTCCACCTGTTGCAGCAGTTTGCGCACGTCGTCGGGCCGCAGGCAGGGCCGCGCCACGTCGTGCACCAGCACCCAGTCGGAGTCGCGGGCGTCGGGTTGCAGTGCCTTGAGGCCGTTCAATACGGAGTGGCAGCGTTCGGCGCCGCCCAGTGTGGTGTGAATACGAGGATTGTTCGCGATGCTCAGCTTGCTGAACTGTGTGTCCTCCGCGCTCAGGCTGACGACGATGCGGCGGATTTCACGCAGCTGCAGCAGGCGATCCAGGGTGTGTTCGCACACGGTCTGGTCGAGCAGCGGCAGGTATTGTTTGGGCAGTGCAGAGCCGAATCGCTTGCCGACACCGGCGGCGGGCACTACGCACCACAAGTTGGTGGATGTCATGGTTGTTCTGCGGGTTGCTGTTTTTTGTCGATGATGAGGAAAAAGGTTTCGTCTTCCTTGACCATGCCCAGTTGGGTGCGGGCGCGCTCTTCCACGGCGTCGAGTCCTTCCTTGAGGTTTTTCACTTCTGCCCGCAGGCGTTTGTTGCGTTCGGACAGCAGGTGGTTTTCGGTTTCCTGGCGTTCGATGGCGCTGTTGAGCTGCCAGACTTCGGCGAGGCTGCCGTCGCCTATCCACAGGCGCAGTTGCAGGGAAAAAAAGGCCAGGACGAGAATCCAGAACAGGACGCGCGGGAGGGTGAACCAGTTTTGTGGGTGTTGTTGTTCGGTCATCGGTCCGCTGCGGGTGGCATGCCGGGAAGGCTGGCGATTAACGGGCTGTTAAAGCATCGGCGGTTGGGGCGCGCACGTCAAGGGGAGCCTGGGTTTGACTTCACGACGGCGGCACAATAGTTGGTAGAGCAGTAGCGGGTGACTCAATTCCGGACCGTCTGTGGCCATGGACGGCCACAGACGAGCCTACAGGGACGTACTTGTAGCGTGTCCGGAATTGAGTCACCCGCTACTGCGTCGTGGTATTCATCCACTAAGTTGAGCAATCCACGACAGTTTCCGAAGAAGCAGATTCCAACAGGTGATTCAGCGTGTCGGGGACGAGGCAACGCTTTTCCAGACACGCTACAAGCACATCCATGTGCGCTCGTCCGCGGCCATCCATGGCCGCAAACGGTCTGGAAAAGCGTTACCTCGTCCCCTCTCCAGATTCCTCTGCCATCTTCAGGCTTATTTCAACCCCTTAAACTCCGCCCGACCCCGATACGGAGCCTTGGCACCCAGCACTTCTTCAATGCGCAGCAGCTGGTTGTACTTGGCTACGCGATCAGAACGGCACAGGGAGCCGGTCTTGATCTGACCGGCCGCAGTGGCCACCGCCAGATCCGCAATGGTGGAATCCTCGGTTTCGCCGGAGCGGTGGGAAATCACCGCAGTGTAGCCGGCCGCTTTCGCCATCTGGATCGCGTCGAGGGTTTCTGTCAGGCTGCCGATCTGGTTGAACTTGATCAGGATGCTGTTGGCGATGCCCTTCTCGATGCCTTCCTTCAGGATTTTGGTGTTGGTCACGAACAGGTCGTCGCCCACCAGCTGGATTTTGTTGCCCAGTTTTTCGGTGAGAATCTTCCAGCCAGCCCAGTCGCTTTCGTCCTGGCCGTCTTCAACGGACACAATCGGGTAACGGTTGCACAGATCAGCCAGATAGTCGGCGAAGCCGGCAGAATCCAGTGTCTTGTTGTCGCCGCCCAGAACGTATTTTCCGTTCTTGTAGAACTCGGTCGACGCACAGTCCAGTGCCAGGGTGATGTCCTGGCCGGCCTTGTAGCCTGCCTTGCCGATCGCTTCCATGATCACGGTGAGCGCTTCTTCGTTGGACGACAGGTTCGGCGCGAAACCACCCTCGTCTCCCACGGCCGTATTCAGGCCACGCGCTTTCAGCACTGCTTTCAGTGAATGGAAAATCTCCGCACCCCAGCGCAGGGCTTCGCGAAAATTCGGCGCGCCAACGGGCTGGATCATGAATTCCTGGATGTCGACGTTGTTATCGGCATGGGCGCCGCCGTTGATGATGTTCATCATCGGCACCGGCATGGTGTAGGGGCCGGCCTTGCCGTCGATCATTTCGGAAATGTGCTGGAACAGCGGCTCAACCTTGTGCACGGCAGCGGCTTTCGCCGTGGCCAGGGACACCGCCAGGATCGCATTGGCGCCGAACTTGGATTTGTTCTCGGTGCCGTCGGCGTCGATCATCAGTTTGTCGATCAGGCGCTGCTGGGTTGCGTCTTTGCCTTGCAGCAGTTTGAAGATGTCCTTGTTGGCGAATTCAACCGCTTTCAGAACACCTTTGCCCAGGTAACGGCTCTTGTCGCCATCACGCAGTTCGAGCGCTTCACGGGAACCGGTGGACGCGCCCGACGGAGCGCAGGCTGTGCCGGCGGCGCCGGATTCGAGAATCACGTCCGCTTCGATGGTGGGGTTGCCACTGGAGTCAAGGACTTCACGGGCACGGATTTGGGCGATCTTGGACATTGTAAGGATGTCTCCTGTGGTGACTGCTTGTGTGTTTCAGTGCGTATCCAGTTTTTCGAAACTTTTTACCAGGCTGTCGATGGCTTTCACCCGGGCCAGGAACGGCTCCAGTTTGTTCAACCGCAGCGCGCAGGGGCCGTCGCACTTGGCGTTGTCCGGATCGGGATGCGCTTCCAGGAACAGGCCCGCCAACCCTTGCGACATGCCCGCCAGAGCCAGTTCGGTAACCTGCGCGCGACGACCGCCCGCCGCTTCCGCCAGTCCACCCGGCATTTGCAGTGAATGGGTCACGTCGAAAAATACCGGCGCGCCGAATTCCTTCATGATGCCGAAGCCCAGCATGTCGACCACCAGATTGTTGTAGCCGAAACTGGAACCGCGCTCGCACAGGATGACCTTGTCGTTGCCCGCCTCTTCACACTTTTTGATGATGTGCTTCATTTCGCGGGGCGCCAGGAACTGCGCTTTCTTCACGTTGATGATGGCGCCGGTTTTGGCCATGGCCACCACCAGATCGGTCTGGCGTGACAGGAATGCGGGCAACTGGATGATGTCGCACACTTCCGCCACCGGCGCAGCCTGGGCAGGCTCGTGCACGTCGGTGATGATGGGCACGTTGAAGGTCTTTTTGATTTCTTCAAAAATCTTCAGGCCTTCATCCAGACCGGGGCCGCGATAAGAATTGATCGAGGAACGGTTGGCCTTGTCAAAGGACGCCTTGAACACATAGGGAATGCCCAGTTTCTGCGTCACTTTCGCATAGGTTTCCGCCACCTGCATGGCCATGTCGCGGGATTCCAGCACGTTCATGCCGCCGAACAGCACGAAGGGCAGTTCGTTGCCCATGCGGATCTTGCCCAGCTCCAGAATCTTTTGCGGTTGTGCGCTCATGGCAGTCTCCTGTTGCGGATCACGTTACCTTCCAATCGACCTTTGAATCCCTTCACTTCTGGTCCCTTTATTTCTGGTCCTTGTGCGCTTTCGCCGCCTTCACGTAACCGGTGAACAGCGGATGGCCGTCACGGGGCGTGGAGGTAAATTCCGGGTGGAACTGGCAGGCGACAAACCAGGGATGCGCCGGCACTTCGATCATTTCCACCAGGCTGCCGTCCATGGAACGACCAGCCACACGCAGGCCGGCTTTTTCCAGTTCCGGCACGTATTTGTTGTTCACTTCGTAGCGGTGGCGGTGACGCTCGGAGATCACATCCTTGGCGTACAGATCGCGGGAGATGCTGCCTTTCACCAACTTGCAGTCCTGCGCGCCCAGACGCATGGTGCCGCCCAGATCGGAATTTTCACTGCGGGTTTTCACCGAGCCGTCTTCATCGATCCACTCGGTGATCAGGCCCACTACCGGGGTGCGGGCACCCTTGTTGAATTCGCTGCTGTGGGCGTCGGCAAGGCCAGCCATGTTGCGGGCGAATTCGATCACCGCCAGCTGCATGCCCAGGCAGATGCCCAGGTAAGGAACGCCGTGCTCGCGGGCATAGCGGATCGCGGCGATCTTGCCTTCGGTGCCGCGCTTGCCGAATCCACCGGGTACCAGGATGCCGTCGTACTTCGCCAGTTTTTCCACGCCGTCGCGCTCGATGTCTTCGGAATCGACGTAATCGATGATGACCTTGGTGCGGGTCTGAATGCCGGCGTGCAGCAGGGCTTCGTTCAGGGATTTGTAGGCATCCGCCAGATCGGTGTACTTGCCCACCATGGCGATGGTGACTTCGTGCTGGGGATTGAGTTGCGCATCCACCACGCGGGTCCATTCGGACAGGTCCGCCGGGCCACATTGCAGGTGCAGTTTTTCCACCACGAAATCGTCCAGCCCCTGCGCATGCAGTACGGACGGGATTTTATAAATGGTGTTCACGTCCTGCAGGGCGATAACCGCGCGCCGCTCGACGTTGGTGAACAGGGCGATCTTGTCGAGGGAGGAATCAGGAATCTTGTGGTCGGAACGGCACACCAGTACGTCAGGTTGCAGGCCGATAGAGCGCAGTTCCTTCACCGAATGCTGGGTGGGCTTGGTCTTGGTTTCGCCCGCCGTATCGATGTACGGCACCAGGGTCAGGTGAATGAACACGGAATTACTGGATCCCACTTCCACCCGCAGCTGACGCACGGCTTCCAGGAAGGGTTGCGACTCGATGTCGCCCACGGTGCCGCCAATTTCCACGATCAGTACATCGACACCCAGGTCGCTGTTGACGATGCGGTTCTTGATTTCGTCGGTGATGTGCGGAATGACCTGGATGGTGGCGCCCAGGTAATCGCCCCGGCGCTCCTTCTCGATCACGTCCAGATAGATGCGGCCGGAGGTGAAGTTGTTCTTCCTGGTCATGGTGTTACGAATGAAGCGTTCGTAATGGCCCAGGTCCAGGTCGGTTTCGGCGCCGTCATTGGTGACAAACACTTCGCCGTGCTGGTACGGGCTCATGGTGCCCGGGTCGACGTTGATGTAGGGGTCCAGTTTCATCATTGAAACCTTCAGACCGCGTGCTTCCAGAATAGAGGCCAGAGAGGCAGCTGCGATTCCCTTGCCCAGGGAAGACACAACACCACCCGTCACAAAAATGTATTTTGTCATCGACGTACCAGTGTGAGCGGAGAATGGAAACAGGTTGCGCGGCGGCCCGGCAAGGACCACATGACCAGGCTCAGGCGGCCAGGCCAAGAATGGGAGGCAAGTTTACCCGATCAGGGCGCCTGACTCAACGCGAGGGGCCATTCAGACGCGGCGGTTGCCAGTCCAGCCAGAGGGTATCATCTGGATCGGCCGGCTGGAATCCGTCGCAGGCGAACAAGCCAGGCAAGCCAGCCAGTTGGTCATTCGCATATAAGATCGGCCAGTGGTCGCGCCACCAGGGCGGCACCCGGTAGTCCTGCAGCCACTGTTTGAGGGAACGGGTGTGGCGGCCGGCCGGCTTCGCCGCTTCCCCGCCCTGGCGGAAACGCAGGGTGAGCGAGCCGGTTTGCAGGGCGGAGCGGGAGAAGGCTGTGCCCTGCCCTGTGATATTGACCAGAGCACCTTTCAGATGAGTTTGCTGCGGCTGCGACGGATCAAACGGCTGTGGATCTGGCGCAGGTGGCGGCAGATCCGGTACGCAAAACAACTCATCCTGATAGCGGCGGATGGCCTGCCCACCCCAGACCAGTTCGGGTCGGGCATCGGCGGCGGCCGGGACGATTTCATCCAGTACCCGCTGCAACTGAACCTCGCTGGGCATGGACGCCCCCTGCTGCCGCAGCCAGTAGCGGATCAGGTTGCGGGCACGGGCCTCGCTCAGATTGTTCAGGCGCGCCAGCGGCAGGCCGCCGTCTGCTGCCATTTCACCCTGATCGCTTTGCGCCAATTCATCCAACAGGTTGGCCGCTTCCCGGTTCAGGCGGGCAGATCGCGCCAGGGTCTGGTTCAGCTGCGGCCAGCGGGAACGCAACAGTGGCAGCGCATCGTGGCGCAGGAAATTGCGTTCGAAGCGGCTGTCAGCATTCGAGGGGTCATCGATCCAGCGCAACTGGTGCTCACTGGCGTGCTGTTCCAGGTCGGCCCGGTCGATATCCAGCAGGGGCCGAACGATAGTCAGCCCCTGCTGTTGGCTGAACAATCCCATCCCCCCCAGCCCCAGCGGACCACTCCCCCGCAACAACCGCTGCAGCAGCGTTTCCACCTGATCGTCACGGTGATGGGCCAGCAGCAGCACATCGCCCGGCTGACAATGCTGGTGGAAGACAGCATAGCGGGCAGCGCGGGCGGATTGCTCCAGGCTGGCCTGGGCGCGGTCGATGGTCACGGCCTGCGCCGCAAACGGTACCTGCCAGTGTTTGCACAGCTCGGCGCATTGCCACTGCCAGTCGTCGGCGTGAGGGTGTAATTGATGATTGATATGAAGGGCGAGCAACAAAGTGGAAGCGTTGTGATGACGCCACTGCCGTGCCAGTTGCAGCAGCACGGTGGAATCCAGACCACCGCTGAAGCCGACCACCAGACGGGCTGGCGGTGGCTGGGCAGGCGGCCCCGGCCTTGCGGCCAGGGCCTGATCGATCAGGGTTGCATCCATTGAAAGGTCGCGGCGGGCTCGCTCAGGTCATGCAATGCGGCGCATCTGCTTGCGCCGGTACACCGCAATCACGATCGCCAACAGGGTGAGCAGCAGCGGTACCCCTGCAATATTGATCAGCTTGAGCCTGAAGTCCAGCCGGTCGATGTCCTGGTTCAGCTGGTGCTGCACGTCGCGCAGCTGCTTGCGGATCTGCAATTTTTCCTGCTGGAACTTGAGCAGGTCGGACTGCATTTCCGGCGTCAGGGTGATGACGTTGCCATCCTCGCCCTGCTTCTGCTGCAGCTCCGCCAGTTTGCCTTCGATTTCCTGCAGCCGCGCCGTCAGGGATTCCTGCACCTGCTGGAACGAAGCTTCCGCCTTGCGCTGCATGTCCTGCACCACAGTGAACGGGCGGAAGAAACGGCCGCGACCGCGGATGCCGATCAGGTCGGCGCTGCCGGACAGCACATCCACGCTGTTGAAGAAGAAGTCGCCGTTGTCGGCAAAGGGCTGCGCCACCTGCTGGCCGAAGAACTGGTGCACCTGCACCCAGAGACGGTCAGTCAGCATATCGGTGTCCGCCACGATCACCACGTTGATCGGCTTCAGCGAGGCTTTCAGGTATTCGTCGTCAGCCTTGGCCGGCGTCTTTTCCGCCGCCTTGGCAGCCGGCTTGTCGTTGCCGGCTTCCGCGCCACCTTCCGACTGCGGCACGCCGTCAGGGAACGCACTCTGCACATCGCCGGTTACCCGTGCCGCCAGCACGAAGGGCGTGCCGCTGGGGGTGAAGCCCTGAGTGAGTTCGCTGGGGTCCTGCATCAATGCCAGCTTCTCGGCATCGAAGGCCATGGCGTGTTCGGAGCTGCTCAGCAAGGGTTCAAACGTGGTTTTGGCGTCCTTGGCGTGAGCGACGAAGCCGACGCTGGACACATGCAGCGTCTCCAGCTTGCTGACAATCATGTTGTCGCGGGCCAGATTGCGGTCGCTCAGTTGCAGGATCGCCAGATGCCGCACCGGCGCGCGCCCCTGCCCCATGCCCACCTGCAACGCCAGTTGCGCATCACCGAGCACTTTCGTCTTGTCATAGTCCACACCCCAGGCCTTGAACAACCGGTTCAGGTCCGATGCGCGATCTGTCGAGGTGAGGCCCTTTTCCTGCTCGGCAAAGGGATCGACGAAAATCAGGGCATTGCCACCGCGCAGCACATACTGATCGATAGCGAACAGCATGGCGTCGGACAGGTTTTTCGGGTGAATCACCAGCAGCAGTTGATAGTCAGTGGTGCTGATTTCCTGCTCCGTGCCGGTAAGTTTCTGCACGTCGAACAACTGCTCCAGCTGGGAGATGGTGGCCCAGGGCTGCGACGGCTGCCGCATCATCATGTCGAAACCGCCCTGCACTTCCAGATCCGTCAGCAACGCCACTTTCGGCTTCTGCTGCTGGCTGACCTGATACACAAGTTTGGCAATGTCATATTCCAGGAATTCCTGCCGGTCGGGCTGGAACACGGGAATCACTTCGGTACGCGGCTCGGGTCTTTCTTCTGCCGTCTTGTCATCGCCTTCTTTTTTGGTATCGCCTTCCGCTTTGGGCGGCTGCACCTGCGCCACCAGACCGAAAAACACTTTCTCCTCGCCACCGCCGGCATTGATCGCCTGCAGGCCGAACGCGGCAGCACGGTCCTCCTCTTCCGAGAACGGCTCCGGATCGATCACATGCAGTTTCAGTTTGCCATTGGAAGCCAGAGCGAATTCCTCCAGCAATTCACGCACCTGCTTGGCGTAGGCACGCCAGCCCTGCGCATCGCGGGTGGCTTCCTGGGAGAAGTAGAACTGCAGCTCAACCGGTTGCTGGATATCGCGCACGATCTGTTTGCTGCCGTCGGACAGCGTGTACATGCTGCCTTCGGTGAGATCGAAGCGCACGCCCTTGAACAGCCAGTCGGTGAACAGGGTGGAGAACAGCACCACCAGTGCCAGCAGGATCAGGCCAGCGCCGGAAAACCATTTATTGACTCGCATCGCGTCGGCTCCTTCTCAATTCGCTTTTTTCATGTCGATGACAATGGCATTCGCAATCAGCCAGCCACCAATCAAAAACACAAAATAAAAGACATCACGCAGATCCAGCACGCCCTTGGAGATGGAGTTGAAATGGGTGATGTAGCTCAGCGCGGCAACGGCGGTCGAAACCGATTCCGGCATCCATTGCGGCAGCCAGCCCTGCACGATCTCCATGCCGCTGACCATGAACAGGAAGCACACCACCACGCTGATGATGAACGCGATAACCTGGTTTTTGGTGGTGGCGGAAATGCAGGAGCCGATTGCCAACAGACCGCCGGCCATCAGCCAGCTGCCCAAGTAGCTGGCGACGATCACACCGTTGTCGGGATCGCCCAGGTAATTCACGGTGAGCCAGATCGGAAAGGTCAGCACCAGCGCGATGCCGGTGAAGACCCAGGCCGCCAGGAATTTACCCACCACCATGTCGCGCAGGGTGATCGGCAGCGTCATCAATAATTCCAGCGTGCCGCTCTTGCGTTCCTCCGCCCACAGCCGCATGGACAGCGCCGGCACCAGGAACAGATACAGCCAGGGATGGTAGGCAAAAAAGCCACGCAGATCCGCCTGCCCGCCCTGGAAGAAATTGCCGAAGAAAAAGGTGAAGGAACCCGCCAGCACCAGAAAGATAAGAATGAAGACATAGGCCAGCGGCGTGGCGAAATAGCTGGCCAGTTCGCGTTTCAGAATCACGGTCAGGTTATTCATCAGGCCACCTCACGGGTAATGTCGCGGAACACTTCGTCCAGACGGCCGCGCTCCACATGCAGCTCGCGCACCTGCCACTGGTGTTGCTGGATGGCGTTGTTCACCACTTCAAACAGTTGCTGGCCGGCTTTGGGGAACACGATCAGCGTGTGATCCTCGCCGGCCTCGATATGATCCACCTGCGGCAGCGCGGACAGGATCTGTTGCGCGTTGCTAGCGTGCTCCAGGCCCAGGGTCACCGCACCATGGAAACGGGAACGGGCTTCCAGTTGCGCCGGCGTGCCGTCCGCCAGGATTTTGCCGCCCGCGATGATGATGGCGCGGGAACAGACGGCGGACACTTCTTCCAGAATGTGGGTGGAAACGATCACGATCTTGTCTTTCGACAGGTTGGCGATCAGGTTGCGCACTTCGTGCTTCTGGTTGGGGTCGAGGCCATCGGTGGGCTCGTCCAGGATCAGCACCTGCGGATCATGGATGATGGCCTGGGCCAGACCGACCCGGCGGCGGAAACCTTTCGACAGGGTTTCGATGGGCTGGTTGAGCACCTTGTCCAGTTGCAGCGCGTGCTGGCAGCGCTCGATGCGGGCGGCCAGTTCAGCGCCGCGGTAGCCGCGCACCTGGCCGACAAAGCGCAGGAACTGCAGCACCGTCATATCGCCATAACTGGGGGCCCCTTCCGGCAGGTAGCCGATCAGCTGCTTTGCCTTCACCGGATGATGGGCAACATCGTGCCCCATGATGCTGACGTGGCCGGACGTGGGCGCCAGAAAACCGGTGATCATCTTCATGGTGGTGGATTTGCCGGCGCCGTTGGGGCCCAGAAAACCCAGCACCTCGCCCGGCGCCACGGTAAATGACAGGCCGTTCACCGCCGTGAACTGGCCAAACTTTTTGGTCAAGTTGTCGATTCTGATCATGGTGGTTCCTTTCCCGATTACCCAAGCCTGGCGCAGGCCACCGGCAAATCCCAAGGTATGCCCCGCCAGGAATGTTGAGAGAAAATTTTCGCCCGTTTGACCGGGTTGCGGCAGGATGGTTCGCCGTCAGCGGCCAATTTTTCGAATGCGCACTATAAAAACCGGCCCCGGCCTTTTCAATAGGCCCTCCACCATAACGATTTGTTACAGAGGTGTCGCCCATTGTTTTGCCTGCTCCCACCTTTGCCTGTATAAGCCATTGGGATTAGACTTCAGCCCACTTTTGATCCCCGGACACTTTCGCAAAGGCCGGACTCTTTCCGATAGGTAGTTCAATGACGCGCTGGTTAGGACTCGATCTACTTTTTATATGGCTGGTGAGGAAATTCCTGTTCCTGATGGTACGCACCCAGGTACAGCCGGATGACATCAGCAGGCTCAACCTCGACCCCACCCGTCCCGTCTGTTACGTGTTGAAGAACCAATCGCTGGCGGATTACCTGGTCGCCGACCAGGAGTGCCGCAATCTGGGCCTGCCGCGTCCGTCCGACGGTTTCAGCCTGGGCACCTTCAGCCAGCGTCGCAGCCTGTTTTTCCTGGCGGAACAGGGCTGGTTCTGGCAGCGCAAGGCCATGCTGCAACGGCAGCCGAAAAAACTGCTGGCCATCGTCGACTGGCTGGAACAGAACCCGCAGCAGGATATCCAGCTGGTGCCGGTGTCGGTGTTCTGGGGCCGGGCGCCGGACCGCGAGAATTCCATCTTCAAGATCCTGTTCTCTGACAGCTGGGGCGTACCCGGCTTCTTCCGCAAGCTGTTCATCATCTTTGCCCAGGGCCGCCAGACCCTGGTGTATTTCTCCGAACCCGTTTCGGTCCGCGCCGTACTCACCGAGGGCCTGCCGAAGGAACGCACCGCCCGCAAGATTTCGCGTGTGCTGCGCTCCCACTTCCGCCGCCTGCGGGAAACCGTCATCGGGCCTGACCTGTCGCACCGCCGCACGCTGGTGAATGCCATTCTGCGCATGCCCAATGTAGCGGCGGAAATCGATGCGGAAACCCGGCGCAACAAGGTCACCTATAAAAAGGCGTTCGACAACGCACGCAGCTACGCCGAGGAAATCGCGGCGGACTATTCCCACCCGGTGATCCGCCTGTACCTGCTGGTGCTGACCTGGCTGTGGAACCGGCTGTACGACGGCGTGCAGGTGCATGGCCTCGACCGTCTGCACAAGGTGGCGAAGGACAACGAAATCATTTACGTGCCCTGCCACCGCAGCCACATCGACTATTTATTGATGTCGTACGTGCTGTTCGTGAATGGTCTGGTGCCGCCGCACATCGCCGCTGGCGTCAACCTGAACATGCCGGTGGTGGGCCCCATCCTGCGGCGCGGCGGCGCCTTCTTCATGCGCCGCAGTTTCAAGGGCAACCGCCTGTACTCCGCCGTGTTCACCGAATACCTGAACATGGTGTTCGACCGCGGCTTCTCGGTGGAATATTTCATCGAGGGCGGCCGCAGCCGCACCGGCCGCCTGCTGGAGCCCCGCGCCGGCATGCTCAACATGACCGTTCGCAGCTTCCTGCGTACCCGGCGCCGTTCCTTCGTCTTCATTCCCGTGCATTTCAGTTATGAAAAAGTGCTGGAAGGCGGCACCTATCTGGGCGAACTGCACGGCAAGGCCAAGAAAAAGGAAAGCGTGCTGGACATCTTCCGCACGCTGCGCAAGATCAAGGGCACCTTCGGCCAGGTGCACGTCAACGTGGGCGAACCGATTCACCTGAACCAGTTGCTGGGCGAAATCGCGCCCGGCTGGCGCAGCGAAGCCTACGACGACAACGAACCGCCGGCATGGCTGAACGATTCCGTCAACGAACTGGGTAACCGCATCATCACGCACATCAATGACGCTGCCGTGGTGAACCCGGTGAACCTGCTGTGCCTGACGCTGCTGTCCACCACCAAGCTGGCGATGGATGAAAAGGCCCTGGCCAAGCAGCTGGATTTCTATCTGACCTTCCTACGCCGGATTCCGTATTCCGGCATTGCAGTGGTGCCGAATCTCACTGGCACCGACATCATCGCCTATTGCGAGCGGCTGGAAATTCTGACGCGGCAGAAACATCCGCTGGGCGACGTGCTGCGCTTCGACGACGAAAACGCCATGCTGATGACGTACTACCGCAACAACGTCATCCACATGTTTGCCCTGCTGGCCCTGTTGGCCTGCCTGGTGCAGAACAACCGCCGCCTGAAGCGCGACACCCTGATCCGCCTGACCCAGCAACTCTACCCTTTCATGCAGACCGAGCTGTTCATTCACTGGCAGGAAGCGGAATTGCCGGAACTGGTACACCGCTGCGTGGACCTGCTGGTGGAAGCCGGTTACCTGCAGGGCAACGACAGCGAAGTCTGGGCACCGGACCCCCGCAGCACCGAAAGCATGCACCTGACGATCCTGGCCAGCACGGTGAAACAGTCGCTGGAACGTTTCTACATCACCATCGAGATCCTGCTGAAATCCGGGTCCGGCGTGTTGCGACGGGCACAGCTGGAGGAAGCCTGCACCCTGCTGGCCCAGCGCATGGCACTGCTGCATGAATTCAGCGGCCCGGAATTCTCTGACAAGGCGCTGTTCAAGAACTTCATCCAGGCGCTGCTGAAAAACGGCATGCTCTGGATCGATGAGAACGGCCTGCTGGCGTACGGTGATCCGCTGCGGCAGTCCCACGAGGACGCGCACTCGCTATTGGGCGCTGACACACGGCAGAGCATCCAGCAGATCGCCGAGCTGGATCTGGAAAAGGAATTGCCCGCCCCGCCCGAGAAGCCGGTAAAAGAGAAGAAAGAGAAAGTGAAAGAACGAAATTGAAACCCGAACCCGCAGCCGCTACACGACGTAAACGTCAAAGCGGCTGCTGGTTCCCTCCAGCTGATGGCCGGGTTTGCGTCCGCCGATGAATTCCGCCTTGCGCGGACGCTTCACCACCACCCGCTTGCGGGCCCGTTGTAACGCCAGCGCCAGCAACGCCTCCGCATCCTCGTCATCCCCCACCACCGCACGGAACAACCGCATTTCCTTTTTCACCAGCGCGGTTTTGCCACGCTCGGGGAACATGGGATCGACACAGATCACATCCGGCCATGCCGCCGGCTCGAGTTGCGCCAGATAATCGTGGGCACTGCCCAGGTGAGTGCGAATCCGCGCGCATACCGATGCCGCATCCCAGTCTTCTGCTGCGCGTTTCAGCCCGTCCAGCAACAGACAGGCAATGGCGGGATGCCGCTCCACCAGCGTGACGGAGAATCCCGCCGCTGCCAGCAGAAAACCATCGCGCCCCAAACCGGCGGTGCAATCCAGCACGCTGAGCGGGTCACGACTGCGTCCCGTCACGGCCTTCACGATCATTTCATGCTGAAAACGCTGACTGCGGAATCCAGTTTTGCCGTGCAGAAAATCCACCCGGATCGGATTACCCAATTCCCGCTCTGTCGCGCGCAGCTGAATCCCGTCGTCGTGCCATTCCAGGATCGCTGCAAGACCGGCGGCATCATCGGGAGCGTCGGCATACCAGTGCCCCTGCAGCACGTCAGGCGCAATGCCCAGTTGCTGCAGACGCTGGCGCAACGTCGGCTGGTCCAGAGCAATCCAGGTGGGAACCGATTCAGTCATGGGGGAATTCCGGACGCTGACAGGAGAATGTGCAGCCTTTTATTCCAACAGTCAGGCAAACACGTCCACCGAGCCGAGGAATTCGCTCCTCACATCGATGGTGCGGCTGAGGCCCTGGTTGGTGCTGTAGGTCTGCAATGCGCGCTGCTGGCTGGCGGACAGGCTGCCACGATCAGGCAGCGGATAATATTGAGGACCACGTTGCGTGGACGCAGAACCACTGGCAGCCACCACCTGGCGCTGCTGCGCGGAACGGCGGACACCATCACTGATCTGGACATCGGCATCAATGGTTTCGCCACGAATTTCACGCTCGCGCACCTTTTCCTGCTCGCGCTGAGCCTGCTGCACGTCCTGCCGCTGCCATTCGCGGGCATAGGGTGTGCTGCTAATCTGTGACTGAAACTGGGAACCACCAATCTTCATAAAACCAGTCTGACTGCCTTCTATCTATTCTGCCAATTCAATGAATGGATGCTGCAGTTGAATCAGTATAGCCGCCGCTGGTGCCGACTGATGCCTAATCCACTTCAGCTCAACGGGCTGCAATAAAATTCAACGAGATAGCGTTTGTCGTCACGGCGAAACTATATAACCGTCGGCAAATTCCGGCGGCATCCGGCGCGGTTTGCCGGAATCCAGTTCGATACAGACCCAGTGCGTCTGCCCCCGCAACACAGTGACGCCATCAGCGGGCCGGATGATCTGGTAGCGGCGGGTCAGCGACAGCTTGCGGTCGTTGTCCACGATCCAGGTACCCAGCAGCAACGCGTCCCCTGCGAACGTCGCGGCAAGATAATCGATTTCATGTCGCCGTGCCACCAGCGCCCGGTTCAATTTGCGATAGACATCCCAATCCAGCCCCAGTGAATTGGAATGGGCCCAGGCCACTTTTTCCAGCCACTCCAGATACACCACATTATTGGTGTGGCCCATGACGTCGATATGCGCGGACGTGACCTGGATGGGCAGAATAAAAGGATGCAGCCGGTCCCAGGCGAGTGTTGCAACGGAATCCGGCGATGCTGGCGTGTCCTGTGTCATGGAAGGTTCCCCGTGAAAATCCGTGGCAGATTAAAACCGGTGTCAGTCTTTCGCCGGGCGCGGTGCCGACTTCACCGCCACATCATTGCGCAGATACACCGGTACCACCTGCTCCGCGCTGATGCATTCGCCCCGCTGCCAATACAACGTGGCCAGCGGCAGCAGATCGCGGGCATGAGGCAACAGGGATGGCTCACACTGCAGCAAGGAGCCCGTGGCGGTTTCCAATATGTCGCGAAACACCCAGCCGCTGCCGGCACCATACCAGTCTGCTTCCGCTTCAATACCGGCGGCCTGCTGCAACCGCGCCGGCACGCACACACACTCGCGCCCCACCAGTTCCAGATTGCCCGCATCATTTGCCTGATAACTGCCCCAGTACACTTCACCCATGCGCGCATCGAACGCGGCGTGCGTGTGGGTCCAGCCGAATTCACGCAGCGCCCGCTGCGCCAGCCCCGCCAGCGACGACACCGGCACCACCGGCAGATCAGCACCGAACGCCAGGCCCTGCACAGTGCCTGCCGCAATGCGCAGCCCCGTAAATGAACCCGGCCCCCGACCAAAACAGAGCGCATCCAGCTGCTGCAAACGCAGACCCGCTTCCGCCAGCACCTCGTCCACCATCGGCAGAATCAGTTCCGCATGCTTGCGCGGCTGATCGG
The DNA here is from genome assembly GCA_013178375.1 of Gammaproteobacteria bacterium. Classification (GTDB taxonomy): domain Bacteria; phylum Pseudomonadota; class Gammaproteobacteria; order Pseudomonadales; family Ketobacteraceae; genus Ch67. Next base: position 63,926 of record JABLXQ010000018.1, read on the forward strand.
TAAAACGGAACAGCACCTCATCGCCGGTTTGCAGGGCGACAGAACAGGCTTCAGACGATGTGTCGATGGCAAGCAGTGTAGGCGGCATCGGAGCTCCCGGGTTGAAGCGCGCATTATCGCAGGAATGGGCGGCGGGACAAATGTGTCAGTCCGGTCGCAATAGTCCCTGCTCGCGGAAGAATGCCTGCACGGCGGCGAAGGATGTTGCCACAGGCACCGGTGGCAGACTGGACAGAAAGCGCTGTCCATAGGGCTTGCGCAGCAGACGGGTGTCACCCACCAGAATCAGGCCGCGATCATCACTGGAACGCAGCAGCCGCCCGATCCCCTGGCGGAAGCGGGTGATCGCCTGCGGCACCATGTAATCGTTGAATAAATGCTGGCCCTGTTTTGCCGCCATGAATTTCCACGCCAGCGCCAGAATATCGTCGGGTGGTGTGAACGGCAGTTTGTCGATGGCGATGCAACGCAACGCGGCACCGCTCACATCGATGCCTTCCCAGAAACTGCCCGTGCCCAGCAGCAGGCTCTGATCGTTCTGGCGGAATTGCTGCAACAGCTGCTGGCGATGACTGCCGGGCAAGTGGATCAGCAATTGCCGGTCGGTGCGTCCCTGCAACAACTGCGCGGCGTTCTGCAGCGCCTCGTGACTGGAGAACAACAGCAGCATGCCGCCATCCAGATCCCGCGCCACCGTCAGCACCTGCTCGATCCAGGCCGACATGAACGCCTCATCCGTCGGTTCCGGCAGGGATTCCGGAATCCACAGCATTGCCTGCCGTGCGTAATCCAGTTCGCCGGCAAAACGTTGCACCTGCAATTGCGGCAGATCCAGAATGCGTTTGAACCAGGTGAACGAATTGTCCACTGCCAGCGTGGCGGAAATGAAAATCCAGTTGGCACTGGTGGCGGCAAGATTGGCAAAGGGCGATTGCACGCGCCCGGCGATCAACCGCAACCAACGACCGCCGGTGTCGGCCTGCAGCACCGTTTCCTCCGCAATGGCATGGCCGAGCACCGAACGCCACGCCTGCAACTGCTCCAGCTGCGACTGAATACCAGCATGCGCGGTTTGCACCTGTCGCAACACAACATCTAGCGACATCAATAATTTAAGTAGCGGCAACAGGCTGACCGCCGCCACCTGCACCAGATTGTCCTCACCACTTTGGTGTAATTGGTGGCTGATTTTTTCCCACATCGATTCCAGCTGGTTCAATCCGCTTTTCAAAGTCGGGAATAGCCCGAAATACTCCTTGCAGGCGGATCGCACCTGCCGCAACCAGCGCTGCAGACGGTAGCCATCGAGCATGTCGGTATTGAACCGCACCAGCAGATCCGGCAACTGATGGGCTTCATCCACCACCACGGCATCCGCCACTGGCAGCAGGGCACCCATGCCCTTCTCGAACAGGCGATTGTCGCTCAGCAGCAGCGTGTGGTTGATCAGCAGCACTTCTGCCTGCGCGGCGCGAGTGCGGGCCTGCTGAAAATAGCAGTTGCCGAATTGAGTGCAGCGCTGACCCAGACATTGATCGGCCGTGACCGTCAGTTGTTGCGTGGCAATGGCCCGCTCCGCATCCGGCAACGGTAGGGTATTGATTTCGCCCGAGCGGGTTTGCTGCAGGCCGATGCTGATCGCCTGCCAGTTTTCCGCCACCCAGCGCTCGCCTGTCTGCAGCTGTTCATCCAGTTTCCAGCGGCAGATATAGTTCTCGCAGCCCTTCAATACCGTCAACGGCCGCACCTGCGGCAGGCAACTACGCAATTTCTGGTATTCGCCCCACCATAAATGGTCCTGCAGGGTGCGATTGCCCACCGAGATAATGATGCGCTGCGAATGCATTAACACCGGCAACAGATAGGCCAGGGTTTTTCCCGTGCCGGTAGGTGCTTCCAGTGCCATCGGTTGCCGCTGTGACAATGCGTTTTCCACCGCTTCAGCCAACGCCCGCTGCTCGGTGCGCACGGTAAAACCGGGCCAGGATTCCCGCAACGGGCTGGCGTCGGAAAAGTAAGTCAGACTGGAGGCAGGATGGGTTGGCATGGCGTCTCGGGTTATAATGCCGGCGCTGCGCACTCTAGCATATCGGAGGTTTGTTCATGAGCGATTCCAGCCAGCTCACCGGCGTCATTCTTGCCGGCGGTGAAGGCAACCGCATGGGCGGGCAAGACAAGGGCTGGATTACTTTGCGCGGGAAACCGCTGATCGAATGGGTGCTGGAACAACTGAAATCCCAGGTGGGCCCAGTGATCATCAGCGCCAACCGCAATCTGGAACGTTACCAGGCGCTGGGTGTTCCCGTCGTGCACGACGAAAAGGTTTATCTGGGGCCGCTGGCGGGCATCGCCACCGCACTGGAAAACATCCGCACCGACTATGCGCTGGTGGTACCTACTGATGCCCCCCTGATTCCCGCCGACCTGGCACAACGCCTGTTGCCGAAATGCCCCGCACGCCTGGTGATCTGCCACGATGGCGAACGCCTGCAACCGCTGTTCGGGCTTTACCATCGCTCACTCGCAGAATCGATTCGGGCATTTCTCGCCAGCGATCAGCGCCAGCTCACTCGTTGGTGCATGGCGCAAAATCCAGAAATTGTCACCATTCGTGACACCGAGATCTTCGCCAACCTGAATACAGCAGAGGAACTGGCACGAATCGAAACAGCGCTGGGTGAACGGGGCAACGGATAAAATCAGGCTTCACCGATATGCAGGCATAAAAAAAGCCCCTCGAAAGGGGCTTTTTTGCGTTCCGGCTACTTATGCTGCGGGAGCAGCAGCAGCGGGAGCGGCTTTCTTGGGACGGCCACGCTTGCCAGCAGCCTTTTTCGGAGCTGCTTTTTTCACGCCAGCCTTTTTAGGAGCGGCTTTTTTTCCTGCCGTCTTCTTGGCTGCTGCCTTTTTCGGGGCGGCCTTCTTCTTGGCTACCTTGGCTTTCTTCGCAACCTTGGCTTTTTTGGCTTTGGCGGGCTTTTTGGCTGCCGGAGCGGCCGCAGCTGCCGGAGCAGCGCCTTTCTTGGCCTTGGCTACACGGCGTTTCTTGGCGCCAGCGCGTTTTTTCGGGCCAACGGCCTTCTTCGCGATGACTTTAGCCTTCACCTTGGCCTTTTTGGCTGCGGATTTGGCTTTGCTTTTTTCTTTCTTCTCTTTCTTCTTCACCTTCTTGGAATCAGCCGCCTTGCGGGACTTTTTCCAACGGGCTTCGAAGGCACCTACGGCTTTCTTCAGATCCGCTTCGGCACGCTTGGCCAGCGATTCTGCGAATTCCATAGTGGCTTCAACGGCTCTTTCCTCGGCTGAAATAACAGCAGCTTCAACCTTGGCAACAGCATGAGCCACCTTGGCGTGACGCAACTGCTCTTTTTGGGACTTCAGCTGGTCACCTGCCTTCGCAGCAGCCTTTTTAGCGGCCTCGGCAACCTTTTTGGCTGTCTTGGAACCGGCTTTTTTGGCTGCAGCTGCTTTCGCGGCGGCTTCCTTCTTGGCTGCTTCAGCTTTCTTGGCTACCAGATCCAGTTCTTTTTGAACCTTATCCAGAGCCGCTTCTGCTTTCGCCAAAATCGGATGCGTGGGCGCAGCTGCCTTTTTCGGTGCAGCCTTGCGCGGACGCTTAGCTGCTGCTTTTTTTGCTTTCGCCATGTTTTTATCTCCTCAGCTATGGCAACTTTTTCGCGCACACTTTTGAAAACTTGCTAAAAATGTGCTTAGAGAAAAAGTAGCACAAAAAAAATGCATGTGATACATACACATGGCAATAATATTTAATAAATCATTTATTTCCAGCTTCAAACCCGATTTTTTTCCCCATTTTCACTCTTTTTTTCCATTTTTTAATCTCAGCCTCCCGATTTTTCGATTTTCACACGCATCACATCCGCTCAATCAACCACTCAAACTGCACAGTGCGAATATGCCCGCCGCAGGATTTCGTCGCGTTGAAATTCCATTTTGCATACTTGTCGAATACTGCCGTGATCGCTGTCAGGGTGAATGCACAACAACAATTCGGCAGTGAATTACCGCGCATGTGCTGCCAAAAAATCCAGATCTGGACCAAAAAAAAGCACCCCGAAGGGTGCTTTTTTCATGGTGCGAACAGTTTGGAAACCCAATTTTCAGCTTTTCAGCGCCGCCAGAACTGCATTGGTGATGGTTTCGACACTGCCGATACCTTCCACCCGGCTGTAACGGGTTTTACCCTTTCCACTGCGCGATACCTGCTGGTAAAAATCCACCAGCGGAGCGGTTTGCGTGTGGTAAACCTGCAGCCGTTTGCGCACGGTTTCTTCCTTGTCGTCGTCCCGCTGTACCAGATCCTCACCTGTCACATCATCCTTGCCGGCCGCCTTGGGAGGATTATAAACGGTGTGATAAACACGGCCGGAACCCGCATGCACGCGACGCCCACTCAGACGCTTCACGATTTCCTCGTCCAGTACGTTGATTTCCAGCACGTGATCGATTTCGACGCCTGCTTTCAGCAGCGCTTCTGCCTGGGGAATGGTGCGGGGAAAGCCATCAAACAGGAATCCGTTCTTGCAGTCGTCCTGCAGAATGCGTTCTTTCACCAGGCCAATGATGATGTCATCAGACACCAGTTGCCCGGCATCCATCACCTTCTTCGCCGCCACACCCAGCGGAGAGCCCGCCTTGACCGCCGCACGCAACATGTCGCCGGTGGAAATCTGGGGTATGCCGAATTTTTCAGTGATGTATTGTGCCTGGGTACCTTTCCCGGCACCGGGCGCGCCTAACAAAATGATACGCATTGAACGAGACTCCATGATGGTTGATATCTATAACGGATCGGGTACGAAAGAGTTCTCGCACAATGCTGCTCTTTCGTTCGAGGATTCTAGCAAATTCAGCTTGGTCGCAGATGGCGGCCGGAATGCTGCATCAGAGATTCCGGCATGGAAAAGAAGGGCCAAACATACACATGAACAGGATTGGTTACAACCCCGCTGGCGGCGGCGATATAACTAATTGTTTTGGCGGGATTTTTGAAAACAGCTGCGGGAAATGGCGGGCAGGCAGGAATACCTGCCTGCGCCATCATGCGGCAATGTGATTGGCGAGACTGTCGATTTCGGGGCACAGCTCCATTACTTTTTCAAACACCGCTTCAGCAGCATTGAACGAAATAAGATGGGCACCAAAGCCGTTGACCAGGCCATCCGGAATACCCAGATCGCCAATCTGTCGCTGTGCCAGCAGACGGTTGCTGAGCTGGATCAGGCGCACGTAATCCTGGAACGGGCCGTTGTAATGTTCGTCATGGTGGTGATAGCAGCAGGCCACCACTTCTTCCGGCAGACGCCATTTTTCCATCAGGAATCCGCCGATCTGGTCATGCCCCAGTGCGATCAGTTGCCGCGCCTGACCCATGCCGATCATGTCCTTTTCAATCGCGTGCAATGGCTTTTCCGGATGCTTGCTGGCGAGTTTGTTGAGCAGGCAGAACTCGGGCGGAAACAGATGCCCCACCAGCAGCACACCAATATTGTGCAGCAGGCCCGCCAGATAGGCGGTGGCCGGATTGATCAAGTCAGGCCGATCGATTTTGCGCGCCAGACTCTGGGACACCACTGCGCAATACAGCGCGTGCTTCCAGAATGCTTTCAAGCCGAGTGGACCCTCCTGCGGCACCTTGAATGCCCGGCCGGACGCAATGCCCAATGCGATATTGCTCACCAGGTCGAAACCCAGCACGCGGGTAATCGCGTCCTGCACTGAATTGACGCGGCCACGATACCCATAATAAGGCGACGCGGCATAACGGACGATCTGGGCCGCCATGCTGGGATCAAGCTCGACAGCTTCCGCCAGATCCACTGCGGTGGTTTTGGTATCCGACACCAGTTGAATGATCTTGAGCGCCATGGCCGGCATCGCCGGCAGCCGGTGCATGTTTTCCAGATACTGGCGGATGCGGTCGGCATCCCCTGCAGTGGTGGCAGGAATCAATTCCTCCGCCAACGCTTGCATGGGATTGGAAATCACGGCCTTGGGATAGGCTCTGAACAGAAACTGGAAGGTGTCGGCATCGACACTGGCAAGACTGGAATGGGTGCCGGCACGGAAAAACACGCGCTCGACGTCCATCAGTGAGCGGTCAACGATGCAGGGCAGATCATAGGGCTCTGGAATCGGCGGTTCGGCACCCGGTTCGACATCCAGGAAGCGCTGCGATACGGCATAGTCGTCAAGCCAGGTGAATTCGCGGCGCAACAGTGCTTCAACGCGATTCATGTCCAGTCCACTGGAAAGCGGCAACACTGCCATCAGGTAGGCCTTGCGCGCACTCTGCAGCAGCACGGGTACCGCCACATGGGCAGGGTCGATACCCAGTTCAAAACAGAGTTTCGACAGGCTGTTCTCGCGGACATGAGGATGGGTCTTGTAGACGATGCCTTTGCGTTCGAAATACCGCTGAAGTGAAACTGCTATGGCCATGATCAACTCGCGCCGGGAACACCGGTTTAACCCTGATGCTTCCAGTTTAGTCGCTGGCGGCATGACACGGCGAAGTTTCGGCGGCGCAGTGTCCGCCTTTCAGAAAGGATCAATGGACGGGTGCGAACTGCATCACAGGCCGGTTTTACATTGCCTGATCGGGTTTGGTTTTTTAAAACGGAATGCATGCACCGCACAGGGTTGCTATAAGCATTCCGTGTTGTCCGTCAGGGCATGCGCGCGGAGATCTGCAGGCTGACATCCTGCTTTCCACCCGCCAGTTTCACCACCTGGGTGGGACCAATCCAGTCGCCGCTCTGGGGAATGGCGTTGCCGGTGGCAGAAATACGGGCCTGCACGATCACATCGGGAAATTTCGACAAAGTGGCCATGGGCGTCATCGCATTGGCATCGCTCAGCTGCACGATCACAGGCCAATTCCCCACCGGTTGCTTCACTACGGCCAGCGGCATCGGCGGACCATTTACGGCCTTGGCATAAACAAACAGCGTATCGCTGGCTGTCAGTTGCGAACGCACCTCTGCCGCCAGATCCACTTTCACGCTTAGCAGGGGTTTGTCCGTGGCAGCATCGGGCTGGCCGCTGTCGGTTGCAGGTGCAGAATCGGCCTGCGCCAGCTGGTTGCGTGCCACCTCGACACTGCGCTGCAACAGTTGCACCGCGCGGGAATCGGCGTTTTCCCGCTGGATATATTGCTGCCAGATGTCGATGGCACCGTTGAAATCACCACCCTGGAATGCGGCCATGCCCAATGTCATATAGGGTTTTGGATTCTCCGGTTGCTGCCCGATGATGCGGATCAGGGTTTGCCGCATTTCCGGTGTCAACGCGCCGTCGTTCTGCGCCATCGAAGCCTGCGTGTATCCCACCACATAATCCGCATTGTCCGGTTCCAGATTGAGGGCACGACTGAAGGCCAGCTCCGCCGGCTCTGCCATCCGCACCTGCATGTAACTGACGCCGAGCAGATACCAGCTGCGGGCATCGTGTGGCTTCTTCTGCAGATGCGCCTGCATGCCACGAATCAGGTCCGGCAGTTGCACGCCCTGCTGTTCCAGCGCGGCGAAATCCCCCGCCAGCATTTGCGGAATCATCGCTTCAAGGCGCGGTTGCGCCGCCAGCCAGTCACCGGTTTCGCTGCGATAGCCTTCGGTCCAGTACAGGAAGAATGCGGCCAACGGCACCAGCGCAAACAACGGCCACACAAGCCATTTTCCCGTCACCGAGCGCGGACCCTGATCCTGCTGGCTGAGGTTCACATCGTCCAGCAGCGTCAATTCCAGTTCGGCCTTGAGCTGGGCGAATTCGTCCGCCTGCACGCGGCCTTCCCGCAAATCCGTCTCCAGTTCCTGCAACCGGTCGCGGTACACCAAGGAATTCACGGCAACGCCGGACAATTCCTCCCGCGCCCGGTGTTTCAGCAACGGCAACACCACAACCAGTGCACCCACCACTGCCATCAAGGCCATCAGGGCCCACAACTGCGTCATTTCGATTCCTCTTGTTTGGCACCGGTTTCCGACTGTTCGAGTTGTCGCAACAAGGCCTGCACCCGGGCTTCCTGTTCAGGCGATACCTGTGCGGTCGCAGGCTGCTGCCGGAATTTGCGCACCAGGATGATCAACGCCGCCAGCAGCGCCAGCGCAAACGGTCCGAACCACAAAAACCAGGTCAGCGGGCGCACTGGCGGACGGTAAGTGATGAAGTCACCAAACCGCTCCACCATGTGATCGGTAATCTCGGAGTTGGATTTGCCTTCATTGATGAGGCGAAACACCCGGTCCTTGATGTCCTTGGACAGGCCAGCGTTGGAATCCGCAACATTCTGGTTCTGGCATTTCGGGCAGCGCAGCTCTTCCACCAGCACGCGGAAACGCTGCTCATCTTCCGGCGCCTTGAATTCGTAGGCATCGATGGTGGCCAGCGCCGTGCCACCCAGCAACGCCAGCCAGAGCGCAGCCACCGGCAGAAACATTCGTTTCATGTTCATGCGCCACCCTTCTGGCTGTCATCACCCGCGGCAGGACCAGGATGAGTACCGCCCATTTCCTGCCATTTCGGCCACAGCAGCGTGCGCCACACATCCTCGGTAATTACGCCCACATGGCGATAGCGGATCTTGCCAGCGGCATCGATCAGGTAGGATTCCGGCGCACCGTACACACCCAGGTCCAGACCGAAATCCCCTTTCACATCGGCGATGTTCAGTTCAAAGGGATTGCCATGGATCGCAAGATATTGGCGCGCCGCCTGTGGCTCATCCTTGTAATTCAGCCCCACCATGCGGATGCCTTCCCGCGACAACGCCACCAGCACCGGATGCTCCACAATGCAGGACGGGCACCAGGTGGCCCATACGTTCAACAGCAGGGGGCCCTTGATATCGGTGGCCGTGACGGTACGCGCAGGATCTTCCAGCGTGGGCAGTTGGAACGCCGGCAATGGCTGGTCGATACGGGTGGACGGCAGGATCGAAGGATCAGAACCGATCGCGCGCCCGAAGAAATACACCAGCAAGGCAAAACCGATCAGCGGCAACGAAAACAGCAGCCATTTATTCAGCGACATCAGGCTTTTCCTCCCGCCAGGGACGAGGCTGCGCCGGCAACACGGCTTCTGATCTGCAAGCGGTAGCGGCGATCACTCAGGGCAATGAATCCGCCCAGCGCCATGATCATGCCCCCACCCCACACCCAGCGCATATAAGGCTTGTAGTAAACGCGCACCGCCCAGCTGCCATCCTGCAACGGCTCGCCCAGTGCGACATAAAGATCGCGGGTGAAACCGGGATCAATCGCCGCTTCGGTCATCACGTCACGGCGCACGAAATAGCGGCGTTTTTCCGGACGCAGGGTGGCGATCTGCTCGTCACCGTGCAACACATTCACTACGCCTTCGGTGGACTGGAAATTCGGCCCCCTGATCTCGCGCACGCCGTCAAACACAAACACGTAGGGGCCAATGTTGACCCGGTCGCCCGCCGCCATGCGCACGTCGCGCTCCACGTCAAACGTCGAGGTCATGGTGATGCCCGCCACCGTCACAGCAATACCGATATGCGCGATCACCATGCCCCAGTAACTGAGGGAAAGACGGCGCACACCCGCAATGAATCCGGCTTTCGCGGTGCGGATTTTCCGCAGGGCTTCCGTCAGCGTGATCCACACCACCCACAGGCACACCGACAAGGCCAGGAATGCAATCCAGTCCCAGCCGGCATCAAACAGCCAGAGCGCAAGGGCACCCAGCGACAGTGCGATCACCAGCGCCTGCAACAGCGTGCGCTTGAGCAGAGCCATCTGATGCCGTTTCCAGTTCACCAGCGGCCCGATTCCGGTGAACACCAGCAGCAGCAATGAAATCGGCACGAACACCGTGTTGAAATAAGGCGGGCCAATGGAAATCTTGCCCCAGCCCAGCACGTCGAACAGGATCGGATACAGAGTTCCCACCAGCACCAGACCGGTCGCGCAAATCAGAATGACGTTGTTGCACAGCAAAAACATTTCGCGGGAATACAGATCGAAACGGCTCTCGCTTTTCAGCACCGGCGCCCGCAACAGGAACAGCAGGAGGGAACCGCCCACCATCAACACCAGGAAGACCAGCACGAAATAGCCACGTTCCGGATCGGCGGCAAACGCATGCACCGACGTCAGCACGCCGGAGCGCACCAGGAAGGTTCCCAGCAAACTGAGGGAAAAAGCCAGGATCGCCAGCAACACCGTCCATGCCTTGAACACGCCACGCTTTTCTGTCACTGCCAGTGAATGCATCAGTGCCGTGCCTGCCAGCCAGGGCATGAAGGACGCATTTTCCACCGGGTCCCAGAACCACCAGCCGCCCCAACCCAATTCGTAATAGGCCCACCAGCTGCCCAGTGCAATACCGATGGTGAGAAAACACCAGGCCACCGTGGTCCAGGGACGCGACCAGCGTGCCCAGGCGCTGTCGAGCCGTCCGCCCAATAGCCCGGCAATCGCAAATGCAAACGCGACCGAGAAACCCACATAGCCCATATACAGCATCGGCGGATGCACGATCAGGCCAAAATCCTGCAGCAGCGGATTCAGGTCACTGCCGTCGGGCGGAAAATCCGGCAGCACACGATCAAACGGATTTGAGGTGAATAAAAGGAAGGATATAAATCCTATGGCCACCAGCCCCATCACACCGAGCACGCGCGCGGCCACCACACCAGGCAGATGGCGACTCCAGAGCGCAACCGCAGCAGTCCACCCGCCAAGCACCAGCGCCCACAGCAGCAGCGAACCTTCATGACCACCCCACACCGCCGAAATCTTGTATCCCAGCGGCAGCAGCGTATTCGAATTCTGCGCCACATAGGCGACGGTAAAATCGTTGCCGACAAAACTCGCCGCCAGACATATAAAGGCAAACAGAAGAAAACCAAACTGCCCATAAGCTGCCGGACGGGCCACCGCCATCCAGCGCCCGTTCATCAGCGCAGCACCCGCCAGCGGCACCACCGCCTGCACCACCGCCATTACCATCGCCATGACGATGGCGAAATGTCCGATTTCTGGTATCACCTTGATTGCTCCCGCCAGCCTTTATGGCTGTCATAAAAACGCCGCTAACCATACCACAGGCCACTGCTTCAGGCACCCGACCCTACCGCTGCCTATTCTGATTCGCTTTTGCCGCTAAGACTTTGACTTTCCGTGACGGAAACGTATTTTTACGTTTACGGCTGTCGCTTCCTGCCAGTAGAACAGCTACCATGTGGCCTGCGAGAAAGGAATCCTGAACGCGCAGGTGAGTTGTCATTTCTGCCCATCGCACCCAGCAGTGGTCGCCATGCCGGCCCGACAACCGGGAAAAAAGAACAAACCAGCCCCCGTCACCTGTAACAATCATTCATTCACAAAGCATCGACACTTCATGAGTCAGAAAAACGCTTACACCCTGCAAGAATTGCTGGACTGCGGCCACGGCAAAATGTTCGGCCCCGGCAACGCCCGTCTTCCCCTTCCCAACATGCTGATGATGGATCGCGTCACCACCATCAACGCCGATGGCGGTCTGCATGGCAAGGGCGAGATCATCGCCGAATTGGACATCAAGCCGGACCTCTGGTTCTTCGGCTGTCATTTCGAGGAAGATCCGGTAATGCCGGGTTGCCTCGGCCTCGACGCCATGTGGCAGCTGATCGGTTTCTTCCTGGGCTGGAAAGGCAACAAGGGCCGCGGTCGCGCCCTGGGTGCCGGCGAAGTGAAATTCTTCGGCCAGGTGCTGCCCACTGCCAAGGTGGTGCGCTATGAAATCCAGATGAAGCGTGTGATTGAACGCAAGCTGGTAATGGGTATCGGCGATGCGTCCCTGAGTGTGGACGGCCGCGAAATATATACCGCGAAAGATCTGCGGGTCGGCCTGTTCACCTCGACCGACAGCTTCTGATCCCGAATCAACAACGATAACCATAACAAACACGTCATTCGCAAAAGGTATTCGCCATGAAACGCATTGTGGTAACTGGGATGGGCATTGTTTCCTGCCTCGGCAACGACAAGGCAACGGTCACTGCCTCGCTCAGGAACGGCACCTCGGGCATCCGCTTCAAGGAGTCGTACAAGGAAATGGGCCTGCGCAGCCATGTGGCCGGCCAGGTCCAGATCAACGTCGAAGACTATATCGACCGCAAACCCCTGCGTTTCATGGGTGACGCCGCTGCCTATGCCTACATCGCGATGCAACAGGCGATCAAGGATTCCGGCCTGACCGACAGCGAAGTTTCCAATATCCGTACCGGCATTGTGGCCGGCTCCGGTGGCGGCAGCTCCGACAACCAGGTGCAGGCTGCCGACATCCTGCGGGAAAAAGGCGTCAAGCGCATCGGGCCCTACATGGTGCCACGCGTCATGACCAGCACCGTGTCAGCCTGTCTGGCCACACCGTTCAAGATCAAGGGTGTGAACTACTCGATCACCTCTGCCTGCGCCACCAGCGCTCACTGCATTGGTCACGCGGCGGAACTGATCCAGCTCGGCAAACAGGACATCGTGTTTGCCGGCGGTGGCGAGGAAGAACACTGGGCCCTGACCATGATGTTCGATGCCATGGGCGCCCTGTCCACCAAATACAACGACGCCCCTTCCACTGCGTCCCGCGCCTTTGACGTTTCCCGCGACGGTTTTGTCATCGCTGGCGGCGGCGGCATGCTGGTGATCGAGGAATACGAACACGCCAAGGCCCGTGGCGCGAAAATCTATGCCGAACTGGTGGGCTACGGCGCCACTTCCGACGGCTGCGACATGGTGGCACCCAGCGGTGAAGGCGCCATGCGCTGCATGCAGATGGCAATGTCCACCGTGAAAGGCCCCATCGATTACATCAACGCCCACGGCACCAGTACGCCAGTGGGTGACGCGGCTGAAATCGGCGCGATGAAGGAAGTGTTTGGCGGCCGGACACCTCCCGTCAGCTCAACCAAATCCCTCACCGGCCACTCGCTGGGTGCTGCGGGCGTGCAGGAAGCGATTTACAGCCTGCTGATGCTGGAGAATGACTTCATCGCGGCATCCGCCAACATTGAGAACCTGGATGAGAAAGTGGCAGGTGCTGATGTTGTGCTGGAACGGCGGGACAATGCCGGGCTGCGGACGGTGATGAGCAACAGCTTCGGATTTGGCGGGACCAATGCGACCCTGGTGATGCAGAAGCCGGAGTGATCTGGCGGCTACACGCCGTTCTTGAAGTGAATATTGAAGCAGCCTTCGGGCTGCTTTTTTGTGGGCGGGTGAAAATGACGGGGCTTGCACACGATTGCGATTGCAGAAATGAAAACGCCAGCACGAGGCTGGCGTTTTCGGAGACTTCTTGATCCTGGGAAGGATTAGAAGTTGTGGACGATACCTACGCCCAAGTTGTCTTTGGTTTGCTCTTCGGCGCCGTCAAAGTCAGCTTCGTACGCCAACATGTTGTAGTAACCAAACAGGGTAGTTTGCTTGCTCAACAGGTAGTCAACTCCGAATGCCAATTGTTCAGCATCGAAATCTTCATCAGCATCATTGTCGGAGAGCGTAGTTGCACCATACTGACCTTTCAAAACAATCTGACTGATTTTGAAAGAAGCACTCAACAGAAAGCCATCCTGCTCCAAATCACCATCAATATCGGAATCCGAAGTTTCAGCCTGCTGGTACATTGCACCCAACTGCAGAGCATCCAACGTAATCACGCCGGTCAAACGCAGCGTGTCGTAGTATGCGCCATCTGACAGCAGTGCGAATTCAGGATCAACACCATAGTACGCAGTTGAAGCAACTTCAGAGTCATATGCCAACGCAGCGTAAATCATGTCCTGTGTGAAAGTCACAGAGGTCGAGAAGGCATCTGCAGGACCATCTTTCTCTTCACCATTGGTGTCGGCAGGAATGGTATTCTCATCAAGACCATCATCGTATTGCTCACCAGGCATAAAGGCCAGATTTGCCTGGAAGCCACCCATTGCCGGGGTTGAATATTGGAGAACATCGCTAACACGGTTGTCGCCCAGAAAAATGTACTGCAAGTCACCTGCCAGATCGTTGAACTGGTCTATCTTGCCCTGGGATTTCTTCAGCGGGCTATCAAAGTTACCAACCTGGAAAGTACCAAAATTTCCTGCCAACCCCACGAAGCGGTCTCGGTTGCTCCAAGTGGAACCGTCACCATCAGCGGAAAGACCGAACTCAATTTGATAAATCGCTTTCAGGCTGTCGTTAACGGCGGCATCACCTTTTACACCCAGGCGAGATGAGTTGCTGATCAGCTCCCAACGATCAGCGCTGGTGTTGCGATCCCCAAGCGGATCACCGTCCAGATCAACATCATAGCCATAATCAACATCAACCATTTCATACGAAACATTCAGCTTGCCATAAACAGTAGGGCCTTCCGCCAGAGCAACTCCAGGCATGGCAATTGCGGCGCTGATAGCCAAAGGAAGCAATCTTACTTTCATATTCTCTCTCCAAAAGGTCCGAGGTATTTGACACAAAAGACTGTTTTCACTGACGGTGCGCAGTATGAAGACGATTTATGACACTTCAGTGACATTCACGTTTCGTGAGAAACCAATAACAAAAAAACGGGTCATCAAAAACCAGGCTCGCAGATTCCTGCTGTCGCGTCGCAAAAAGACTGAGCCCGTTCCATTTTTCTGTTCTGACTTCCCTGACCAGCTGCACTACAGCAAACACAGATTGTTGCAGCGCCGCCCCCTCTTGCAAACAGGACGACGTGGCAATTATATGACAGTCGCATGAAAAGCAAAGGCTATTTCGCGCCATTATAGACGTTGTGACCATCGCCCTAACCCAGATCAAAAAACGCGCTGAAAGCCGGGTTGCCGGCGCCCGCGTTTATCAGCTTCATGCGTTATTGAAAGCAAGCCTACCTGGATATTCCGCCCTGGCAATCAACCGGAAGAGGTAATGTCGCACCGGCAGGGCGAAGTGGCGATTCACGCCATCAAGGTTTGCCAATCCATTTCAAAAACGCATCCCTCTCCGCCGCAGAAGCATTCTGCCAGGAATACTGCAGCATCTTGAGATGGGGGGCTTCGGTGCCGGGCGCCGCCTGTCCTGCCGGAGCAGCGGCAGCCACACCGGCAGCGCCCGCCACGACCGCAGCACCCGCCGGGGCAGCTGCCTGCACCTTGTCGCTGGCAAATTCATAAGTCGGTGTGTTTTCGAATTTCAGACCCGCCAGGAATTCGCGCGGACGACTCAATTCCACAGTGACCGGCACCCGGGTCCCGCCCGGCAGTTCCACCACCCGGAAATCCGGCTTTTCCGCGAAAGATTTGGCGTGATTGAGGCGCTTCTGCGGCTCATGCTGAACCTGGTAGCGCTTGCCGGCTTCCGCCACAAACGTGATCTTCACGGGGCGCGATACCACTTTTTCGTGATTGTCGGCGTCCACGTCGAAGATGTCCGAATATTCCACCAGCAGCGTGTGCTGGCCAGCCTGGATGTCGTAGACATGCTTCTGGCCAATGAAACCGACGCCCATATCTTCATTGTCGATGTACTTGATCAGCACCGTCTCGAACGAATCAATATGGGCAGCCTGTGCGGGATCGCCTTCGTAGAGTTTGTGGTGGCGGCCCGAAGCACAAGCGGTGAACACGAGCGAACAAAGCAGGAGCAGTGCGATTCTATTCATGGCTTTTCCTGGAAGGACGATAACTGGATTGCAGCTATCCTATTGCAGTTTGATGACAGCAAGGTGACGGCATCTTATCCGAACAGCAGTTTGACACCCACCGCCGACAGCACCGCAGAGAAGATTTTTTTCAGGGTGTCTGCGGGAATGCGGTGAGCCCAGCGGGCGCCGATCTGGGAAAACAGGACGCTGGTCACGGCAATGCCCGCCAGCGCAGGAAGATAGATGTAACCAACGCTGTGTTGCGGCAATTGTGGATGGTTCCAGCCGGTCCACACGAAACCGGCAGCGCCGGCAATGGCGATGGGTATGCCACCCGCGCTGGAGGTGCCCACGGCGTCCTGCATTTTCATGTTGCACCAGGTGAAGAACGGGACGCTGAGGGAACCGCCGCCGATGCCAAAGATGGCTGACACCGCGCCGATAATGACGCCCACGCCAGTGAGTCCGGTTCTGCCCGGCAGGGAGCGGCCAGCCTTCGGCGCCTTTCCCTTCAGCATCTGCGCGGCTATCAGCAACGCGAATACACCAAACAGGATTTGCAGGATGCGGCCGTGCAGCAGGTCAGCCAGTTTGGCACCGAGCAACGCGCCGGCCACGAGCCCTACCGTAAACCAGGTGAGCACAGACCAGAGCACCGAGCCCTTGCGATGATGCTGGAACACCGAACCGGTGGAGGTGATGATGATGGTAGCCAGGGAAGTGCCCACGGCCATATGGGTAAGCACTTCCGGGGAGAAGCCCAGGGCGGTGAAGGAATAGATCAGGACGGGTACAACGATGATGCCCCCACCCACTCCCAGCAGTCCAGCCGAGAGGCCCGCGAATATACCCAGGAGTGGATAGAGGAGGAATTCCAGCAAGATTCTAGCCGCTGAATCCGTAGCTCATGAGGCGGTCATAGCGTTTGTTCATCAACGCGTCCTCCGGCATTTTCTGCAGGCGGTCGAGGTTTTCCACCAGGGCGGCCTTCAGGCGCTCGGCGGTGGTGTCGTGGTCGCGGTGGGAGCCGCCCAGGGGTTCGGGAATCACCTGGTCCACAATCCCCAGTTCGTGCAACCGGCCAGCGGTAAGCCCCATGGCCTCAGCCGCATCCGCTGCGTATTCCGCGCTCTTCCACAGGATGGAGGCACAGCCTTCGGGCGAGATAACGGCATAGGTGCTGAACTGCAGCATCTGCAGGTGATCACAGACGCCGATGGCCAGTGCGCCGCCGGAACCGCCCTCGCCGATCACGGTGGCGATGATAGGGGTGCGCAGGCTGGCCATAACCGCCAGATTGCGGGCAATGGCTTCACTCTGGCCACGCTCTTCGGCCTGGATGCCAGGGTAGGCACCGGGGGTGTCGATAAAGGTCAGCACAGGCAGTTTGAAGCGCTCCGCCAGCTGCATCAGGCGCATGGCCTTGCGGTAACCCTCGGGCTGAGGCATGCCGAAATTGCGGCGTACCTTTTCCTTCACGTCGCGGCCTTTCTGGTGGCCGATGATCACCACGGGCTTGCCGTCCAGACGGGCGGTACCACCGATGATGGCCTTGTCGTCGCCAAAAGTGCGGTCGCCGTGCAGTTCGTCGAATTCGGTGAAAACGCGCTCAATGTAATCCAGCGTATAGGGGCGCTTGGGATGGCGGGCCAGCTGGGCGATCTGCCAGGAACTGAGGCCCGAGAAAATGGTGGCAGTGAGCGCGTGGCTCTTTTCTTTCAGCAGCTTGATTTCGTCAGTCAGATTGAGGGCGGCATTGTCTTTGGTGACGCCGCTCAGCTCATTGATCTTGGATTCCAGTTCTGCGATGGGCTGTTCGAAATCCAGATAGTTAGGATTCATAAATCGGTGATCCTGCGTTCTTTTTATTGACCTTGACCAGAGGGCATACCTTACGTGAAGCGGCCGTGGGTGTCGAGATTGGAGGCGCCGGGGCCGCCGCCCTTTTTGTGGCAAATTGTTAGGCGGCAGCCGGCTGATTCAGCGATAAAACACTGTCAGGGAACGCTCGCCACACAACTGTTCCAGTTGCCGGATCAGTTCGGGGCGGGGGGCAACCCGCCAGTCGTCTCCCAGCAGCAGACGCCCTTTCGCGCCGTCACGCTGGTAATCGATCCGCACCTTGCAGGCGCCGTCGCGGAACGGGGCCAATATGGCCTTCAGCCGTTCGGAGAAATCCTGGCCCACGCGGGCGTGGCTGACCTGCAGGCTCACCAGCCGGGCGTAGTTTTCCCGCGCCTGGGCGATGCTGAAAATCTTGCGGGTGATCATCTTCAGGCCGCCGGAATATTCATCCATGCTCACGTCCCCTTCCACCACCAGCACCGCGTCCTTGATCAGGTGTTCGCGGTATTCCTCGTAGGTGTCGGCGAACACGGAAATTTCCAGCCGGCCGGATTTGTCGTCCAGGGTCAGGAACGCCATCTTGTCGCCGCGCTTGTTTTTCATCACCCGCGAGGCGATGACCAGGCCGGCAACGATGCTGCGGGAATCCTTGCTGTTGCCGGGTTTGACATCGACGATGCGGCTGGACACGAAGTGGGAAATTTCCTGCTCGTACTGGTCGATGGGGTGGCCGGTGAGGTACAGGCCCAAGGTATCTTTTTCGCCATTGAGGCGTTCGTCGTCGCTCCAGGGTTTGACCTTGGCCCACACGGGTTCGGCGGCGGTTTCCTCTTCAATCGCGCCGAACAGGTCGACGATGCCGATGTCCTGGTTTTTCGATGCCTGCTCCGCCATTTTGGTGGCTTCGTTCAGGCTGGCCATCAACGTGGCGCGATCGGGGCCGAGTTCATCCAGCGCGCCGGCACGGATCAGCGCTTCCAGTGCCCGCCGGTTGAGTTTTTTCATGTCGACGCGAAGGCAGAATTCGAACAGATCCTTGAAGGGTTTACCGGAATTGCGCGCTTCCAGAATGGCTTCGATCGGGCCTTCACCCAGGCCTTTGATGGCACCCAGGCCGTAGATGATGCGGCCGCGTTCGTCGACGGTGAATTTGTATTGGGAGTAGCTTACGTCCGGCGGAACAATAACAAGTTTCATGCGCCGGCATTCGTCGATCAGCGTCACCACCTTGTCGGTGTTGTGCATATCCGCCGACAGCACCGCCGCCATGAAACCGGCGGGATGATGCGCCTTCAGCCACGCGGTCTGGTACGACACCAGCGCGTATGCCGCCGAGTGTGACTTGTTGAAACCGTATTTGGCGAACTCTTCCATGGTATCGAAGATCTCACCCGCCAGTTTCTCATCGACACCATTTTTCGCCGCGCCTTCGGTGAAGAATGCGCGCTGCTTCGCCATTTCATCGGCTTTCTTTTTACCCATCG
Organism: Gammaproteobacteria bacterium; assembly: GCA_013178375.1. GTDB lineage: Bacteria > Pseudomonadota > Gammaproteobacteria > Pseudomonadales > Ketobacteraceae > Ch67. Next base: position 82,891 of record JABLXQ010000018.1, read on the forward strand.
CCCGCCGCAGCAGGTCCGCGCCGCCGAGGGTAAAGTTCGCCAGCACCTGCGGAATCAGCATGACCTGTTCCTGGTACAGGATGGTGCCGTACGTGGTGTTCAGGATCGGCTGCAGATCCGGGTGCGGATACACCACTTTCTGCTTGCCGTGTTTGCGCGCGATGAAGTCGTCCACCATGCCGGAACCGAGCGGACCGGGGCGGAACAGTGCCACCAGTGCCACGATATCTTCAAAGTTGGACGGCTTCAGGCGCTTGATCAGATCCTTCATGCCGCGGGATTCAAGCTGGAACACCGCCGTGGTTTCGGCTTTTTGCAGCATTTCGAAAGTGGGTCTGTCGTCGAGGGGGATGCGCTCGATCTCCACCGGTTTTTCGCCGCGCTTTTCCAGCACCGGGTTGATGGTTTTCAGCGCCCAGTCAACGATGGTGAGCGTGCGCAGGCCGAGGAAGTCAAACTTCACCAGGCCGGCGGATTCGACATCGTCCTTGTCGAATTGCGTGACCAGGTTGCCGCCCTCGGGGTCGCAGTACAACGGCACATAATCCGTCAAAGCGGACGGCGCGATCACCACACCACCGGCGTGCTTGCCGACGTTGCGGGTGACGCCTTCCAGTTTCAGCGCCATATCCAGCAGTTCGCGAATGTCGTCGTCGCGGTCGTACAATTCCTTCAGCTGCGGTTCCTGCTCCATTGCTTTGGACAATGTCATGCCCACTTCGAATGGAATCAGTTTCGCAATGCGGTCCACAAAACCGTAGGAACGGCCCTGCACGCGGCCCACGTCGCGCACTACCGCTTTTGCCGCCATGGAACCGAAGGTGATGATCTGGCTCACCGCGTTGCGGCCGTATTTTTCCGCCACGTAATCGATGACGCGGTCGCGACCATCCATGCAGAAGTCGACGTCGAAGTCGGGCATTGATACCCGCTCGGGATTCAGGAAGCGTTCGAACAGCAGGTCGTATTCCAGCGGATCAAGATCGGTGATTTTCAGCGCGTACGCTACCAGCGATCCCGCACCCGACCCCCGCCCCGGCCCCACCGGTACGCCATTGCTTTTGGCCCACTGGATAAAGTCGGCAACGATAAGGAAGTAACCGGAAAAGCCCATCTTGACGATACAGTCCAGCTCGATCTGCAGACGCTCATCGTAGGGCTTGCGGATTTCACTGAATTTCGGATCATTGACGTCGAACAGGAATGCCAGCCGTTCTTCCAGACCCTTGCGCGATTCCACCACCATGTAATCAGCGATGGTCATGCCCTCGGGCACAGGGTATTCCGGCAGGTAATAGGTGCCCAGCGGAATATTCACGCTGCAACGCTTGGCAATTTCCACCGTGTTTTCGATGGCTTCGGGAATATCGGCGAACAGTTCCACCATTTCGGCGGCGGGCTTCAGATACTGTTCTTCGGAATTGCGCTGCACGCGGCTGGGATCTTCCAGGGTCCAGCCTTCGGAAATGCACACGCGCACTTCGTGGGCTTCAAAATCGCTGCGCTTCAGAAATCGCACATCGTTGGTGGCCACTACCGGGCAGTCGACTTTCGCGGCGAGATCCACCGCAAGATGCAGGTAGGTTTCATCATCCTGGCGCTGGGTGCGCTGCAGTTCCAGGTAGAAACAGTCTGGAAAAATCGCCATCATTTCGCGGGTGAGCGCTTCGGCGCGGTCGACCTTTCCGCCCAGCAGCGCGCGACCGATTTCCCCCAGCTTACCGCCGGACAAACAAATCAATCCTTCGGATTTCTGCTTCAGCCAGTCGCGGGAAATGATCACCCGGTTGCGGTGCTGGCCGAACAGGTAGCCCTTCGAAACCAGCACAGTGAGATTGCGATAGCCCTGCAGATTTTTCGCCAGCAACACCATCTGAGAAGGCGGCTCGTCCGGCTGCGCGGCCTCGATCCAGACATCGGCGCCGTAAATCGGTTTGATGCCCGCTTCCGTCGCCGCCTTCTGGAATTTCACCAGCGCGAACATGTTGCTGTAATCGGTGATGGCAATGGCCGGCATGCCGAGGGCTGCAGCGGTTTTCGCCAGCGGCTTTATGCGTACCAGACCATCCACCAGGGAATATTCGGTGTGCATGCGCAGGTGGACGAATTGCGGTGTCATCGGCTTTTCTCCAGCAACGCCGCTACCGGACCGAAGGTGCGCCGGTGAATCACGGACGGCCCCAGTTTTTGCAGCGCATCTACATGAAGCTGGGTGGGGTAGCCCTTGTGCTGCGCCAGACCATAGCCGGGAAACTCCCGGTCGAGCAGATCCATTTCCCGGTCCCGCGTTACCTTGGCGATGATCGACGCAGCGCTGATGCAGGGCACAGTCAAATCGCCTTTCACAATCGCTTCCGACGGAATCTGCAGACGCGGGCAACGGTTGCCATCGATCAGCGCGAATTCCGCCGCCGGCTGCAACTGTTCCACCGCCCGCGTCATGGCCAGCAGGCTGGCGTGCAGGATGTTCAGGGTATCGATCTCCTCCACCTCGGCGCGGCCGATGGCCCAGGCCAGGGCGTCACGCTGGATGATGTCGAACAGGTAATCGCGCTTTTTTTCCGACAGTTTCTTGGAATCGGTCAGACCGACAATGGGTTTTTCCGGATCGAGAATCACGGCGGCCGCCACCACCGCGCCGGCCAGCGGCCCGCGCCCTACTTCATCGACGCCCGCCACCAGGTGTCCGGAGTAAAAACTGAAACTGGATTGGGTGGAATTTTTTGCCATGGTTCAGTTCGCCTGAAGTGATGTGGCGGCCAGGGGCAGCGCCACCAGTGCCAGAATGGCTTTCGCCGCTTCCTCGCTGGCATTGCGATTGAGGATCGTATGAAGTTCGGCAAATTCCCGCTGCAGACGCTCGCGGTTATCGGGATTGCGCAGCAGGTCGAACAGGGCTTTGGCCAGCTTTTCCGGCTGGGCCTCGTCCTGCAGAAATTCCGGCACCAGCGCCTTGCCCGCCAGCAGATTCGGCAGCGCAATGAACCGGGTTTTCACCAGACGGGAAATGATCGCGTGGGTGATGGCGCCCCAGCGGAATGCCACCACCATGGGCCGCTTCAGCAGCATGGCCTCCAGGGTGACCGTGCCGGACGTGGCCAGCACAATATCGCTGCCTGCCATCACCTCGCGGGCATGGCCGTCCACAATCTGGATCGGCAGGCGCATGTCGAAATGCGCCAGCTGCCGTTCCAGTTGCGCGCGGCGCTGGGCATTGGCGCAGGCCACGATGAATTTGCAGGTGGGTTCCATGATGTACAGCTGGCGCATCGTTTCCAGAAAAATCGGCCCCATGAATTTCAGCTCGCCGCCACGACTGCCCGGCAGCACCGCAACCACTTTGTCCGTAGGCTGGAAACCCCAGTAACGCTTGGCGCGGGCAAAATCGATGCTGGGATCGATGGCTGTCGCGAACGGATGGCCAACGAATTTCACCGGCACCTTGTACTTTTCGTAGAACGCCGCCTCGAACGGCAGCAGCGTCAGCATCAGGTCGACGCCATCCCTGATCTTGAACACACGTTTCTGCCGCCACGCCCACACCGACGGGCTGACATAATGCACGGTGCGGATGCCGGCCTGCTTCAGGCTGTGTTCCAGCGGCAATGTGAAATCCGGCGAGTCGATACCGATGAAGACATCCGGCGGATTCGCCAGAAAATGTTCGCGCAGGGTCTTGCGGATACGCAGCAATTCCCGCAGACGTCCGAGCACTTCCACCACACCCATCACGCTCAAACGATCCATGGGAAACAGGGATTCGCAGCCGGCTGCCATCATGGCCGGGCCGCCGATGCCCACGAACTTTGCATCGGGATGCCGCGACTTGATGGCGCTGATAAGGCCGGCACCGAGCTGGTCGCCCGACAGTTCGCCTGCCACGATGCCGAAAGTAAGTGGGGGTAATGGGGTGATCACGGGGCTGCCCTCAGCGGGTGATGCCACGCGTGGAGGATTTCAGGGAATCGATGAACAATTGCAGTTGCGGCATGGGCGGCATGGCATCCAGTTCCACCAGCGCCTGGTCCAGCGTGAGATTCTGGCGGTACACGATTTTGTACGCGCTGCGCAGTGCCTTGATGGTGTCCTCGTCAAAGCCGCGCCGTTTCATGCCTTCGAAATTCATGCTGCGGGCTTCTGCCGGATTGCCCTGCACGGTAACGAACGCGGGCACGTCCTTGCCGATAGCAGTACCCATGGCGGTGAAACTGTAGGCGCCGATGAGGCAGAACTGATGCACCAGTGTGAAGCCGGACAGGTTGGCCCAGTCACCCACAACCACATGCCCGGCCAACGCCGTGTTGTTCACCAGAATGCAGTGGTTGCCGATCACGCTGTCGTGACCCACATGCACATAGGCCATCAGCAGGTTGTTGTTGCCGATGGTGGTTTCGGAACGGTCCTGCACAGTGCCACGGTGAATGGTCACGCATTCGCGGATGGTGTTGTTGTCACCGATGACAAGCCGGGTCGGCTCGCCCTTGTATTTCAGGTCAGGTGTGTCTTCACCCACGCTGGAAAACTGGAAAATCCGGTTGTTCTTGCCGATCCGGGTCGGCCCCTTGATCACTACGTGCGATTCGATCCGGGTGCCGGAATCAATCACTACGTCAGGGCCGATATAGGTCCAGGGCCCGACACTGACGTCGGCTGCCAGCTGCGCCTTTGGATCAACAATTGCCTGCGGATGTATCACGCCACCAGATCCCTTTCTGCACAGGTAATGACAGCAGAACCTACGACATCGCCGCCAACGCGGTCCACATAGGCATCTGCGCCGAATTTCCAGATAACGCGCTTGCGCGACTTGATATAGGCCCGGATCACCAGTTGTTCACCAGGAATCACCGGCCGGCGGAACTTCGCCTCGTCCACGGCCGCCACCACATAGGCCTTGTTGGCGTTTGCGGTCTGGCCCATGGTCTTGAATGCCAGCAGGCCTGCGGCTTGCGCCATGGCCTCGATGATCAGCACCCCCGGCAGAATCGGATTGTTGGGGAAATGTCCCTCGAATACCGGCTCGCCGTTGGTCACACTGCGCACGGCCACAATGTATTCCCCTTCCACCAGCTCGATGACCTTGTCCACCTGCAGAAAAGGATAACGGTGCGGAAGAATTGCCTTGATCTCATTAATGTTCATCATAGTTCAAACAGATTCGCAGAGGGTGAATTCTTGTCAGGATAAGGCCCTTCGGCATGGATTGCACCCCGACAAATGCAACCCGATATTTCCCCTGGCGCGCTAACGCGTCAGTCAGATTTGCCATCCGGCGCTGCGTTGGCCGGACCTGCAGCATCCAGTGCCTTGAGACGCGCTTCCAGCTGGATGATCCGGCGCGCCATGTCGTCCAGCTGGCGAAAACGCACTGCATTCTTGCGCCATTCCTTCGTGGACGACATGGCAGTGCCGGACGAATAGGAACCAGGCTCGGAAATGCTGTTGGTAATGGCGCTGCGCATGGTGAGATGGACGCGGTCGGCAATCTCGAGGTGCCCGGCGATTCCCACCGCACCGGCAATGGTGCAGTAGCGGCCGATTTTCGTGCTACCGGCAATACCGGTACAGCCCGCAATGGCGGTGCCTTCACCGATCTCCACGTTGTGGGCGATCTGGATCTGGTTATCGAGAATCACGTTGTCGCCGATGATGGTGTCGCGCAGGGCACCGCGATCGATGGTGGTGCTGGCACCGACCTCAACGTCATTGCCGATCCGCACTCCGCCCAGCTGCGCAATCTTGCGCCAGGCACCTTTCTCGTTGGCAAAACCGAAGCCATCGGCACCGATCACCACGCCGCCATGCAGTGTGCAGCGCTCGCCGATCACCACGCCATGATAAAGGGTCACGTTGCCATGCAGTACGCAGTCATTGCCGATGCGGCTGTTGGCGCCGATGCAAGTACTCGGCCCCACTTCCACCCGCTCACCCAGCATGCAGCCCGCTTCGATCACCACATGGGGGCCGATCCGGCAACCCGTACCCAGCACCGCACCGGGCGCAATCACCGCCGTGGGATGCACTCCTTCAGGCTGGCGGGGGCGGTGGTTGAACAGATGCGATGCGCGCGCGTAAGTCAGATAGGGATTGGCCGCCACCAGGCAGGCCACTGGACATTCTGCCACCACATCCTCTGCCACAATCACTGCAGAGGCAGACGTGGACGCCAGCTGGGCACGGTACAGGGGATTGGCCAGGAAACTCAGCTGGCCTGCCTGCGCATCGCCCAGCGTGGCCAAGCCCTGGATACGAATGGCAGGATCACCCCGCAATTCCGCACCCAGCTGCTGCGCCAGTTCACCCAGCGTCAGGCCATTGCCTTTACCCTGCTCAGCACTCATGGCAATCGCTCCTGGCAGCGCTCAGTCATTGCCGCTTTACTTCAGTGCGTTGATTCGCTGCGTCAGTTCCGGGGTGATGTCAAATTTGGGGTCTACCCACAGAGCCGCCTGCCGCTGCAGGATCAGATCGTATTTCTTTTCATCGACGATGGCTTTCATGGCTTTTTCCACCTTGGGCCCCATCACAGCCTGCAATTCCTGGCTGGCATCCTTACCCTTCTGCTGCAGTTTCTGGCCTTTGAAATTCAGCTCGATTTTTTTGTCGGCGATTTCCTTTTCCAGACGGCGCAATTCATCCTGCCCCATCACGGCCGCGTCCTTCTGGCGTTTTTCATCCAGTTTCTGGATCTGGTTGCGCAGGGCGATGGCATCGGCCTCTTCCTGCCCCAGACCGGATTTCAGCTTTTCAGCCCGCAGGCGCGCCTCATCCGATTTCATGACTGCCGCGTTGAGATCGACAACGGCAATCCGGATTTCCGCCCAGACTGTCGAGGATGAAAGCAGCAGACCCGCCAATACCAGCAATTTGAACCCTTTCATTAAAAAACCCCTTGCATGCTTGTTGCCTGTTAAATCAGAACGGTTGACCCAGACTGAACTGGAACGACCGGGTGTCATCGTCGTCATTTTCGTTGAGTGTTTTCGCCAGGCTGAACGACAACGGACCGATGCCGGTGATCCAGGACATCGCCACGCCCGTGGAAAGACGAATTTCATCAACGGTAAGATCATTGTTGATTTCATCGGTGCGATGGGTATCAAACACGTTACCGGCATCGATGAAATAAAGCGTACGGAACTGGCGATTATCCTTGACGAACGGCATCGGGAAAATGAATTCCAGGCTGCCTTCCACCAACAGGTTACCGCCAATGGCGCGCAGATCGCCATAATCATAGGGCGACTGGGTTTCGCGGGGGCCTAGCGAGCGGTCTTCCCAGCCCCGGATGGAACCAAAACCGCCGGAATAGAAGTGCTCATAGAACGGCACTTTTTCTTCCTCGCCGTAGCCATCGGCATAACCGATGTCCGAACGGGCGCGCATGACCCATTCCTCGCTCAGCGGGAAGTAACGCTGGCCACGATAGGTCAGCTTGTAATATTCCAGATCACTGGAAGGCACCGTGACTTCAGACGAAACCGTGTGCGATGAACCCCGGGTGGCAAACACGCCGCGGTTGAGCGTGCTGTAGGTCCAGCTCAGATTGAACGGGAAATTCAGGAAGTTTTCATCCTGGGTGGACGCACCTTCCGTCAGGTAGCGCCACTGATCGAAGCCCACCAGTTCCCACACTTCCAGCGGAGAATAGGGGCTGGCATACACTTTAACCTTCTCTGCGCCCACGCCGAAATTGATGCGCTCGATCTCGCTGATGGGATAGCCGAAGTTCAGGTTGGCGCCGAGCTTGTCCGCTGCCCAGTTGGAGATGGTGTCGTCATCTTCAATGTTGGTTTCCTGGTAATACAGCGAATAGCCACGGCTCACACCATCGATGGTGTAATACGGATCCATGAAGGAGAAGTTCACGCTGTTGCGGATGTCGCTGCGATTGGCGGCGATGGACACCTTGTTGCCGGTACCCAGGAAGTTGGACTGGGACAGGTTGGCGCCAAACACGAAGCCGGTGCCCTGCTGGTAGCCCACGCTGGCACCGATGGAGCCGGAGGGCTGCTCTTCCACCGTGTAGTTCACATCGATCTGGTCGTCTTCGCCGGGCACGCGGGGCGTTTCCACGGTGACGCCCTTGAAATAGCCCAGCCGTTCCAGTCGCACCTTGGAATTTTCAATCATCTGGCCGGACGCCCAGGCGCCTTCCATCTGACGCATTTCCCGCCGCAGCACTTCGTCGCGGGTTTTTTCGTGGCCGAAGAAATTGATACGGCGCACATAGACGCGGGTACCGGGATCAACATAGAAAGTAACGTCGACGGTATTGTCGTCCTTGGCTGTGGGCACACCGTTGACGTTGGCGAAGGTGTAGCCCTCGTTGCCCAGACGCTTGGAAATCAGTTCGCTGGAAGTAGTGACCAGTTGGCGCGAGAAGGTTTGCCCGGGCTTGAGCAGGATCAGGCGCCGCAGCTCCGCTTCCGGCACCTTGAGATCGCCGCTGAGTTTTACCTCGTTGACCGTGTGGCGCTCACCCTCGCTGATGTTGATCGAGATATACACCTCGGCCTTGTCCGGCGTTACCGATACCTGGGTGGATTCGACGCGGAAATTCACATAGCCACGGTCCTGGTAGTAGGACACCAGCTTCTCCAGGTCGCCCGACAGCTTTTCCCGGGAATATTTGTCGTCACCCTTGAAGAAGGAAAACAGGTGGGTCTTCTTCAGCTCAAAATCTTCCACCAGCACGTCGTCGGTGAATATGGTGTTGCCCACCACATCGACACCGGAAATGGTGGCAACGTCGCCTTCCTTGATGGTGATGTGGATCGAGACCCGGTTGCGGGGCAGCGGCGTGACTTCCGGCACCACCCTGGCGCCGTAGCGGCCCTGGGCAATGTACTGCCGCTCCAGTTCCAGCTTGAGGCGGTCGAGGGTGGCACGCTGGAATACACTGCCCTCGCTGAGGCCCGCCTTCGACAGACCATCCATGAGATTTTCGGTTTCGATGGATTTGTTGCCTTCCAGCTCGATCTTGGTGATGGAGGGGCGCTCGCTCACCAGGATCACCAGCACATCGCCTTCCCGTTCCAGCTTGATGTCCTGGAAATTACCGGTCTTGAACAGCAGGCGGGCGGAGCGGGCCAGGGTGGCATCGTCCACTTCATCCCCCACCTGCAACGGCAAGGAATTGAAAACGGCACCAGCAGAAATACGCTGCAGGCCATCGATGCGGATATCCTTGATCACAAAGGTTTCCGCCATGGCTGTGGGTGCGGATAAAAGCAGGAACCACAGCGCTACCAATGCAGCAAATCGAATCATCAGGCAATCAAATCCGCAGGGGGTTGAAAAGGCTCGGGCTCAAAGACCCATCAAGTCGTTATAGAAGGCAAGACCCATGAACATGACCAGCAGGCCCAGTCCCAGGCTGTTGCCGAAGGCCTGGGCTTTCTCGGAGACCGGACTGCCCTTCACCATTTCGACGAGGTAGTACATCAGGTGCCCGCCATCCAGTACTGGAATGGGCAGCAAATTTAACACCCCAAGGCTGATACTTAAATAGGCCACGAAGGTTAAAAAGGGTTCCAGTCCGTAGCTGGCGCTGTCACCCGCCACTTTCGCAATGGTGATCGGCCCGCTGATGTTGTCGAGGGAAATCTTGCCCATCGCCATTTTGCCGATCGCAGACACCGTCAACGCGATGCGCGACCAGGTGTAGTCAAGGGCCTTGGGTATCGCATCCAGGGGGCCGTACTGCAACTCACGCAGCATGCCGTCGGGATATTTCACCGATGCCGGGTCGGGCTTGGCACCAATCCGGCCAATTCGCCCCAGCTTCTCGTCCACTACCGCATCGGGTGTGACCGCCAAAGTCAGCTCCTGTTCCCCACGCGCCACTTTTACGTTCATGGCCACCATGGGATTCTGCCTGATCAGGCTCACCCATTCGTCCCAGGACAGCAGCTCCACGTCATTCACCGCCAGGATGCGGTCGCCCACCTGCAGGCCCTGGCGCTCGGCGGCCATGCCTTTTTCCAGCTCGCCCAGCACCGGCGGCGCAGTGGGAAAGAACGGCTCCAGCCCCAGCAATTTGAGAGGATTTTCCTTCTCCTGCCCGGCCATCCAGTTATCCAGCAGGATTACGCGCTCATCCGTGCCCGTGCTGCCCTCAGGCTTGATGCTGAAACGCACTTCAGTGCTTTCCCCCAGCCGCGCCACCAGTTCCAGCACGATGTCGTCCCAGCTTTCAGTGGCACTGCCATCCACCGCAATCACTTCCTCCATCTTCTGGAAACCGGCCTTTTCCGCCAGACTGCCGGGAATGACATTGCCCACGACGGGCGCCAGGGACGTAATGCCAGACAGGAACAGCATCCAGTACAGGAACACCGCGAACAGCAGATTCACCAGCGGACCGGCCGCCACGATGGCGAAACGCTGGAACACCGTTTTATGAGCGAAGGACAAGGCTTTCTGATGCTCCGGCACTTCGGAACCCGGCTCGCCCATCATTTTGACGTAGCCGCCCAGGGGCAGCGCGGCAATCACGAATTCGGTGTCGTGACGGTCCTTCCATTTGAGCAATGGCTGACCGAACCCGATGGAAAAACGCAGCACTCTGACGCCGCAGCGACGGGCCACCCAGAAATGGCCGAACTCATGGACGAAGATGAGGACGCCGAGGGTGACAACAAAGGCCAGTACTGTCTGCATCAAACTGAACAAGGCAACCTCGAATTTATTGTTATGGTGTCAATGTTTGCGGTACTGCAACAACTGCTCGCGGGCAAGCGCGCGGGCTTCTGCATCGGCCCTTAGAATAGTATCAAGGTCAATCGGTTCCACCAACGCCGCTTTTTCCATCACCCCATCCAGCGTACGGGCAATGGCGGGAAACGGGAGCTGTCCTGCCAGGAAGGCTTCCACCGCGATCTCGTTGGCGGCATTGAGCACCACGGACGCGGTCTGGCCGGTTTGCATAGCTTCCCGCGCCAGCCGCAGACAGGGAAAGCGCGTCTCGTCAGGTGCCTGGAAATCCAGCCGGCCCACTTTTATCAGATCCAGCAACGGTACACCGGACTGCCTGCGCCGCGGCCAACCCAAGCCGTAGGCAATCGGGGTGCGCATGTCCGGGTTGCCCAACTGCGCCAGCACCGAGCCATCCACGTATTCGACCATGGAGTGAATCACACTTTGCGGATGGACGACAATCTCCACCTGATCGACCCGGGCGTTGAACAGCCAGCAAGCCTCGATGAACTCCAGGCCCTTGTTCATCATGGTGGCGGAGTCCACGGAAATCTTGCGACCCATGGACCAGTTGGGGTGGGCGCAGGCCTGGTCGGGGGTCACGGCTTCCAGTTCGTGCAGTGGCCTGTTGCGGAAAGGTCCACCGGAGCCGGTGAGCAGGATGCGCGCGACACCGGCCCGCTCCAGACCGTCAGCAAAATTCAGCGGCATGCATTGGAAGATGGCGTTGTGCTCGCTGTCGATGGGCAGCAGTTCGGCGCCGTGGGCCTGCACTGCGTCCATGAACAGGGCGCCGCTCATCACCAGGGATTCCTTGTTGGCCAGCAGCACGCGCTTGCCGGTTTTCACAGCCGCGAGAGTCGGCAGCAGGCCGGCAGCGCCAACGATGGCGGCCATCACGTAGTCGGCCTGGGGATGGCTGGATACCGTGACCAGTCCGCTCTCCCCCGCCAGCACTTCCGTGTCGGAACCCAGATCGCGCAGGCGGCTCCGCAGCTGTTCCGCTGCCGGCTCATCCCGCATCACCGCATAGCGCGGCTGGGTGGCCAGCACCTGTTGCACCAGAGGTTCCACCCGGCTGTTGGCGGCAAGGGCAAATACTTCGAACTCGGCGGGATGCCGGGCAATCACATCCAGCGTGCTGACGCCGATGGAGCCAGTGCTTCCCAGCACAGTAACGCGTTTCCTTTCAGTCATGGGATTGCCTCATTGCATTGCTCCCAGCAACACCATGCCGCTGGCGAACAGGGGCACGGCGGCAGTGATGCTGTCGATACGGTCCAGTACGCCGCCGTGTCCCGGCAGCAGCTGGCTACTGTCCTTGATGCCACGATGACGCTTGAACATGCTCTCCGCCAGATCCCCGTATACCGAGCCGATCACGGCCACCAGACTGATCAGCAGAAAGGGAATCAACCCTGCCCGGTCGGAAGCGTGTGTGGAAAAGGCAACCAGCAAGGCAATAACGGCCGTAGTGGCCAGTCCGCCCAGCAGACCTTCGATGGACTTGCCCGGGCTTACCGCCGGCGCCAGCTTGTTTCTGCCCAGCTTGCGACCAACGAAGTACGCACCGGTATCGGCACCCCACACCAGCAGCATCACATACAGCAGCCACCAGTGGCCGTCGGACTGGCCCTGAATCAGGACCAGCGACCACCAGGCTGGCACCAGCACCAGCAGGCCGATCAGGCTCTGGACACCGCGCCCTTCCCAGCGCGCAACCTCAGACGGGTAGGATTTCACCAACCACACGGCCGCCAGCCACCACAGACAACCCAGGTAGAGAACCGCGTTGAAATGGGTGAGATACACCAGCATAAGCAGTGCCAGCACGATGCCCACATAGGGCAAGCGGCGGACCGGGTCTTCGATACCCATGATGTTGGCCCATTCCCAGGCCCCCAGGGCTACCGGAATGGCCATCGCCAGGGCGAACCAGGGTGTATCCAAATAAAAAATTGCCCCGAGTATCAGGGGCAACAAAATGAGTGCTGTGATGATGCGCTGCTTCAACATGTCTTATTCTTCTTGGCTCGCTGCAATCTGCTCACTGGTGCGCCCGAACCGGCGCTGGCGCCGGCTGAAATCCGCGAACGCCGCGTCCAGGGCCGCCTGATCGAAATCAGGCCAGTAAAGGTCGGTAAAGTAAAGTTCCGCGTAGGCCATTTGCCACAACATGAAGTTGCTGATGCGGTTTTCACCGCCGGTGCGGATGCACAGATCCGGCATGGGAAGATCGCCCAGGCTGATGAACTGCTGCAATTTTTCCGGCGTGATCTGCTCGGCGCGCAGGGTACCCTGCTCCACCTGGCTGGCCAACTGGCGGCAGGCATTGACAATATCCCACTGGCCGCCGTAATTCACGGCCACGGCAAAAGTCATGCGCTGGTTGCCGGAGGTCAGGCGCACCGAATCGTCCATCTTGCGGCGCAATTCAGGCGTAAAGGCGGACAGATCACCTATGAACACCAGCCGGATGCCATTCTGATGCAGTTCAGCCACTTCCTGGGTCAGCGATTCCAGAAACAGGCTCATCAGTGCGTTGACTTCCTCTTCCGGCCGACGCCAGTTTTCACTGCTGAACGCAAACACGGTGAGCACTTCAACCCCGGCCCGGGCACAGTTTTCCACTGTGGCACGCACGGCCCGGGCACCCTGCCTGTGACCTTCAACGCCACGCAGGCCGCGCTGTTTGGCCCAGCGGTTGTTGCCGTCCATGATGATCGCGACATGGCGGGGAATGGCGGGGGCGGAGGAATCAATATCGGGAGCGGAAGACTGGACTTTCAAGGGTATCCTCCGTGATGGAATCAGTCGGCCTGCGCCGGGCAATGGCGCAGGCCGGGCGGATCAGACTTCGAGCAGATCCGCTTCTTTTTTCTTCAGCATTTCTTCTACTTCGGCGACGTACTTGTCCGTCAGTTTCTGTACGTCTTCCTGGCCGCGACGTTCCTCGTCCTCGGTGATTTCCTTTTCCTTAAGCAGATCCTTCAGCATGGTGTTGGCGTCGCGACGGATGTTGCGGATCGCCACCCGGCCGTGCTCGGCTTCCGCCTTGCAGATCTTGATCATTTCCTTGCGGGTCTGCTCGGTCAGTGCCGGCATGGGTACCCGGATCAGATCGCCGTTGGAGCTGGGGTTCAGGCCCAGGTCGGCTTTCATGATGGCTTTTTCGATGGCAGAACCCAGCTGCTTTTCCCAGGGGGAAATCGCCAGGGTGCGCGCATCTTCCACGGTGACATTGGCCACCTGCTTGAGCGGAGTGTCCACGCCGTAGTAGGGCACCATCACGCCGTCCAGAATGCTGGGGTGGGCACGACCGGTTCTGACTTTCTTGAATGCCGTCTCAAGCGAGTCCAGGGACTTTTTCATCCGCGCGTCGGCATCTTTCTTAATATCATTGATCACGGCTTTTATCCTTTTTCAATGAGGGTTCCGTCTTTACCACCCAGGGTCACGGACAGCAGCGCGCCAGCTTCATTCATGTCGAAAACGCGCACCGGCATGTCGTGGTCCCGGCACAGGCAGATGGCAGTAAGATCCATGACTCCCAGCTTTTTTTCAAGCACCTGATCATAGGTCAGGCGATCGTAGCGGACGGCATTGGGGTTTTTCACCGGGTCGGAATCGTACACGCCGTCCACCTTGGTGGCCTTGAATACGACTTCGGCCTCGACTTCGATGGCCCGCAGGCAAGCAGCAGAATCGGTGGTGAAAAACGGGTTGCCGGTGCCAGCGGCGAAAATCACCACATCGCCATTGCCCAGGAAACGCATGGAGCGGCGGCGGTCGTAATGCTCCACCACGCCACTCATCTGGATGGCAGACATCAGCACGGTTGGGATATTGGCGCGCTCCAGCGCGTCGCGCATGGCCAGACCGTTCATCACGGTAGCCAGCATGCCCATGTGGTCGCCGGTGACGCGGTCGAGGCCGGTTTTCTGCAAGGCTGCGCCGCGAAACAGGTTACCGCCACCCACCACCAGGCCCACCTGCACACCTATGCCACGCAACTGGCCGATTTCCAGCGCCATACGATCCAGCACGTTGGGGTCGATGCCAAAATCCATCTCGCCCATCAGGGCTTCGCCACTCAGTTTCAGCAAAATTCGCTTGTATTTGGGGGTGCGGTCAGATGCCGGCATGCAAAACTCCAGAAGGAATCGAGGGGGAAGCAAAAGGCGCCCTGAAGGACGCCTTTCATTATAGTGCTTACTGGCTGCGGGCAGCCGCTGCCACTTCCGCAGCAAAATCCACTTCTTCCTTCTCGATGCCTTCACCCACTTCGATGCGGATGAAGCTCAGCACGGTCGCGCCGGCCTTCTGCACCAGTTTGCCAACGGTGGTGTCCGGATCTTTTACGAAAGGCTGGTCCACCAGACTCACTTCCTTCAGGAACTTGCTGATGCGACCTTCCACCATCTTGGCGATGATTTCGGCAGGCTTGCCGCTGTCAGCTGCTTGCGCAGTGTAGATTTCGCGCTCTTTGGCCAGGGTGCCCTGGTCCACCTGTTCGGAGGTCACTACCAGCGGGTTGCTGGCGGCGATGTGCATGCACACGTCCTTGCCCAGTTCGTCGTTGCCGCCTTTCAGGGCCGCCAGTACGCCGATCTTGCCGCTGTGAACGTAAGCGCCAACGATGCCGTCCTTGCTTTCCACTACATAGGCGCGACGCACCTGGATGTTTTCACCGATTTTCTGTACCAGCGCCTGACGGGTGGTTTCGATGGAATCGGCGCTACCGTCGTCAAACGGCAGTTCCAGCAGCTTGGCGATGTCGGTTTCCCGGGAGGCCAGCACGCGGTCGGCCACTTTGCCGGCAAAGTTGGTGAAGTTGGCATCGCGCGCAACGAAGTCGGTTTCGCTGTTCACTTCCAGCAGGATCGCAGTCTTGCCATCGGCGCTGACTTTGGCGATCACCGCGCCTTCGGCGGCAATACGGCCGGCTTTCTTGGCAGCCTTGGCCTGACCCGATTTACGCAGGTTTTCGATGGCCAGCTCGATGTCGCCATCGGTTTCAACCAGGGCTTTCTTGCATTCCATCATGCCCAAACCAGTGCGTTCACGCAGTTCTTTTACCTGTCCGGCAGTCACGGCCATGGATGTATCCTCTATATACCTGAATAATGAATGTTGCGGGTTCGTTGCAACTTTTGAAAAAGGGGGCCAAGCCCCCTTTTATTGCGTTGTCTGAATAACGCGGTTTCGTGACACGTGCGGGACGGGCTGCAGCAGTAGAGCAACCCGTCCGCAGCCAGCTCAGCCAGCTGCTTTTTCCGAGCCTGCTTCAACTTCCACGAAACCGTCAGCCTCTGCCGGGCCGGAAGTGCGGGAATACTCAACGCCTTCCATGCAGGAGTCAGCCAGTGCGGTCACGTACAGCTGTACGGCACGGATGGCGTCGTCGTTGCCGGGGATCACGTAGTCAACGCCATCAGGATTGCTGTTGGTGTCGACGATGCCGATAACCGGGATACCCAGTTTGTTGGCTTCGGTGACAGCAATGCGCTCGTGGTCAACGTCGATCACGAAGATGGCATCGGGCAGGCCGCCCATGTCTTTGATACCACCCAGGCTGCGCTCCAGTTTCTGCATTTCGCGGGTGCGCATCAGAGCTTCTTTTTTGGTCAGCTTGTCGAAAGTACCGTCGGTGCTCTGGGTTTCCAGTTCTTTCAGACGGCGGATGGACTGACGGATGGTTTTCCAGTTGGTGAGCATGCCGCCCAGCCAGCGGTGGTTCACGAAAGGCATGCCGGCGCGGCGGGCTTGCTCTTCCACGATCTTGGCAGCGGCGCGCTTGGTGCCAACGAACAGAACCTTGTTCTTTCTGGAGGTCAGTTTGTTGACGAAATTCAGTGCATCATTGAAAGCAGGAACGGTGTGTTCCAGGTTGATGATGTGGATCTTGTTGCGGGAACCGAAGATGTACTGGTTCATCTTGGGGTTCCAGTAGCGGGTCTGGTGACCAAAGTGGACGCCAGCCTTCAACATATCACGCATGGTGACTTGAGCCATTTTCTTCTCCTGAGAGTGGGTTAGGCCTCCATATACCCCATGATCCAACCCCGAGGGGCACCCTGAACCATGTGTCGGCATATGTGTGGTTTATGGTTAATTTGCGCGGCGCTTTATACCACATTCGCACCCCGGCAACAACCGCGCACGGCCCGGATGGCCGGCTCCGCCGGGGAAATTCCCTCCCGGTTCAGGGGTATATCCGTCGCGACCCGCCATGTACAATGAGCCCCTTTGTCCGCAGCGGCCTTGTGTGCCGGAACTCGCGGGCTGCAAAGGCACCACCACAACTGACATCACCGGGATAGAAATCGCATTACATGACCATCATCATCAAGACGCCGGAACTGATTGAAAAAATGCGCATTGCGGGACGACTGGCGGCAGAAGTCCTTGAAATGATTGGCGAACACGTCAAGCCCGGCGTCACCACCGAGGAACTGGACCGCATCTGCCACGAATACATAGTGAACGTGCAGCAGGCCATTCCCTCGCCCCTCAACTATCGCGGCTATCCCAAATCCATCTGCACCTCGGTCAATCATGTAGTCTGCCACGGCATTCCCAGCGACAAGAAAGTCTTAAAGAGGGGAGACATCGTGAACGTCGATATCACGGTGTACAAAAACGGGGTTCATGGCGATACCAGCAAGATGTTCATAGTGGGAGAAGCCTCGATCCAGGCGGAGCGGCTGATCCGGGTAACCCAGGAGTGCCTGTATCTGGGGATCAAAATGGTAAAGCCGGGTGTGCGGCTGGGGGATATCGGCCACGCCATCCAGCAGCATGCCGAGAACAACCATTTCTCGGTAGTGCGCGAGTATTGCGGCCACGGCATCGGCGAGGGCTTCCACGAGGAACCCCAGGTACTGCACTACGGCCGCCCCAATACCGGCGTGATGCTGGAGCCAGGCATGATTTTCACCATTGAGCCCATGATCAACGCCGGCAAGCGCTTCACCAAGCTGCTGCCGGACGAGTGGACGGTGGTCACCAAGGATCACAAGCTGTCGGCCCAGTGGGAGCACACCATTCTGGTGACCGACACCGGTTTTGACGTGCTGACCCTGCGCAAGGAAGAAGCCGGCGTCTTTGGCCCGGCTTGAACTGGGTCCCGACATGAAAACCCCTCTCGTCACGGAACTGAAGCAGGATCCCGAGCTGTTCGACCCCGAGCGCTTTGCGCAGTGGGTGCAGGAACTGGGGTCGGTGCCGAAGGCATTCCGTCACGCCATAAAGGAAGCGGATACGGTGCTGGACCGCCGCTTCCGCAATATGGAAAACATCAAGCTGATCATCCGCCGCCGCGCCTGGACGATGGACCAACTGATGAAGCAGCTGTGGAACCAGCTAGGATGTTCAAAGGCCGATGACATTGCCCTGATGGCGGTGGGCGGTTATGGCCGCGCCGAACTGCACCCCCATTCCGATATCGACCTGCTGATCCTGCTGCAGGAAAGCAGCAATGCCGAACAATATCGCGCTGACCTGGAACTGTTCGTCACCCAGCTGTGGGACATCGGGCTGGAAGTGGGCCACAGCGTGCGCTCCATCGATGAGTGCACAAACTTGGCCCGTGACGACATCACCATCGCCACCAACCTGATGGAATCACGCACCCTGTGCGGCAATCCGGCGCTGGGCGTCCGGATGCAGAAAGCCACGGCGCCAGACAAAATCTGGAACGTGGTGGATTTCTTCAGCGCCAAATGGACCGAACAGATCGCCCGCCACAACAAGCACAACAATACCGAATACAATCTGGAGCCGGACATCAAGAACGCGCCCGGCGGCCTGCGCGACATCCAGACCATCGGCTGGGTGGCCAAGCGCTATTTCAACGCCAACCGGCTCAGCGATCTGGTCAATCAGGGTTTTCTGACCGCAGAAGAGTACGACATGCTGAATGCGGGACAGTCCTTCCTGTGGGAAGTACGCTATGCCCTGCACATCCTCACCCGACGCAGCGAAAACCGCCTGCTGTTCGACCATCAGCGCGCCGTGGCGGAAATACTGGGCTATCGCGACAGCAACGCCAATCTGGCGGTAGAAAAATTCATG
Source organism: Gammaproteobacteria bacterium (assembly GCA_013178375.1). Classification (GTDB taxonomy): domain Bacteria; phylum Pseudomonadota; class Gammaproteobacteria; order Pseudomonadales; family Ketobacteraceae; genus Ch67. Next base: position 101,668 of record JABLXQ010000018.1, read on the forward strand.
AAGCGCTATTACCGGGTAGCGCTGTCGGTGTCGCAGCTGAACGATATGCTGCTGCAGCATTTCGACGAGGCGATCCTGCGGGCCGGGCAGCCGGAAACCGTCACGCCCATCAACAAGCGCTTCCAGATCCGCAACGGTTTCATCGAAACCACGCATGATAAAGTTTTCGAGTACACGCCATCGGCGTTGCTGGAAATTTTTCTGATCCTGGCGCAGAACGAGCGGATTGAAGGCATTCGCGCCGCCACGATCCGCCAGATCCGTGATCACCGCCATCTGGTGGACGACAAGTTCCGCAACGACATCCGCAACATTTCCTTCTTCATGGAACTGCTGCGCTCGCCCAACAAGATTTACACCCAGCTGTACCGCATGAAACGCTACGGCATTCTGGGCAACTATATTCCGTCGTTTGGCCAGGTCATCGGCCAGATGCAGTACGACCTGTTCCACATCTACACGGTGGACGCGCACTCGCTGCATGTGCTGCGCAACATGCGCATGTTCCGTCACTCGGAAGTGAAGAAAGATTTCCCGATCGTTCACATGATTTTTCACCGTCTGCCGAAAATCGAGCTGCTGTACATCGCCGGTCTGTTTCACGATCTGGCCAAGGGGCGTGGCGGTGACCATTCCGATCTGGGCTCGGTGGATGCGTACAACTTCTGCATTCACCACCGGCTGAGCAAATGGGATGCGAGCCAGGTGTCGTGGCTGGTGCAGCACCATCTGCTGATGTCGCTGACAGCACAGAAAAAGGATGTGTCCGATCCGGACGTGATTCATGAATTCGCCACCAAGGTAGGCGACCAGGTGCGACTGGATTATCTGTTCGCCCTCACCACCGCCGACATCATGGCCACCAATCCCAACCTGTGGAACGGCTGGCGGGCATCGCTGCTGCGGCAACTGTACGCCGAGACCCGGCGCGCATTGCGGCGCGGCCTGGAAAATCCGCTCAACCGGCAGGACTGGATCGAGGAAACCCGCGACAAGGCACTGGCATTGCTGCAGAACCGGGGCATTGCGCAGGAAAAAGTGGTCGCGCTGTGGGAACACCTGGGCGACGATTATTTCCTGCGGGAAACCTTCGCCGATGTGGCGCGCCATACGGAAGCGATCTTGAACCATCCGGAAAACGGCGGCCCGCTGGTGTTGCTGGGCAAGGCCGACGATCGCAACTACCAGGGCGCGGCGGAAGTGTTCGTGTACACACAGGATGCGCCCAACCTGTTTGCGGCAACGGTGGCCGCGCTGAGCCAGCTCAACCTGACCATCGCCGACGCGAAGATCATTACCTCCACCAGCAATTTCAGTCTGGACACCTATATCATCATGGAGGAAAACGGATCGCACATCGGCGACGATCCGGCACGCGCGCAACAGATCGTGAAGAAACTGCAAAAAGCCCTGGTCGACCCGAAAAAATACCCCGAGATCGTGCACAGGCGCATGCCGCGCGCGCTCAAGCATTTCCGCATTCCCACTGAAGTGTTGATCAGCAATGACATCGCCCACAAACGCACGGTGCTGGAGCTGGTGGCGCTGGACCGGCCCGGCCTGCTGGCGGAAATCGGCCGTATTTTTCTCGACAACCAGGTGCTGCTGCAAAACGCCCGCATCGCCACTTTGGGCGAACGCGTGGAAGACGTTTTCTACATCACCGACATGAACGGCGACATGATCAAAGATCCGGCGCTGTGCGCGCGCCTGGAGAATTCCATCAAAGAGAAACTGGACAAACCGGCTGACTGAACACGATGAACCAGGAACTGGAACTGCTGCATCCCTACCCGTTTGAAAAACTTGCCGCGCTGTTCAAGGGTGCGGAGCATCGTGGCGGCCTGCCGCACATCGCGCTGTCGATTGGCGAACCCAAGCATGCCAGCCCGGCGTTCGTGAAACAGGCGCTGGTGGACAATCTGGATAAAATGTCGGTGTACCCTGCCACCAAAGGCGTGCCGGAATTGCGTCAGGCCATCAGCCGCTGGGCCTGCAACCGTTTTAATCTGGGGGAAGGCAACCTGTGCGCGGAAACCCAGATCCTGCCGGTAAATGGCACCCGGGAAGCACTGTTTGCGTTTGCGCAGGTGATCATCAACCGCGCCGACAATCCGCTGCTGGTATCGCCCAATCCGTTCTACCAGATTTATGAAGGCGCGGCGTATCTGTCCGGTGCCGAGCCCTATTTTCTGCCGTGCCTGGAAGAGAACCGTTTCCTTCCCGACTTCGATGCCGTGCCCGCCGAGGTGTGGCGCCGTTGCCAGATGATTTTCATCTGCAGCCCTGGCAATCCCACCGGCGCGGTGATGGACAGCGCCACCCTGCAGAAACTGATCGCGCTGGCGGATGAATATGATTTCGTGATTGCGTCCGACGAGTGTTATTCGGAGCTGTATTTCGACGAGCAGAATCCGCCGCCGGGACTGCTGCAGGTGTGCCGCCAGATCGGGCGCAATGATTACAAACGCTGCGTGGTGTTTCACAGCCTGTCGAAGCGCTCCAACCTGCCGGGGCTGCGCTCCGGTTTCGTGGCGGGCGATGTGGCGATTCTGAAGCCCTTTTTGCTGTACCGCACCTATCATGGCTGCGCGATGCCGGTGCAGCATCAATTGGCCAGCGTGGCCGCATGGAATGATGAAGAACATGTGCGCGAGAATCGCCGCATCTATCAGCAGAAGTTCACCGCTGTGCTGGATATTCTGGGTGGCGCGCTGGATGTCAAAAAGCCGGATGCCAGTTTTTACCTGTGGCCACGCACGCCAATTGGGGAAACGGAGTTTGCCCGCCGGCTGTTCGAGCAGCAGCATGTGACGGTGCTGCCGGGGCAATATCTGTCACGCACGGTGAACGGCATCAATCCAGGCGAAAACCGGGTGCGCATGGCGCTGGTGGCGCCGCTGGAGCAGTGCGTAGAAGCAGCGGAAAGGATTCGGAGTTTTGTGCTGTCGTTGTAGAAATGAAATTGTTTGACGAGTCAGTAGCGCCGGATCATAAATTTGGATAAGAGCGCAGAAGTTAGAATTGAAAGCTGGTCCGGGCAACGCTATTCCGGACCGTTTGCGGCCATGGATGGCCGCGGACGAGCGCACATGGATGTGCTTGTAGCGTGTCCGGAATAGCGTTGCCCGGACCAGCGCCACGGCACCTGAAAAGAACACCTATCTCAAATCGCAAAAGTACTAAAGCAAACCCTGGAGCAACCGCAATGTCGGAATTACAGACCATCATCGAAACCGCCTTCGATAACCGCAACAACATCTCGCCGACCTCGGTGGACACAAAAATCAAAGGCGCTGTACTGGAAGCGCTCGACCTGCTGGATAGCGGCAAAGCCCGCGTGGCGGAAAAAATCAACGGCGAGTGGGTCGTGAACCAGTGGCTGAAAAAAGCCGTGCTGCTCAGCTTCCGCATCAACGACAACGTCCCCATCGACGGCCAGTTCACCCAATACTACGACAAGGTGCCGTCCAAGTTTTCCGACATGACGCCGGAACAGTTCAAGGCGTCCGGCGTGCGCGTGGTACCGCCCGCCGTCGCCCGTCGCGGCAGCTACATCGCCCCCGGCGTGGTATTGATGCCTTCCTTCGTCAACATCGGCGCCTATGTCGACAGCGGCACCATGGTCGACACCTGGGTAACCGTTGCCTCCTGCGCCCAGATCGGCAAGAACGTGCACCTGTCTGGCGGCGTCGGCATCGGCGGCGTACTCGAACCACTGCAGGCCACTCCCACCATCATCGAGGACAACTGCTTCATCGGCGCGCGTTCGGAAGTGGTGGAAGGCGTGATCGTCGGCGAAGGCTCGGTGCTGTCGATGGGCGTGTACATCGGCCAGAGCACCCGCATCTATGATCGCGAAACCGGCGAAATCCATTACGGCAAAGTGCCGCCGGGTTCGGTGGTGGTATCCGGCACCCTGCCCTCCGCCTGCGGCAAGTACAGCCTGTACGCGGCCATCATCGTGAAGAAAGTCGACGAGAAAACCCGCTCCAAGGTCGGCATCAACGAACTGCTGCGCATCACTGACTGATGCGCTCAGCCATGACCATCACTCTCTACGGCATCCCCAATTGCGACACCGTCAAAAAAGCCCGCAAATGGCTGGAAGCGAATGGCATCGACTACCGCTTCCACGATTTTCGCAAGGACGGCCTGGATGCAAAACAGCTGAACCAGTGGCTCGATGCGCTGGGCTGGGAAACCGTGCTCAACCGCAAGGGCACCACCTGGCGGCAACTGCCGGAAGATGTGCGTAGCGGAATCAATGAAAAGTCCGCTGCGAAACTGATGCTGGAACAGCCCACTCTGATCAAGCGTCCGGTGCTGGAACAGGGCGACAGCGTTCACTGCGGTTTCAGTGAGGCGGAGTACCTTTCCAGTTTTAAGTGAAGCATCGGGTGCCCACGATGTGGCGGCAGGATGCGGATCTTGAATCCAGACACGCCACAAGTACATCCCTGTAGGCTCGTCTGCGGCCATCCATGGCCGCAGACGGTCCGGATTCAAGATCCGCATCCTGCCGCCACCGCCCCGTGCCACCATCCCCAGCACTCCCACTTCCCTCGTCTATACTAATTCATTAAATCCACGGCCTTTTCCCAAAGGACCTCATGCAAGCACTGCCCTACATCCTGCCCTGGCTCCTGCTCCTGCTGGCCGCCGGCCTCGCTGCCGCCGTCAAACTGCTGCCACTCAAATCCATTGCCGGAGCCAGTGTCGTCGGTGTCATCTCCCTGATTTTTCTTGGCGTCTGCGTCTACGCCAACATCATCTCCGCGCAACAGCACCATCACCTGGAAGAAAAGGAACTGGCCCTGGCCGAAGTGGAAGAGTGGAAGTACAAACACCTGGACGAGCTGTCGCTGCTGATTGCGCAACTCAAGCCACCTTCCGACGACGAGGCCGCCCTGCTGAAGGAACTGAGCGGTTACGGCTGGCTCACCACCCACGCCATGGTGCGGCAAATGCGCGACGCCCATGCCGCCCGCGACCGGGTGCTGGCGGAATTCACGCCCACACTGCCGATGCTGATCAAGGGCATTCCGCTCACCGTCAACGACAAGATCGTCGAGCTGTCGCTGCGGCAGGTGGGATTCACCCTGGTACCCTACCGCGAGGACGAAGAACGCGAGGCCGACATCAACATCCTTTATTTCGGCCGCGACATGCACATCAACGAAGTCAAACTGGCGGCCTTCACGCTGATGCAGGCCGGCATCGACCTGAAAGGCATCAAACCCTTCCCCAAACCCACCCAGGGCAACCTGCGGGCCATCAAACTTGAATGGAACAAGTACTACGAAGCCCGCAAAGGCATGACGGTGACCGAAGTGGAGGTTGCCAAAGTTTTCAATTGACCCGCTTTCGGCAGCCTCGGCGAGGTTTGCCTGTACAAGGTTTGCTATCATAGGCCGCCTTAACCATTCGCCGAGGATGCCGCTGTCCATGTCCACCCCCAACCTGTCCCCCACCCTGCAACTGGCCATCGACCTGATTGCCCAGCCTTCGGTGACGCCCGATGACTGCGATTGCCAGGCCCTGATGATCGAACGGCTGGCGGCCATCGGTTTCAAGGCGGAAAAACTGCGCTTTGGTGAAGTGGACAACTTCTGGGCCCGGCGCGGCGACGCCGGCCCGGTACTGGCCTTCGCCGGCCACACCGACGTGGTACCCACCGGACCGGTGGAGCGCTGGCAATACCCCCCGTTCGAACCGAAAATCGAAAACGGCATGCTGTGCGGACGCGGCGCCGCCGACATGAAAGGCAGCCTGGCGGCAATGGTCACGGCGTGCGAACGTTTCGTGGCGCAACATCCGGATCATCAGGGCTCCATCGCATTCCTGATCACCAGCGACGAGGAAGGCCCTTCCATCAACGGCACCATAAAAGTGGTGCAGCATCTGGAAGCGCGCAACGAGAAAATCACCTGGTGCATCGTGGGCGAGCCGTCCAGCTCGACCACAGTGGGTGACGTGGTGAAGAACGGCCGCCGCGGCTCGCTGGGCGCGAAACTGAAAGTGAAGGGCATCCAGGGCCACGTTGCCTACCCGCAACTGGCACGCAACCCGATTCATCAGGTGGCACCGGTGCTCGACGCCCTCGCCCGGGCCCACTGGGACAACGGCAACGAATTCTTCCCGCCCACGTCATTCCAGATTTCCAACATCAACGGTGGAACCGGCGCCACCAACGTGATTCCCGGCGAAGTGGATGTGGTATTCAACTTCCGCTTCTCCACCGAGCAGACGGCGGAGTCACTCAAGCAGAAAACCCAGACAATGCTCGACGAATTCGGGCTGGAATACGACATCGTCTGGACCCTGTTCGGCCAGCCGTTCCTCACCGGGCGCGGTGATCTGGTGAACGCCACCGTGGACGCGATCAAATCCGTCACTGGCACCGACACCGAGCTGTCCACCTCCGGCGGCACGTCCGACGGCCGCTTCATCGCCCCCACCGGTGCGCAGGTGGTGGAGCTGGGCCCGGTCAACGCCACCATTCACCAGCTCAACGAACGCATCAAGGCGGCTGACCTCGACATCCTGTCGTCCATTTATGAAACCATTCTGCGCAACCTGCTGGCGAAATAGCCCATGACCGATAACACACTGGATTATCTGGACGACATCGAAATCTATATGAAATCCAACGATCTGGACGCCATGATCGCGTGGCTGACACAACAGTTCGAGGGATTCAAAATACGCAGCCAGAGCAAAAAGGGCTGCAAGTTCATCGGCACCCACCAGGGTCACGATAGCGAAGGGATGATCGTGCTGAATGCGGGTCGCACCGGCTTTTCGTCCATCTGGATCAACAGCCGGCAGACACCCTGGGCGAATGATGTGGAACTGGGCCGCGCCGCCTTTGCGGCCCTGAACGCCACCGTGCGCTGCAACGAAAGCGCCTGGAGCAAGGGCGATGATCCGGACCGCTGGCTGCAGATCGACACCAGCGGCGAACACATCATCCAGTGGGTGACGGAAGAGGAATAAGCGGTTTCAGATTACTGCGACGAGCTTGCCGCCCGCGTACATCAGCATTACCGCCAGGGCCGGGCGCAGGGCCTTGTCGGGAATCGCGCCGGTCAGGTGGCTACCGGCGTAAATGCCAGGCAACGAACCGATCAGCAGGTTCAACAACAAATGCCAATCCACATTGCCGAAACCGGCATGCCCCAGGCCGGCAATCAAGGTCAGCGGCACCGCGTGCGCTATCTCGGTTCCGATCAGACGGGACGTCGACAACAACGGGTACAGCATGAACAGCGCCATGGTGCCCAGCGCACCGGCGCCGATCGACGTCACGGTCACCACCACACCCAGCACCAGTCCGGTGATCACCGTGGCAATATCACGGGTCCTTTGCGGCAACCGCATCAACACGAAATCACGCTTATGGGAAAACGCCATCAGGGGTTGCTTGAAGATGATGACAGCCGCAGTGAAGATCAACATCACCCCCAGCGTGGTACGGATCAGGCTGTCGACGCTGCCACTTGTAAAACCGATGTAGTGCATGCCCAGCAGAGTCAGCAACGACGCTGGAATACTGCCCAGGGACAGAATCAGGGTAATACGCCAGTCGATGTTCTTCTGTTTCTCATGAGCCACCACGCCGCCGGCCTTGGTAACGGCGGCATACAGCAGGTCTGTGCCCACCGCCGTGGTGGCGGGCACGTTGAAATAAAGCAGGATGGGTGTCATCAGGGAGCCACCGCCAACCCCCGTCATGCCGACGATAAAGCCAACGGCCAGGCCAGCAATGACATAAGCAATTTCAAATTCCATTACTACTATCCGGAAAAAGAGGGTGTTAGCGCCGCATCCTAACAACCGACCAACTGCTTTAAAAAGATTAAATTGTTAGAAGCTTATAACTGAAGGAAAAGACGAATGGATTCAATATAGCCAGCGCTTATGACGACGCACCCTTTGCCCTGACCCCGAATCCCGCTAAAGTCCCATCTGATACGGCCCACCACTTTCCAGGAGCAAACCCGCCATGTCCAACACCTCCGCCCTGGATCTGCAAGCCCTCTACCCCTATTTGCTGGCAAACTCGGTGCGGGAAGACAGCCTGCTACAGCGACTGCAGGATGAGACCGCGCGCGATCCACTGGCCCGCATGCAGATCGCACCGGAACAGGGTCAGTTCATGGAACTGATCGCGCGCCTGATCGGTGCCCGCCGCATAATCGAGATCGGCACCTTCACCGGTTACAGCAGTATCTGTCTGGCACGGGCGCTGCCGGATGACGGCCAACTGCTGTGCTGCGACATCGACGAACACTGGACCGGCATCGCACAACGCTACTGGGAGGAAGCCGGTCTTTCACACCGCATCCATCTGCGCCTGGCACCCGCCCTCGACACTCTGGACGCGCTGCTGCGTGACGGGCAGCACAAGAGTTTCGATCTGGTATTCATCGATGCCGACAAGGAAAACTACGACGCCTATTACGAGCGCAGCCTGCAACTGCTAGGGCCTGGCGGCCTGATTATTTTCGACAACATGCTGTGGAGCGGGCAGGTGGCGGATGAGAGCGTGCAGGACATCGACACCGTCGCCCTGCGCGCACTGAATCTCAAACTGAAAGGGGATCAACGGGTGGATATCAGCCTGCTGCCGATGGCGGACGGCATCACGCTGGCACGCAAACGCTGAGGGGCAGGCTCAGGCCCATTCCACCCGATCCACCAGCGTAACCAGCACATCAGGCGCCTCATCGGTGATCATGCCGCAGAAGTAATCGACCACTGCCGCCATCTGCTCGTGACTGAGCATGACGAACAGGCGACGAATCAGCGTGGCGGTAACCGAACGAATCGTGTCGACGCCCATCTCGGCGATTTTGCGCAGCACCGGTCCCAGATTGAGCATGGCCACAGGCTCGGCAAAAAAACGCGTGATGCCTTCTTCGGCCATGGTCTGGAATGCAACCACCATTGCGTCAGTCACATCGGTGTTTCCGGCCCGGCAAGCCCGTTGCAGTTGCTGCAACTGATCACTCAAATCGTCATCCAGTTCAAATGCAATGAAAGCCAGTCCATCCGGCCGGTTCCGCTCGCGAAACATCACTTCATCCATGAACTGCGCCAGCGGTCGCATTTCGCGATTGCCAAGTTTGCGGGTGATACGGCCCACCACCAATTGCAGTGTTTTGCGAATGGTCGCGATAGCCGTGGTCAGCAACTTGCGACTGACCGGATTAAGCCCCGCCACATCCGCCGGCGCCAGAAAGAACACCTGCAGACACTGATTGACGAAAGCATCCAGCACCTGCTGCAACAACAGGGACTGCGAGGCGCGTTCACCGCGCTGGAGATTGGCAATGAAGGTTTCGGCATCCCGCCGAAGGGTGGCGGTCGCTTCAAACGACATGTAGTGACCGGACATGCATCCTCCCGTACTGAATCATCCCTGGGCCTGCCGGATTCCGAGGCGCCCATGGTCTCAAAACCCCCAGGTTTTAATCAACTATTTTGCACGGAGATCTGCTCAACGGTACAAAAAAGAACTAGGTTTCAGAGAGTTACAGGAGGAAAACGCTGGATTATCAGGAAGGGTGCTCGCACTACCCGATCGCGAAAAAGTGTCTGCTTCACCATAGCTGAGGAGGATATTGGATAACAGGACAATTCGTGCGATCGGGTAGTCGAGCACTCGATAATAGACTGTATAAACTTACAGAAGCAACTCTTGACAGCGAATATTTCGCGCGCTTTTTTTGACCTCGCCAGGAGGTTGGTGCTTGCTCACTTTTAATGGTTTGTCCCGTCTCGTTTTTTCCTGCAACTGACCACAAGAGGCCTTGGCGACCGCCACGGGTGAACGCTCTGTATAGTCTGGGCTACCCCTTCCTGCGCTGTGCAAACAATCGACAATTCCGGCAAAATACCGCACCATATACAGCCTGTTTGGCCAGCCGCCTGCGCGCTTTCCTGACTGGTATGTCAGGAGTAAGATGGCTTCCACTTCACGGACGTCCGCCCATCCCCAAGGAATCATCATGCCCGATCCGCAAAAGCATCTCCGGACCTGTAACCTGTGCGAAGCCATGTGCGGCATCGAGATCACCCACGAACAGGGCGCAATCCTGTCCATCAAGGGCGATCCGCACGACCCGCTCAGCAAGGGCCACATCTGCCCCAAGGCGGTGGCGCTGCAGGATCTGCATGAAGACCCCGACCGCCTGCGCTACCCGCTGCTGAAGACGCCCCAGGGCTGGGAACGCATCAGCTGGGACAATGCCTTCAACGAAGCGGCCTCGCGCATCCGCAGTATTCAGGCAAAGCATGGCCGCAACGCGGTGGCACTCTATGTGGGAAATCCGTCGGTGCACAACGTGGGCACCATGCTAACGCTGGTTCCTTTTTTCAACGCTCTGAAAACCCATAACCGTTACAGCGCAACCTCGGTGGACCAGCTGGCACCGATGCTGGTGTCGATGAAACTGTACGGCAACCAGCTGCTGTTCCCGGTGCCCGATATCGACCGCACCGATTTCATGGTCTGCCTGGGCGGCAATCCGATGGCCAGCAACGGCAGCCTGTTCACCGCGCCCGGTTTCAAGCAGCGGGTAAAAGCATTGCAGGAACGGGGCGGCAAACTGGTGGTGATCGACCCGCGCCGCACCGAAACCGCCGACATCGCCGACCTGCATCATTTCATCCGCCCCGGAACCGACGCGTTATTGCTGATGGCACTGCTGCACACCCTGTTCAGCCAGGATCTGGTGGACACCGGACGTCTGACCAATCACGTACAGGGCATCAATATCGTCAAGAACATGGTGTCCGGTTTCTCGCCGCAGCGGGTAGCGAAACAGGTGGGCATGAAGGCGAAAGACATCCGCCAGCTGGCCATCGATTTCGCCAGCGCCAACCGCGCCTGCTTTTACGGCCGCATGGGCATTTCCACCCAGAGTTTCGGCACGCTGTCCAACTGGCTCATCAACCTGATGAACATCCTCACCGGCAATCTGGATGAACCCGGTGGCGTCATGTTCACCCGCCCCGCCATCGATCTGCCCGGCATTGCCGAACTGGGCGGTGCCACCGGCAGTTTCAATTCCCGCAAGAGCCGGGTGCGCAAGCTGCCGGAATTCGGCGGCGAATTCCCCGCCACCACGCTGGCGGACGAGATCCTCACCGAAGGCAAGGGCCAGGTGAAAGCGCTGATCACCATTGCCGGCAATCCGGCGTTGTCGCTGCCCAATGGCAAGCGCATGGAAAAGGCGCTGGGCAAACTGGATTTCATGATCGCGGTGGATTTCTATCTGAACGAAACCACCCAGCACGCCGACATCATCCTGCCGCCCACCGGGCCGCTGGAGCATGGCCACTACGATCTGGGCCTGAGCATGGTCACCGTGCGCAACACGGCGAAGTATTCCCCTGCCCTGTACCAGCCCGTGCCGGACACCCGCCACGACTGGGAAATCCTGCTGGAACTGACCCGCCGCCTGCATTCCCAGTCGCCGCTGAAATGGGCCGCCGGGGAACTGCAATACCAGGCCATGAAACGTCTGGGCGTGGAAGGCATGCTTGATTTGCTGTTGCGGATTGGCCCCTATGGCACCCCGCCGGACACCCTTTCTGACCTGCAAAAGAAACTGGCGAACGCACTCTACAAGCGACTGGATGCGCGCAGTACCGGTCGCACCCTGCTGGACGTCAGCCCGTTCAGCCGCCACACCCGTGACCGCAACATCAACCTGAATCTGAAGGCGCTGGAAAAGCATCCCCATGGCGTCGATCTGGGGCCGCTGGAAACCTGTTTTCCGGAACGGCTAGCCACCCAGGGCAAGGTCATCAATCTGGTGCCGAACCTGTTCATGAAGGACATCACCCGGCTGCAGAAACTGCTGGAAAAGCCCGCCAAGCAGGGCCCGGAGACCTTCCTGCTGATCGGCCGCCGCGACGTCCGCAGCAACAACTCCTGGATGCACAACAGCCAGCGTCTGGTGAAAGGCAAAAATCGCTGCACGGCCCTGATCCACCCGGACGATGCCCAGCGCCTGGCTATCAATGACGGCGACCCGGTAGTGATCAGT
>JABLXQ010000019.1 GCA_013178375.1 Gammaproteobacteria bacterium
CTATTCCAACGAGCGCGACCTGTTCGGCACCCTGCGCGCCGAATACGACTTCAGCCACCGGATCACCGGCTGGATCGCCCTGAGCCTGCGACGCGGCGAAGAGGAATCGAGTTTCACCTCGCCCCTGCAGGTCACCGATTCTGGCGGCACACTGGAGGCGGGCCGCTTCGACACCACCCACGAGGACAACGTCACCAACGGCGACGCCGGCCTGCGCCTGCAGTTCGAAACCGGCACCATCGCCCACCGCCTCACCCTGTCCGCCAACGCCTTCGATAACGACGCCCGCAACGCCTATGCGATTTTCGACGGCTTCACCAGCAACCTGTACCAACCTGTCGCTGTCCCACCGCCGTCCACTCTCATCTTCACCGGCGGCGATCAGGACGATCCCCGGGTGACAGTGCGAACCCGTATCAGCAGCGTTGCCATCGCGGACGAATCCACCTGGCTGGACGGCCGCCTGCTGCTGACCCTGGGCGTGCGCAAGCAATCCATCGACGACTTCAGCTATGACTATGACACGGGCGAACGCCTGACCCATTACTACGAAAGCGCGCTACCGCCGATGGCGGGCCTGGTGTACCGGATACGGGAAGACCTGTCGGCCTACCTGCATTACAGCGAAGCGATGCAGAAAGGCGACATCGCGCCGGCGACCAATGGCAATGGCCCGGTTGCCAACGCCGGCGAATCACTGGAGCCCTATCACGCCAGGGAAACGGAACTGGGCCTGAAATACGTGGCAGGGACTCTGGGCTACACCGCCGGGCTGTTTGAAATCCGCAAGCCGGTGCCGGGCTACGACCGCAACAATGCACTGGTGGAAAAGGACCGGCAGACCCACCGGGGCCTGGAACTGACCCTGTTCGGCGCAGCCTGGCCCGGCCTGAACATACTGGGTGGCGCCAGCCGGCTGGATACGGATCTGAACGGCCAGGAAACCATCGGCGCGCCGCGCACCCAGGCCAACCTGAATCTGGAATGGTCCGTGCCAGGGCTGTCACCGCAACCGGATCAGGGCCTGATCCTCACCGGCCAGATTGTTTATACCGGCGCCCAGTTCGCCGACACCGGCAACCTGCAGAAAGTGCCGGACTGGACCCGGCTGGACCTGGGCGCCCGCCACACCACACCACTGGCCTACGACCAACGCCTGATCCTGCATGCCCGGCTGGAAAACGTGGCCGGCAAGGATTACTGGGCCTCCAGCGGCGGCTATCCCGGTGAGGGCTACCTGACCCTGGGCGGGCCGCGCACGCTGCTGGTGTCAGCCACGCTGGAATTCTAGGGGTAGCCGCTCAACGAGTAACAAACAGCGCATTGACAGCCTCAGCGATATATACAAAGATACATATCGAATGATACATGACGAGCGGATGGCGGCGACGGGCGCGGCCATCGGTAGTACGGGGCGGTGCAAACATGACGGTACTCAACAGACGCAGGTGGACTCGCCTTCTTTCCGCCGGTTTCGCAACCTTCACCCTGCTGTTCGGCCTGCACGCCCATGCCGGCGAAATCAGACTGTTCGCAGCTGCGAGCCTCACCGATGCGCTGACGACACTGAGCACCCAATACCAGGCCAGCCATCCCGCCATCACCATCAAAAAATCCTTCGCCGCCTCCTCGGTACTGGCCCGGCAAATCGAAAACGGTGCACCCGCGCAGATTTTCCTGTCGGCAGACAAGGACTGGGCCGATTACCTGGAACAGCGCGGCCTGCTGCTGCCCGCCAGCCGCCAGGATCTGCTGGGCAATCAGCTGGTGCTGATAGCACCGGCGGGCAGGGAAATCATCGTGACACCCGATGCTACATTCAATCTGGCCGGCGCTTTTTCCGGCCGCTTCTGCACCGGCGACGTCGCATCGGTGCCCGTCGGCAAATACACGAAACAGGCCTTCACCCACTTAGGCTGGTGGGACGCAATCGCGCCGCGTCTGGTGAACACCGAGGATGTGCGCACTGCACTGGCCTTCGTGGCACGCGGCGAATGCGCACTGGGCGCGGTGTACAGGACAGATGCGATTCTCAGCGACAAAGTGACGGTGGTGGCCACATTGCCCGCCAACAGCCACGCGCCCATCGTCTACCCGGGTGGTTTGGTAAAAGGCGCCGACGCCGACACCGCAGCCTTCTGGGAATTTCTGCAAAGCGAAAACGCGCGGCCCGTGTTCGAACGCTTCGGCTTCAGCCTGGCACAGTAGAAGGAGCCTCCCCGCATGTTGACCGATATGGAATGGCAAGCTCTGGCGCTGTCGGCAAAGGTAGGCGCCTGGGCCACGCTGGTCAGCCTGCTGCCCGGACTCTGGTGCGGCTGGCTGCTGGCGCGCAAGCAGTTTGTCGGCAAGCCGGTGCTGGAAGCCATTCTGTTTCTGCCGATGGTGTTGCCGCCCACAGTGCCCGGCTATTTACTGCTGGTGCTGTTTGGATCGCAGGGTGTACTGGGGCGCTGGCTGCTGGAAAATTTCAATATCCAGCTGGCGTTCAACTGGAAAGGCGCGGTGCTGGCATCGGCCACCATCGCTTTTCCACTAATGGTGCAGGCCGCCCGCATCGCGGTGCAGATGATCGACACGCGCATCGAAAGCGCCGCGCGCACGCTGGGATCGAGCCCGGCGAAAGTCTGGCTCACCGTGACACTGCCGCTGGCACTGCCCGGTATTCTGGTGGGCGCCATCATGGTGTTCAGCCGTTCGCTGGGTGAATTTGGCGCCACCATCACCTTTGCCGGCAATATCATGGGCGAAACCCAGACCCTGCCGCTGGCGATCTATTCCGCCACACATCAGGTGGATGGCAACAACATGGCCATGCGCCTGATCACCATTTGCCTGGGCTTTGCGTTTTTCTCGCTGCTGCTCAGCAATCTGTTGCAACGGCGCGCGGAACGCTGGCTGGGGGTGCGCCATGCTTGAACTGGATTTTGTCGTGCAGCGCGGCGATTTTCATCTGCAGGTGCAACACAACCTGCTGCATCCGGTGACCGGCATTCTGGGCCCGTCCGGGGGCGGCAAGAGCACACTGCTGGGCGCCGTGGCCGGGCTGGTGAAACCGCAACAGGGCACCATCAAACTGGATGGACGGGTGCTGTTCGACAGCCGCAGCCGCATCCACATTCCCGCCCACCAGCGCCGGATCGGCCTGGTATTTCAGGACGGCCAGCTGCTGCCCCATCTGTCGGTGCGCCACAACCTGCTGTACGGCTATCACAACATTCCACTGGCGGAGCGGCGCTTCACCCTGGAATCCGTGGTTGATCTGCTGGAAATCGGCCCGCTGCTGGAACGCAAGCCGCGCTCCCTGTCGGGCGGAGAACAACAACGGGTGGCGCTGGGCCGTGCCATTCTGTATGCGCCCCGGTTACTATTGCTGGATGAACCCCTGTCAGCGCTGGACGAACGCCTGAAGCACCAGATTCTGGCCTTCCTGCTGCGCATCAAGGACGAATTTGCCATTCCGATGCTGTATGTCACCCATGCGGTGAGCGAAGTGCAATTTCTGGCGGACTGCTGTTACACGATGGAAAGCGGCCGGCTGGTGCTGTTGCAGGATGCCGATCCGGTAATGTCATCCGGGTGGCGGCAACGGCTCGTCACGCAATAGCATTGCCAGTTTCAGAAAATGCGGTTCCGCCACGGCACGCGCTTCGTCCTGCATTTGCCGGTAAATTCCCAACACCTGCTCACCCAGCAGCGTCAGCCGCGCACCACCACCCTGGCTACCGCCTTTTGCAGTATCCACCAACGGTTCGACAAAGCAGCGGTTCATCGCATCCACCAGCAGCCAGGCGCGACGATAACTCATGTCCATGGCGCGGCCCGCCGCCGAGATCGATCCGGTCGTTTGAATGGCCTGCAACAATTCCACCTTGCCGGGGCCCAGTGCAATTTCCTCCGCCAGCAGTACACGCAACTGAAGGCGAAGGCGCGCGGTGTCCGGTGCGGATTTTTTTTTGGTTTTGGTGGTGACGGATCGAGGCATGAAATCACCAGCGGCAGTTTTTTTTACTATAACCGCTTTGCCCCACTGCTGCCACGCGCGTGCCAGGACACGTGGCACGGCAACCAGCAGAGCCATATGCTATTGCGCAGAAATCTCTCTCACTTGGATCCGGCCGGAGTCAGGCGCAACAACTGACCGTCGTCTTCATCGGTCAGCAAATAAATGGCGCCATCAGGCCCCTGCCGCACATCGCGCACACGCGAACCGATCTTGATCCGTTCTTCATGGGTGACCTTGTCGCCATTCAGTTCCAGCCGTACCAGCTGACCAAATTTCAGCGAACCGACCAGCAGGTTGTTGCGCCAGGCGGGAAACAGATCAGCAGTGTAGAAGGCCATGCCACTCGGCGCGATGGACGGCACCCAGTAATGCAACGGCTGCTCCAGGCCGCTCTTGGTGGTATCGCCAATTCTGCCGCCACCGTATTGTTCACCGTAAGTGATGACAGGCCAGCCATAATTTTTCCCCGGCCGGATAATGTTGATTTCATCGCCGCCCTGGGGGCCGTGTTCATGGGTCCACAGCTGTCCGGTTTGTGGATGCAGCGCGGCACCCTGCACGTTGCGGTGACCGTAAGACCAGATGGCGCCCAACGCCGCCGGATCTTTGACAAAGGGATTGTCCACCGGGATGCCGCCGTCCGGATGAATGCGTACCACTTTGCCGTGATGGGTATTGAGTGTCTGCGCATCCTGGGAGCGCCGGCCACGCTCACCAAGGGTGATGAACAGATTGCCATCGGGCGTGAACACCAGACGGCCGCCAAAATGTTGCGCACTTTGGAATTTGGGTTGTTGCCGGAAGATCACTGTCAGATCCGCGAGGGACTTTTCCTGCAGAGTGGCCCGCGCCACGGTGGTGCTGTTGCCCCCATCGCCCGGTTCGCTATAACTGAAATAGATCCACCGATTGGTGCCAAAGGCAGGGTCAAGAATCACATCGAACAGACCGCCCTGCCCGCCGACCTCAATGTCCGGCATCCCGGACAACGGCCCGCTTTTCCTGCCATCGGATGTGACATACCGAATGGTGCCGGTGCGTTCCGTTACCAGCATGCGGCCATCGGGCAGGAAGGCCATCCCCCAGGGATGCTTTAGTCCGCTCACGACAGGGGTAGCAGCGATTCGGCCTTTTTCGCTATCGAGCGTATCGGAGTAAGCGTCGCTGGCCTGCAACAGGCTGGCTTGAGCCATCAAAACAACACCAGCAGTCAACCGGGTGATTAAAGCGACCAGCAAACATCTCTCGCGCATGGTGGATTCCTTAATCGTGGAAAACTATGAGTTGATAACCTGCGAGAGATCATCGGCCAGAATATTGCCGCTGCCGCAACCAAAGATAAAACGCAAACGCGGTGGCCACGCCAGGCACCATACCCAGCAGAATCGCAATCCAGCCGTGGCGAATACCTTTCTCGCGCGCTTCATGCAGAATCCAGGCGGTGAGCACCAGCCAGCAGAAAACCGCGTCCAGGGAATAGCCTGTTGAATAGGGGTTCACAAAACCCGCCGCCGCCGCCGCCAGCAAATCAGGATTTTCAAGAAACGGCGGCACGCAGATCAGGGCGAACGCCAGCGCGAATCCCCCACCGAACAACGCCAGCAAAAAATGGAACAGTGTACGATTCATGCGTGCCTCCTTTTTTGGGGACTGATTATGGGCTGGCGGACAGCCACAGTTCGAAATGCCGGGGCCTGATGCCGGTGGAATTTTCATAGCCCGCCACATAGCGGGCGGTGACGCCCGGCCATAGCGCACTGATGGTGGACGCGATGCCTTCCGCCTCGGCCTGTTCCACCCGCCGGAAATAACGCAGCTCACTGTTGGCGGGGCCGCTCTTCACCAGATCCACACCGGGCACGATCACCGCTGAAGTACGCAATGCGTCCGCCACTGCCTCGGCCTTGCTGCGCTGCTCCTCGCGCACGATATGCACGTACACCCGGGGCGACACCGGCGCCATCGACGACTGCGGGCTCAATGCCTGATCCAGCTGGGCCACCCGCCCCATCAACCATTCGCGGGCCTGGGTGTCTTCCGTCTTGCTGGCGGCCAGTTCCAGTTCCTGCTTCTGTGCCAGGGTTTCCCTGAATTCATCGTCGATCACCCTGGCATATTCCTGCCAGCGCTCACGCAACGCCTCCGAACGGGTCACTGTGGAAAAATACTGCGCCAGCCGGCGTCGCACACCGACGTCCTCCTGCAACGCCTGCTCCAGGAATTTGGCACTGGCCTCCTGTTCCTTGATTTCGATTTCCCGCGTCTGGATCTGCCAGCTGATCACGGTGGACACAATTCCCAGCACCACGGTGCCCAGGAAAAATTGCCAGAATGTCATCCATACCTTGAAGCGTTCGTCTGTCATGGCAACCCCGGCGGCCAGGAAAGGGAGAAGGAAACTACGCCGGATTCTAGCTCTATTTGCAAACGCAAAGACAGTGCCGGCGCTGCCGTTATTACACAGCAGGCCGGCACAGAGGGAAGGTCAAACGGTGGTTCAGCTCAATTCACGGGGGTTTCTACATCGAAGGTCACATTGATGGGCGTAATGCCATTACGCAACACACCCTGCAGTTCACCCTTGATCCGGACCTGACCACGGGATGTGATGGTCAGGGTACCGCTGGAGATTTCATTGAACCCGGTCAGGGTCGTCTTGATCCAGTGGGTGCCCGAGAAAATCACCATGGCCCGTTCGTTGCCAAAAGGTTCGATGTTGAAAGTCCCTTTTTCAAAGCCATCTTTCATGTTGATGGTGATCAGCAGCGGAGCCCCCATCACCTGGGTGCCCAGTACCATCACTTCACCTTCATCGGTCTCCGAGAACTGCACACAGACCAGATTGGTTGCAGTGACATCCGGCAGCAACGGCGATTTCAGAGTGAAACTGCCCATGTTGAACTGCGCGTTGACATCCATTTTCTGGAAAGTGCGCACCTGATTGTTGTAGGTCCAGCGCAGGCTGTCGTTGTTCAACACCTGCAATGGCGCCAGATCGTAATTGAAGCCTGAGTAATTGCTGCCGCTCAGCACCAGGTTGTCCACTTCGAACGCACGACTGCAATCAGTGAGCGTCACATTGTTGCCGGTACCCTGGATCAGTACGGTGGAATAGAAGGTTTCACCCTGAAAATTCTCCATCATCCGCCACAGGCCCTGCTTATTGGTGCTGCCGGTTGCAACGCGGGGTTCATCTTTCGGCGCGGTTGCGCCACCGCAACCTGACAACAGCAGCGAAGCCGAGATCATCAGCACGGACGCCCACGCGCGGTTAACATTCGGTTGTGCAAACATAGTCATTAAACCTTGTTTTTTGTTGTTGTAGGGCTGCCATCAGAAATCATTCTGCAGAATGTGTGCGATGTTGCGCTCAGCCAGTGCCGAAATGGTCAGCGATGGATTCACCGCGCCAGTACTGCCGTTCACCATGGCGCCGTCCATCACATACAGTTTGTTGTAGCCTTTGATGCGGCCGTGCGCGTCCGCCGCCTGCCCCAGGATCGCGCCACCCAGCGGGTGTGCGGTAAAGGAGTCGTTCACGTCGGGCACAATTCCCACCAGGCCCGGCAACGTCAGGCTGGCATCACAAATCCTGTTGTTCATGGCGCGGGTAGCGGCCACCACGTCGGCGTTGCCATTGCGCGGCCACAGCAGCGTGCTGGAATCAGTGGACGCGTTGTACTGGAAGCGGCAACGATTGGTCATGTCAAAGCCCATGCCCAGGGAACCGATCGCCGACAGGTTCACCGGCACATGCAGCGCGTACCAGTTTTCCATGGTGATGGGCGGGCCAAAACGGGTGTCGTGAATCTTGCCGGCGGAGGGCGACGCCTGGTAAAGCCCCTGCAACTCGCTGGCCGTACGCACCACCGCAGTATCGCCATTGGTGCCCCAGCCTTCGCCGATAAATTCATTGAGATCCGGCAGATCGCCCAACTCGCGCGCCCGCAGCAGCAACTCAGTGGAACCGATAGAGCCGGCGGCCATGAACAGATATTCACAGGCGAGGGTGTATTCGTCGATCACCTCGCCCATCGGATCGATCTGCTTGATGTCCACCAGATAGTGGCCATTCGCATCCTGACCAATACCTTTCACCTGCATGCCGGGATAAATGGTGGTGTAACCGGTTTCCTCGGCATATTTCAGATAATTCTGGGTGAGATCGAATTTGGCGCCGTTGCTATTGCCATGGTTGCTTTCACCCAGGGTGGCCGAAGGCCGGCTGCGGAAATGGCATTCCTTGCGCACCACATCCCAGTTCCAGATGCCGTCGATGGGCTGCGGCGTATAGCCAGCCAGCTTCACCTGTTTGTCCCACACGCGGGAATGGCCGAATGACGGCTTGTAATAAAGATCCTTGGGCAGCGGGCTCAGTTTCAGCATCTGCCGCACGCGCGGATAATAGATGTTGTTCATTTCGTCGTAATTCACGACGTTGCCGAAAATCGTCTGGAAGTAGGATTTGTCGGGCTGGATCATTACGCCGGTGAACACCTTCGAACCGCCACCCACGCACGCACCGCGCCAGACGTCGATGTTTTCATATTCCGTCACGTCCAGAATGCCGCCGAACTTGTCGAAATTCATGGTGAGACCGGTCAGATGCTTTGCGCTGGTGCGATGCCAGAATGCGCGGCCATCCGGGAAAAAATCAGTGGCGTGAATCTTGCGCCAGGGATCGATGGGCCAGCGGCAACCGCGTTCCAGCACAGTGGTCTGGATGCCGGCCTGTGCAAGCCGGAATGCGGAAATCGCACCACCGAAACCGGACCCGATGACCACCGCCTGGGTAAAGGCAGGCGGCCGGGACACAGGCGCAAACAACTCGGGCACCTGGGTCCGGTATTTTTCTTCCGGTGTGGCGGCGGAGGCTTCATGGATAGGGGAGTACAGCGCTGCTGCAGCACCGGTGGCGGCGCTGGCCTTCAAAAAGTCGCGACGTTTCATTGTATTTGTTATCCGTTGGTCGGTGTGAAACTCGCTACTGCCAGCAAGACTGGCAAGCGAACAAACATGCCGACATCAAGTCGACACTTGCAACGGATGCTAAAGGAACCCACAGATTTTCGATTGTTTTAATGGGGTTGTTTTTATCAATCGCTGGCCAAATCAAACCATTCGCAAAACAGGCGCGCAGCGCAACCAACATAAAGGGACAAAAACAAAATCAGATGGCCAGATCAAACGCGACAGCGTATGTCACGGTGCCTGTTGGGATACGGCAGCCCGGCGCTGCGCAAAACGGATGAAATCAAGAATGTGGCGCTCCAGCCGTTCCAGCACCTTGCGTTCCGTAATTGGCGATTTTCCGTCGGTCAGGGTATCAATCCCGGTGATCATCATTTCATGGCAGGGATGAATTTCCGACAGCGTGGAATCCAGCACCAGTTTCAGATGCGCCTGCGCCCGGGCGCCTCCGACTGCACTGACAGCCTGGGTGACGAAGGACACCGGCTTGCCCTTGAGCGGCGACGCAAAGGCCGGCCGTGAAGCCCAGTCAATCGCGTTTTTCAGAACGGCGGGAATGCTGTGATTGTATTCCGGCGTGCAACAGATGATGGCGTCGGCCGCTGTCACCTGCGCGAGGAAATCCTGCACCACTGGTGGTTTGTTCTGGTTCAGGTCTTCGCAATAGAACGGCAGCCGGTCCAGCTGTGGCACCAGCACATCATGACCGGACAGGAATGGCCGGATGGTGTCGACGATCACCAGGCTTCTGCTTCTGGAATGGAAGCTGCCGGACAACAACAGAAAATTCATGACTACCTCGCTGGCACGCAACCTTTGTTATGCAGCTTTGACACTGAACTGCGCAAAATGATTGGCCAGATGCATGGCATGGGCGAGCTCATATTCCTGCTTGTTCAACTCACCGTAGGCGAAGTGCGGTTGCAGCTCCCCTGACCATTGCTGAAACGCCAGAATGGCAGCGCGCAGACGGGCCTCGGCGGCCACACCATCATTCACCCCGTCCAGCGAAGGTGCGCCGGGTATGGGTTCAACCAGATCGTGGGACATGCGCCCGCGCCAGGCGAACACACCATAGGCCGCTGCGCCAATCGTGCTTTGGAACAGGGCGGATCTGGCTTCAGGAAAACCTGCCATTGAATACTCGATGCTTTGCGCACAATGGGTCAGCGTCTGCGCCCAGGTCCAGACTGCACTGGAATCCAGCGCGCCGGCCTGCGTCAGCAGGTTCAATTCAGTCAATGCCGCATCCAGCGACGCCAGCTGCAGGTCGCGGGCATCGGCCGCGTGGGCGAAGCGCGTCATGATCAAGGGCGCGCTCACCGCTGCCCCTGCGGCTGCCAGCACGAACGTTCTGCGGCTATGATGGATTTCAGATTTCACTTGGTTCTTCTCCGTCAAGAATAAAAATCAGGTATGTCCGGCCCGTATGAGCTGCATCCAGCCGTACCGGTAATGCTCTGTTGATTGTTTGGACGTGCCGGAATACCTGCGGCAGGCAGGGTGAAGCACGGGTTCAAAGGATCAACCGTTTTTCCTGCCTGCTGCCAGCCTGCGTTCCTCCAGATGCTCCCGGGCCACCTTGCGGAAAAAGGCCGACACATCCAGCCGGGCGGTGACGAATTCAAAGAGGCGCGGCAGCAGCGCCAGCATGGCCACGTTCAGCCGGGGCGTACCTTTCATGAGAACGATGTCTGGCGCGTCCTCGCGGATGGCACGCACCACGGCAGCGCCCAGCGCGTCGGCACGGATGGCACCGACGAATGCCGGCGCGCTGATACCGTGTTTCTGCTTCATGGATTCATACATACCGGTGCCATCCATGAAAGCCGGGCAGATTACCGAGGCACTGACCGGCCACTTCAACTCCTGTGCCGTCAGCCGCAGGGCGCGGGTAAAACCCACCAGGCCGTGCTTGGTGGCCACATAGGTTTCCTCATAGGCCGACGCCATGATCCCGGCCACCGAAGCTATATTGACGATATGGCCGCGCTCGCGCTGCAGCATGTGCGGCAGCACAAGGCGGGTCAGCACCATGGGTCCATTGAGATTCACTGCGATCATGTCCTGGATTTCCTCGATGCCCAGCTCATCAAACCGCAGCGCGTACTCAACGCCGGCATTGTTGACCAGAATATCGATGTGGCCGAACGCCTGCAGCGCGCGGTCCACCAGATGGTTCAGCGCGTCCGGCCGGGAAACATCAGTGGGCACGGTGAGCACCTGGATGTTGCTGCTTTTTTTCAACTGCTGCGCCACATCCTCCAGCCCCGCCGCCGACCGCGCCGCCAGCACCAGATTGACCCCGGCTTCCGCCAGCGCATGGGCAATGAACACGCCCAGGCCCTGGGAGGCACCGGTCAGGATGGCAACATCGCCTTGTTTGATCTGCATGGTGTGACCTCGAGCGTTGGCAGCAATCCATTACCTGAACGCAAGCCGCAACCCGGCAGCATCAAGGGCGGCATTGCAAGGCTTTTGACATCGGTATGATGGTGAGGGACGAATCCGGCCCGGTGGGAAAATCATAGGGTTCACCCGCCACGTAACCGAGGGTACTGTACAGCCGAACCCCGGGTAAAGTGGCGCCCAGTTCAAGCCGGGTAAAACCGAAGTCCCAGGCTTGCCGTTCGCAGTGGATCAGCAACTGGGTACCCAGGCCCTGGCGGGCATGGTCGGGGTGAATAAAGAAAGCGCGGATTTTGGCGGCATCCACCGCCGGGTCCAGTTGGCTGCTGTCCCGATCGCCCCGGGAATCGCTGCCAAACAGGGTTTTCCTGAAACTCCAGCCGCCACATCCCGCCAGCGTGCGGCCTGCCATGATCAGGTAGTAGGTTTTATCTGAAATCAGTTGCGTATCCAAACCCCAGGCACTGCTCAGGGCGGCTTCGATTTGTGCGGAAGAATAATCGGAGCGGCCCAGCTGACGTGCCGAAAGCTGGATCAGACGGGTAATATCGCCCGCATTTTTTTCAGTTGCCAGTTGAATTGAATATTGCACCAAGCACCCATCATTACTGTTCCACACGTGCAGTCAATTCATGAAAGAAACACCATTCAGCCGGCTACGTCAACCGCATTATAAACCGCTTTAGCGGGCATGCCGGCGCGCCGGAATCCAGGCCACCATCAGCACCAGCAGGCCCGCCCATCCCAGCAGCACATCTTCCATCATGTGATGGTGCTCGCCGGGCAGGAATATGGATTGCAAAAACATGACACTGAAGTGCGCCAGATTGGCAGCGACGGTGAAATCCAGGAACAACTTCTGCTGCAACGGACGGCGGGCGGCAGCCCACAGGAACGCCGACCACACCAGATAGATGGTACAGATCATCAGCTCATAAGCTTCGCTGTTGCTGCCCCAGCGCACAAAGGACAGATAGCCCGGGCCAAAATCCAGCAGCCGCAACGAGTGCAGACCCAGCAGGCCAAAAAACAGCGTGGTGCCCACTGCACTCAGTCGGATGATCCAGGGTAACCAGGGGGACATCCGGTATTCGCCACCGGATGCATGCTGTGCGGATGATGGTAGTGTTTCGCTGTTCATGATCGCCGTCCTCTCCATTGTTTCGGCGATCATGAACAGGAAAATTCAAGCCAACAAATGATAATTGCTTGCCGATGGATCAGTACGACTTACCCGTAGTTTCAGTCTTGGCAGCCGCAGCCGGCTCAACGCTGACGGCAAAGGCTTCAAAATACGTCATTTCAACGATATCGCCAGGCTTGAGCCCCTTCAGCATCGCCTGAAAGTCCGGATGCATGACATCCAGCTCGCGCACCAGGCCAGACGGCCCTGTCACCCGGATCTTGTTGTTTTTCACGTCCACCGATTCAACCCGCACATCCGCCGTCACTGCATTCGCCACCAGCAGGCCGGGGCGATCACCGGCCGCCGCCTTGGCTGCGCCGAGATCAACCTGCACATCGGGCGATTGTGCACTGCCTTTGGGCTTCAGCATCGCCGCCAGCCCTGTGTACAGTTCCACCGTCACCGTGTCACCGACCTTCACCTGTGGCAGGTTGGTCACTTCCTCGCTCACTGTCACTGTGCTGGACGTTCCGTCTTCTTCTTTCAGCGTCACGATCCGCTTGTCGTAATCGATGGCCTGGACTGTAGATGTCACCTTGATTACTTCGCTCCTGGAGGCAGCCTCCGGAGCCGGTTGATTCAGACAGCCGGACAGTGCGAGCACCAGCGGAAAGGCCAAACGGGTCATTGCTTTGAATAGCATGGGTACTTTTCCTTGTGTAATGACTTTCGGGTAAGAGACACCAACGCACGCGTCACGTCAACGGCTTTGCAGCAGGCAGACAGCGAGCCAGCGCTGGTATCATTTTTTCATTTTAATCCACAACCACACCGACGCAGATCAGATATCTGTCACATCCTGCCATTGTTGCCACCCTGCCGGACTGTTTAGGCTTGTTCCGGAAACGTTGCCACCCAAGAGCAGCGATCCCTGCGTCAATCGCCTGGTTCGGATCACCTTGTCCCAAAACTGACCTGAACAACTAGAGGGTACATTTGCCATGTCTGCGATCTGCAAGCGCAAGATAGTGATCATGGGCGCCGGCATGTCCGGCATGCTGGTAGCCATCCGGCTGCTGGCGGCCGGCATCACCGATTTCGATATTCTGGAAAAGGCCGACAGCGCCGGCGGCACCTGGCGCGAAAACACCTATCCTGGCCTGGCCTGCGATGTGCCCGGCTACCTCTACACCTACTCCTTCGAACCCAATCCCGAATGCTCGCACCGCTATGCCCGGGGCGACGAAATCCAGGCGTATTTCCTGCGGGTGTTCAACCAGTATCAATTGCACCGCCACACGCGTTTTGGGCAGGAGAT
Organism: Gammaproteobacteria bacterium; assembly: GCA_013178375.1. Taxonomy (GTDB): domain Bacteria; phylum Pseudomonadota; class Gammaproteobacteria; order Pseudomonadales; family Ketobacteraceae; genus Ch67. Next base: position 13,831 of record JABLXQ010000019.1, read on the forward strand.
TCTGTCCGCGAGCCATGCAGACGGCGTCTGGAACATCACTACCCGGACCGGTGCACAGTGGCAGGCCGACATCCTGATTTCCGCCGTGGGGGTGCTGCACCATCCCAACGTTCCCGACCTTCCGGGGCTGGACAGTTTCCAGGGCACGGCGTTTCACAGCGCACGCTGGAATCATGCGGTGCCGGTGGATGGCAAGCGGGTGGCAGTGATTGGTACCGGCTCAACAGCCGTGCAGATCGTCAGCGGACTGGTGGACCGGGTGGCTGAACTGAAACTGTTCCAGCGCACGGCGCAGTGGGTGCTGCCCGCGTTCGACACCGAATATTCGGACTGGTCCAAGGAAATCCTGCGTCGCATACCGGGATTGACGAAATGGCTGCACAACCGCTATTCCGATGTTTACCACGGTATTTTGAGCGGTGGCTTTGGTCGCGAGCGCGTTCTCTTCATCAACGCCTTTCGCATGATGGCGGAACGACACCTGAACAGCGTGCGCGATCCGAAATTGCGGCGCCGGCTCACGCCCGATTACCGGTTCGGCTGCAAACGTTTCATTCTGTCGGACCGCTTTTACGAGGCCATGCAGCAACCGCAAACGCAACTGGTGACAGACGGGATCGAACGCATCGAACCCGGCGGCATCCGTACCAGCGACGGCACCCTGCATGAAGTGGATGTGATCGTGCTGGCCACCGGCTTCAAGGCACAGAATTATGTGCGGCCAATCCAGCTGACGGGCACCAACGGCATCACCCTGGAGCAGGCCTGGGCCGATGGCGTCAAGGCATACAAAACCGTGGCCATTCCCGGCTTTCCCAATTTCTTCATGCTGCAGGGGCCCCACAGCCCCATCGGCAATTTTTCGCTGATCAAGATTGCCGAGATGCAGTGCGACTACCTGATGCAGGTCATCCAGCGCATCTGCAGCGGCGACATCCGGGAGCTGGCCCCGAAAAATGCCGCCACCGATGACTACAACCGGGAATTGCGCGCAGCCGCACAGAATACGATCTGGATGGACCCGGGCTGCCAGAGCTGGTACATCGATACGCGCGGCAACCTGACGATCTGGCCATGGTCCATCGGACGGTTCGCAGACATCATGAAGGAGCCGCAACTGGCGGATTACGAGATTGCGCGCTGATGTTCGGTAACGCTGATGTCCGGTAACTATGCGGAAAAACGCGGGGCCTGCTACGGCGGGTTCCCTGCACCCGACACTACCAACGAATACAGCCCTTGACCTTGTCTTCCTCTTTCCCCGACTGCGCCACCAGTGAACCCACGATGCAGCGGTTGGTGTAGCTCTGTTTCATATTGTCGGGCATGTTGGCAAACATGGAGTTGTCTGCCATTTTCGCACTGCATTCCACATTCGCCTTGTCAAACATCTGGTCGCACTGCTCCGGCTTGGCACCCAGGCAGTACAGAAAATCCGGCCGGCCACACTGCTCATGGCGGGCATTGGTAAGGGCGGCGCAACCGGACAGCAGCGCGCCCAGCAGGCATAATGGCAATGATGCTTTAATCATGTGAACCAAATGACTCCGTTGGCTGATTCGGTAGAAGCATACAACGTCTGGCGAACACTCGTCGCGGAAAAGACTAAATCCGCTCCAGCCGGATCGGCAGATCATCTTTCGGCTTGGCAATCGGCACCAGTTGATACGGGATTTCATAATCACGCGGCACGCTCCAGCGGAAGCGCAGCACCAGCTGGTGCATGATCGCCTTCACCTGCAGATCGGCAAAATGCTGGCCGATGCACATGTGCGCCCCGCCGCCAAACGGCACCCAGGCGAACGCATGCTGCTTGTGTTCCTCCCGCGGCGGCGCAAAGCGCAGTGGATCAAATTTATCCGGATTGGTCCAGATTTCTTCCATGTAGTGCGTATGCACCGGCGACACCGACACCAGCGTGTTGGCCGGAATCAGGTAGCCACTGAACTCGACCGCGCGCGTGGTCATGCGTGGCATGCTCGGCAATGGCGGATACATCCGCAACGCTTCCTTCATGCACAGCTCGGTCGTGGTTGCTTCCGCCAGATCATCGAACGACAGCGCGGGCTTGTTGAACACCCGCGCCTCCGCCCGCACTTTTTCCTGCCATTCCGGATTTTTCGCCAGCGCGTAAATCAGTGTCGACAGGGTGCTGGTGGTGGTGTCGTGGGCCGCCATCATCAGGAACGCCATGTGATCAATGATTTCCTGATCGCTGAAACGCTCGCCGGAATCTGATACCGAATGGCAGAACTGGCTGAAAAAATCCGGCGTGTCCTGCTGACGCTTTTGCGGCAGCATGGAGCTGAACAAGTCCATCAGCACCTTGCGTCCGCGCACACCGCGCCAGTAGCCGGTGAACGGAATCGCCATGCGGATTGGCGCGATGGAGCCTTCCACCGCATCCATGAAGGCGCGATTGATTTTTTTCTTGCGCGGGCCCAGATCGGCGCCCATGAAGACCTGGCAGCCCAGGTCCAGGGTCAGCTGCTTGATGTGCGGGTAAAACAGGAAGTGATTGTCGGGACGCCACCGGTCCAGGCCGGCGCCGATGAAGGGATTCATGTGGTCCAGATAGCGCACCAGGTTCGGCTTCTTGAACGCCAGGTTCATGATGCGACGCTGGAAGCGGTGCTCATCGCCATCCATCGCCATCACCGAACCGGGAAACACGTGATCGATCACCCAGGACCAGCCCAGCCGGCTGGAAAAAACCTGATCCTTGTTCTGGAACACCAGCTGGTTGGCGTCCGGCCCCAGCAGATGCACCATCTGCAATGGCGGGAAGCCGATTTTCACCACCGGTCCATTGCGCCGGTACAGCTTGCGCATCGTGGCTTTCACGTCACGGTAAAAACCGATGGGATATTCCAGCGGATGGCGGCCGCGGTCGTAGGGAATGGACTTGGTGATCGGTTCAGCAAGCGGTGCGGATGACATGGACGTGCCCCATTGCAGGTGCAGGGAAAGGGACTGCTGTTGTCCATTCTAGTTGAGGCGGGCACTGGTGCAACAGCGCCCGCTTTTACCGCGATGTTCTATATAAAACACGCACCTTTCTATATAAAACATCTTGCCGGTGTATACGGTGGCGGCAGGAGCAGAACCTGATTGCGCAAACCGGTCACCGCATCCTGATCAGAACCACGCGTCTTCCATTGCAACGCAGGTGTCGTCCAGCTTCATCAGCAATTCCGCCTGCTGCACCGTGCGTGGCAACTCCCAGCGCACGAAATAGCGGGCGGCCTGCAACTTGCCCTGATAAAACGCCTCATCATTAACAGCCAGCTTTTCATTAACCACCACCTTGCCTGCCTGCAACGCCGCCGCCGCAACGTTGGCCTGCCAGGTCCAGATCCAGGCGATGACGACACGGCCCATCAGATCGAGGAACACGGCGGAATTGGCGGTCAGCAGGCTGGGTGGCGTACCGCGCTGCGTGGCAAAAAACTGCGCCACTGTGCCCACGCGCTGCACGGCCTGCTGCAGTGCCGCACCCAGTTCCTGCGTGGCATCATTGGTCGCGGCGGTTTTCGCGGTGATCTGCATCTGGGCCAGTAGCTGCAGGAAAGTCTTGCCACCATTGAGCCCGAGCTTGCGCCCCAGCAGATCCAGCGACTGGATACCATTGGTGCCTTCGTGAATCGGATTCAGGCGATTGTCGCGGTAATGCTGCTCCACGATGTATTCGCGCGTGTAACCGGCGCCACCATGAATCTGGATCGCCAGATCGTTGGCACGGGGGCCATACTCGCTCGGCCACGACTTGATGATCGGTGTCAGCAGATCCAGCATCGCCGCCGCATCCGCGCGGCCAGTTTCATCGGGATGCGTGTGCATGTCGTCGACCAGCCGTGCCGAGTACAGGCACAGTGCCAGCGTACCTTCCGCCAGCGCCTTCTGTTCCAGCAGCATGCGCTTCACATCCGCATGCTCACTGATGGGAACCATCGGCGAACGCGGATCGCGATTGTCCGGCGCCCTGCCCTGCGGCCGCTGCCGCGCATACTCCAGCGATTCCAGATACCCCGCCACCGCCAGCACCGCAGCGCCGGTGCCCACTGCAATGCGCGCCTCATTCATCATGTGGAACATGTAACTCAGGCCCTTGCCCGGCTCGCCGAGCAAATACGCCGTGGCCCCGTCCTGCTCGCCAAAATTCATCGCGGTGGAAATCGAACTGCGGTAACCCATCTTGTGAAACAGCCCCGCCAGCTGCACATCGTTGCGCGCACCCAGGCTGCCGTCATCGTTCACCTGCCACTTCGGCACGATAAACAGTGAAATACCTTTCACTCCGGGTTCAACACCCTGCGGCCCGCGAATCTTTGCCAGCACCAGATGCACAATGTTTTCCGCCAGGTCATGTTCACCGGCGGAAATGAAGATCTTGTTGGCGCGCAAACGGTAAGTGCCGTCCGCCTGCAGATCGGCGGTGGCGCGGATGTCACCGAGGGAGGAACCGGCATGAGGCTCAGTCAGGCACATGGTGCCGAAGAAGCGGCCCGCCAGCATGGGTTCGAAAAAACGCTGGCGCTGATCGTCGGAACCGAACTTGTCGATCACCGTCGCCGCAGACTGGGCCAGGAACGCATACACCGAACTGGAAACATTGGCCGCCTGAATCCAGGCGAAGCAGGCCTGGCTCAGCAAATGGGGTAACTGCATGCCGCCCTGCTCATAATCGCGGCCGGCGCGGGTCAAGCCGGTTTCGATCACTGCATCGCAGGCGGCACGGATCTCGGGAATCAGCGTGACAGACTTGCCGTCGAAGGCCGGCTCGTTTTCATCACCCTTGCGGTTATGGTTGGCGAAATATTTTTCCGCCACCTGACGCGCCGTGGTCAGCGCCGCGTCGAAGGTTTCCCGGCTGTGCTCGGCATAACGCGGACGCTGTGTCAGCTGACAGGCATCCAGCCATTCATACAGGATGAAATCCATGTCGCGGGCGTTGAGGGTTTTGTTGGTCATGCAATCCAGGCTCCGGTGTTGGCATGCCTGAATGGTACCGGATCTGGCAAGCGCCACCGTTGCAGAAAAGTTCATCCTGCGCCAGCTTCTGTCACTATCGGCCAGTGCAGGATTCAATTTGAGGGTACAGTGGAAACCGGCGCCTTACCCAAACAGATACTGGTTCAGCAATCGCCCCGGCGCCAGCGCAAACAGCCCCGCCCCTACCGCGCCGCAAAACGCACCAATGGCAAACCCCTTGTGGCGTTTGATATTGCCGGTGCGGGCGCCCTGCACTGAAAATACCACGCAGAAAATCACCCAGATCGACAGCAGGTGAATCGGCCCATAGCCCCACAACCAGTCCACAATCCCCTTGATCCAGAACGACGAGACCGCCACGACCAGGATCGCCAGCATCCAGGACCAGCCCACCGCCCTGTGAGCCAGCGTCCCCTTCTGCAAAACGAGTTGCGCAGTGCCTGCAGTGAGTACCCAGAATGCCGCCACCAAATGAATTGAAATATGCATGCTACTGCCCGGTATCAGACCATAAACGATTGAACCACCATCCAACCCCGCTACGCGGCGGTGTCGGAGGCCCCCCCTGATCGGCGACTATATCAAGTCTCCTGACAATCGTTCATTGCCCTCAGTCAAGAACTGCACTCAGGAAGTCACTGCAGCCCTCCGCGGAAAAAGCGCGGTAATCGCAGGTCAGTTCGGTACCCGGCGCCAGATCACAAGCCGCGTAATAGTTCGACTCCGCATCAGACACCAGGTTAGGCACATCGGAATGATTCATGTGCCGGGAAAGGTCGAGATTGACGATCAGCGCCCCGGTTTCCACAGATCGGTAAGCGTATTTGCGCAGGAAAGAATGCATCGGCGGCGGCAGGGAACCAAGCTCCGGCTCCTGGAGCGTCTGATCAAACAGCGGGTGAAATTCCCAGACTTTGGTCCCCTTCGCAACAGGCTCAACACAAAAGAGCCCAATTCCATGAATCTCCGATTCGCGTATCTCGGTCTCGATCAACAGCACAAAACACCACCCTCACATGATTGGTTACAAATTTATTCGGCCGACTCGCTGCGACCTGTCTCTACTATATCCAACACCTACGTCGAACTGCCAGCGGCTAGCCTTTATGGGAATACAACAGCCACGGCTTTTTATTGACTTCAAGAAAATCATAATGGCATTACCAGAAAGCATCGTCTTCACGTTCACTCACAACCCGGAGGCTGTACTCCGCCATCCTGCGAATCAGATCCTCTGGCAGGGGCTTGCTGTAAGGCACCTGCAGTGAGCCTTTGGTGGTCTTGTGCTTTTCCAGTTCCTTGCGAAATGGCTCCAGCCCAGTTGGCATTGGCGTGAAATTCAGATGGGCCTTGTGCGCGGAGAACGCGAACAGGAACCGGGGCTCCACGAAGAAAGGGGTTCCCCACTTGATCGCCTCCTCGGCCTTTGGCGCAACACTCTTGAGCAGCGCATACAGCCGGCGCAGATGCGGCTGACCCTCAACCGGCGCAGCCTGGATATATTCGTCAATCGTCTCGGGGCGCTTACCTGCCATCGTTTTTACCTCCATTACCGGTCATTCAATCCCTTGCCAGCAAGAATGTCCTGCATGCATTTCTCAACCCGGGATTCGCGGGTTTTGGCTTGCTTGGGCGCGGAAAAATGCAGGATGTAGCCTCGCTGCCGTCCCGGCGTCAGCGCCTCGAAGGCCTTTTTCAAGGCCGGCATTTCATCCAGCTTTTTCTGGAATTCCTCAGGCATGTCGAATTCGGAAACCTTTTTGAAATTCACTTTCAGACCGGCCTGTTCCACCGCGATGGCTTCGTCAATGTAGGCCCTCAGGGTGGCTTCCATCTTGACTATTTCCCGAACGCTGGTGAACGGAATCCGGCACGCCGCCTGTGAATTCTCGCCGGGCTTTTCCAGAACACCTTTGGGATCTTTTAACAACGCACCCTTGGGAAACAGCACCGCGCAGGTTTCCTTGAAGCCCTGCAGTATGATGATGTTACTTTTCTGGAATGCGTAACAGGGCGTGCCCCACTTCAGCTCCTCGGTCAGCTGACAGTCGAGCGCGATCTCTCTCAGCTTTTCGAATTCTTCCTTCCACTGCTTGGCTTTTTTAAGAAATGCGTCAACCTTGGGGTTCGTTTCGGTTTTGTGGCTCTTAGTCATGTGAAATTCCTTTTTCCAGCCCAACCACTATTTGATGATGATTGAAGCCTGATGCTGGACTTGAGCGGGCAGCGTCAGCGGCTCCGCTTGTACGACTTGTATGGCGAAACAATGCACCGGCAGGAATTATGCGGCCACCCCGAAGAGCGCACCGACCCCAGCGGTTAAAGCCATTGCCAAGGCACCCCAAAAAGTGACCCGAGTGGCCGCCTTGAGAACCGGAGCGCCGCCTGTTTTCGCTGCTAGTGCGCCTAGTAACGCAAGGAACAAGAGTGAACTGCCCGGGACGCCCCACATAAGCAAAGAAGCCGGAAACAAAAGGACCACGAGTAGAGGAAGGGCTGCACCCACCGAGAATGTACCCGCCGACGCAAACGCAGCCTGAATTGGACGAGCCGTCGAGACGTCTGAAATGCCAAGTTCATCGCGTGCATGCGCTCCAAGTGCATCGTGCTTCATCAGTTGACTTGCTACCGTGGCTGCGAGTGCCGGATCTAACCCGCGCCTGACGTAAATCTCTGCAAGCTCCGCATGCTCTTGTTCGGGTGCGCCAGCCAGCTCTCCGCGCTCTCTGGCAAGATCGGCCCGCTCCGTATCGGCTTGAGAGCTGACTGACACGTACTCACCCGCTGCCATCGACATAGCGCCTGCGACGAGACCGGCAACGCCTGCGACCAACAAAGCCTTGGAGTCCGCTCCTGCTGCGGCCACACCCAGGACCAGACTGGCAGTGGATACAATTCCGTCGTTTGCACCAAGAACCGCAGCACGAAGCCAGCCAATCCGTTCTGTTCTATGTCTTTCAGCATGCCTCATACGAAGTTCCAAATAAAAAGGTGAGAAAACGCGCCAAACAATCAACTGAACTTACACCCACCTATCCAACTCCAGCCAGCCCACCGCTCGCCAAATTCCAAAACCAGCAGCCGCAACACCCAGTCAGATTCAGGCACCTCAATACGCACCCAAATATAGCCAACCTCCCCGCCAGTCTGACAACATTATTTTCATCCCCGGGTGACGCCCCCGCCGGCACCACCTGCCCACTCAACACCACAACCCCCTCCCGGGGCACCCGGCACGCCTCCCTGCACCACCATTCCCCCAACATTCCTCGCCCACCCCGTTGAAATATCCACCAACACCCCGATATAAAAGGAAATTTATCCCATCCATACCAGCGGACCCCCTTTTCATGCCCGATATCCTGAACGACGAGACGGAAATCTTTGAACAAGTGGAAGATGTACAGCAGAACGCCCTGGCCCTGCCCGACAGCGCCCTGCCCGACCGGCTGTACATCATCCCCATCTCGAACAAGCCCTATTTTCCGGCCCAGGTACAGCCGATCATCGTCGACGAAGACCCCTGGCTCTCCACCATTGAGCGGGTAGCGAAGACCCATCACAAGTGCATCGCGCTGTGCTGGGCGCCGGAGCCCGCCGACCATCTGCTGGTGGCCGACCGCTTTGCCCGCATGGGTTGCGTGGTGCGGATTCACAACGTGGTGCGGGGCGAAGGCAAGATCCAGTTCATCGCCCAGGGCATCCGCCGGGTGTGGATTCACCAGTGGCTGCACCGCCAGCCGCCGTTGCTGGCCAATGTCACCTACCCGTCGCCCCGGCAGGAGGACGCGCAGGAGGTGAAGGCCTACGCGATCGCGATCATCGATTCCATCAAGGAGTTGGTGTCGATCAACCCGCTCTATTCCGAGGAACTGCGCAATTATCTCGACCGCTTCAGCCCCAACGAGCCGTCGCCGCTGACGGATTTTGCCGCCGGCCTCACCACCGCCGATGCCAGTGACCTGCAGGATGTGCTGGACGCGGTGCCAATGCTCAAGCGCATGGAAAAGGTGTTGCTGCTGCTGAAGAAAGAGCTGGAAGTGGCGCGCCTGCACATGCAGATCAACCGTCAGGTGAATGCGAAGCTGGAGGATCACCAGCGCAATTTCTTCCTGCGGGAACAGTTGAAGGTCATTCAAAAGGAACTGGGCATTTCCAAGGACGACAAGGAAAGTGATGCCGATGAATTCCGCAAGCGGCTGGAGCGCTGCAAGGTGCCGGTGGTGGTGCAGAAGAAGATCGACGACGAACTGCACAAGTTGTCGATGCTGGAAACCGGGTCGCCCGAATATGCGGTGACGCGCAATTACCTGGACTGGGCGTCGTCGGTGCCCTGGGGTGTGTATTCCGAGGACAAGCTGGATATCACCGCCGCGCGCAAGGTACTGGACCAGGGCCACGACGGTCTGGACGACGTGAAGGACCGCATCATCGAATTCCTGGCCGTGGGCGCGTACAAAGGCGAGATCAGCGGTTCCATCCTGTTGCTGGTTGGTCCGCCCGGTGTGGGCAAAACCTCCATCGGCAAGTCCATCGCGCAGGCGCTGGGGCGGCCCTTCTACCGATTCAGCCTGGGCGGCATGCGCGACGAGGCCGAAATCAAGGGCCACCGCCGCACCTACATCGGCGCCATGCCCGGCAAGCTGGTGCAGGCGCTGAAGGATGTGGAGGTGTCGAACCCGGTGATCATGCTGGACGAGATCGACAAGATCGGGGTGTCGTTCCAGGGCGATCCGGCGTCGGCCCTGCTGGAAGTTCTGGACCCGGAGCAGAACAGGGAGTTCCTCGACCATTACCTGGACCTGCGGCTGGACCTGTCGAAGGTGCTGTTCGTCTGCACGGCGAACCAGCTCGACACCATTCCCGGCCCGCTGCTGGACCGGATGGATATGATCCGGCTGTCCGGCTACATCACCGAGGAGAAGCTGGCCATCGCCCGCAATCACCTGTGGCCGAAGTCACTGGAGCGGGCGGGCGTGAAGAAATCCCTGCTGAAGATTTCCAACCCGGCCCTGCGCGTCATCATCGAGGGCTATGCACGCGAATCCGGGGTGCGCAATCTGGAGAAAAACCTCAACAAGATTGTGCGCAAGGCGGTGGTGCAGCTGCTGGAAAAACCAAAAACGCCCATCAGCGTGACGCCTGACAATCTGGAGAAATTCCTCGGCGCTCCGATCTTCCGCGATGAAAAAACCATTCGCGGCGTAGGGGTTGTCACGGGTCTGGCCTGGACGTCGCTGGGGGGCGCCACCCTGCCCATCGAGGCCACGGCGGTGCACCATCGCCAGGCCGGCATCAAGCTGACCGGGCAACTGGGGGATGTGATGAAGGAATCCGCCGAGATTGCCTACAGTTATGCCGTGTCGCACATTCAGGAGTATGGCGGTGATCCGGCTTTCTTCGAAAAAGCGGCCATTCACGTGCACGTGCCCGAGGGCGCCACGCCCAAGGACGGCCCCAGCGCCGGTGTCACCTTGACCACGGCCCTGCTGTCACTGGCCCGCAACCGCAGCCTGCCCCGCCCCCTGGCGATGACGGGCGAGATTACACTGACAGGCCAGGTGCTGCCCGTGGGGGGCATCCGCGAGAAGGTGATTGCGGCCCGGCGCCAGAAAATCCGCGAGCTGATCCTGCCCGAGGCCAACCGGCGCGATTACGACGAGCTGCCGGATTACATCCGCAAGGGCATCACCGTGCATTTTGCTGACCACTACCAGGACGTCTACCGCGTGGTGTTTGCACACTAGCCTATTTAAACGCCCTGGCCTTTGTAAAATGGAGATACATTTCGGCGCATTGTAGTGATCGACAGCCCCCCTGTCGGTCACTATGATTTCCGCGACCTGAAATGCAATCGGTGGGAGACCTCTTATGGCCAAGCTTTACGAACTGCTTGCAAACAACGTTGCCTGGGCCGACCGGGTGAAGGCGGACGATCCGCACTTCTTTGAACGCCTGTCGAAAACCCAGGCCCCGGAATATCTGTGGATCGGCTGCGCCGACAGCCGGGTGCCGGCCAACGAGATCATTGGCCTGCTGCCGGGCGAGGTGTTCGTGCACCGCAATATCGCCAATCTGGTGGTGCACACGGATTTCAACTGCATGTCGGTGCTGGAATATGCAGTGGAAGTGCTGAAGGTGAAACACGTACTGGTGGTGGGTCATTACGGCTGCGGCGGTATCCGCGCTGCCCTGGATGGCACCCATCACGGCCTGATCGACAACTGGCTCTATAACATCAAGAACCTGTATTACCGCAACAAGTACCGCATGGATTCCATCGACTCGGAAGATGAGCGCCTCAACTTCCTGTGTGAACTGAACGTGATGCAGCAGGTGAAGAACGTGGCGCACACCCATGTGGTGCAGCGGGCCTGGGAACGGGGCCAGCCCCTGAACATCCACGGCTGGATCTACAGCCTGCGGGACGGCCTGGCCAAGGATCTGGGCGTGAGCATCCAGTCGCCCGAGGAACTGGCAGATGAGTTCCGGGTGGTGAACGGGTTGAAGGACGGCTAAACCGGTCCGGTAAAGAACATCTGCAGCTGGTCCAGTGACATGGGCCGGCCCGTCAGGTATCCCTGCATTTCATGGCAACCGCAGGATTGCAGAAACGCTTTCTGCGGTTCGTGCTCCACCCCTTCCGCCACCACGTTCAATTGCAGATTGCAGGCCAGCTCGACGATGGCCGCCACCAGCAGGGTGCTGCGCGGCACCGCCGGTACCTGTTCCAGAAACTGCCGGTCCAGCTTGATGGTGTCGATCGGCAACTGGTTGAGATAACTCAGCGAGGAATAGCCGGTACCGAAATCGTCCAGCGCCACCCGCACACCCACGGCACGCAGTTCATTCAGGATTCGCACCGCAGAATCGGGCCGCTCGATGAACAGGCTCTCCGTCACTTCCACTTCGATACTGGCCGGATCGATCTGCAGCTGTTGCAGTTTCTGCAGGAGGTAATCCTTCACGCTGTCGCTGGCAAAACTGCTGGACGACACATTCAGCGACAGCACGCAACCCGGCGCCCAGTGCCGCAACCGGGGCAGATCTGTCAGCGCCTTGTCGATCACCCATTGCGTGAACCGGTCCATCAGACCCAACGCTTCCAGCACTGGAATGAAATCGCCGGGTGTGAGCTGGACGTCGTCACGCCGGGGCCAACGCGCCAGGGCCTCGAAGCCCATCACGTTATTGTGCTGGCTGCTCGTGCGCGGCTGGTAGTGCAGGAAGAAATCGCCGCTGTCCACCGCCTGCTGCGCCAGCCGCTCGATCAGCGATTGCCGGGAGAGGGATTCCATCAGGCGCTGGTTGAAGGAGCAGTAGGTGTGCTTGCCGATCAGCTTGGCCTGATACAGGGCACGGTCGGCGCTGGAAAGAATTTCGTCCGGCGAACCGTATTCAGCGGAAAATCCGCACAGGCCGATGGACAGGGAGCATTGCACGGAACCGGATCGCAGTTGCACCGGTTTTTCCATCGAGTAAAGCAGCTTTTGCGCCACGCGATGTGCTTCAGGCGCGCCAATGTTTTCCAGCAGAATCACGAATTCATCGCCACCGAAACGCGCCACCGTGTCGGCGCTGCGCACTATCAGGCTCATGCGCTCCGCCACCACCTTCAGCAGTTCATCGCCAGTGGCGTGGCCCAGTTCGTCGTTGATCTGCTTGAAGCCATCCACGTCGATATACAACAGCGCACCGGTCCTGTTCTGGCGCCTGGCATTTTCATAGGCATGCTGCAGGCGGTCCATGAACAGGCGCCGGTTGCACAGGCCGGTGAGCGTGTCGTAGTGGGCCAGGTATTCCAGTTGCTGCAAACGCTGGAAATCACGGTGGGCGTAACGAATGGAGCGGTCGAGTATGGCGGTATTGACGATGCGCTTGGGCAGGTAATCGGCGATACCTTTGTTCAGTGCCAGCTGATCGATTTCCGCATCGTCGTGCCCGGTCAGCAGGATCACCGGCAACTGGCAACCGGATTTCTGCATGCGCTGCAGCAGGTCAAAAGCCGTCTGGTGGCCCAGGTAGAAATCCAGCAGCACGATGTCCGGCTGATGCTGCAACTGCTCCACTGCCTGATCCACATTGCGCGCCTCCAGCACGTCGTGGCTGCGGCCCGATTGTTTCAGCAGACGCTTGAGGAAATACAGATCCTCGTCATCGTCATCCACCAGCAGCAGTTTCAGGTTCTGATCCGGAGTCTTCACTGCGGGTGCCTGCAATAGTGTTGGCATCTGGTCACTCTGTTGATTTGGATGGCAGGGCTGCAACACCCAGCCAGTACGCGCTGATCTGTGCCACCACTTCCGTCAAACCGTCGAAACCGAATGGTTTGCTGATGAAGGAGTTGGCACCCATGCTGTAGGACGTGAGCACGTCCTCTTCCGCCTTTGAGGTAGTGAAAATAACTGCCGGAATCCGACGCCAGCGCTCGTTCAGCTTGACCCGGCGCAGGGTTTCCATTCCACCCACGCCTGGCATGTTGAGATCAAGCAGGATCAGACCGGGATAGGTCTGGTTGCCTTTGTCGCACCGGTGCAGGAAATCCAGCGCTTCCTCGCCTGAAAAAACTGAAAACAACGGATTCGACACGTTGTTTTTTTTGAAAGCGCGCTTGATGAACTGCACGTCTTCCAAGTCGTCGTCCACGATCAGAATCGCAGCCAGCGCTGCCGCTTCCGATAGTGCTGTCATGCCTGTCATAACCCACCCTGTCCCGGCCCACAGGCCAGCGCACGGTTGAGACCAGTATTGGTCAATATTTCACCATATTCAACCGCGCACCGGTTTACTGTGCAAAATTCACAAACCGGCATCGTTGCATCCCTTTATTTATTTGACTCTACCTCTTTTCAACCAGATGCAAAACTCGGCACCCGCGTTCAGGTCGCCGGTGGCAACGATGAAACCTTCGTGCCGCTCGACGATCTTGCGGCAGATCGCCAACCCCATGCCGGTGCCCTGGTATTTGTCGCGCCCGTGCAAGCGTTTGAAAACATCGAAAATAAGTTCACTGTACTGATTGTCGAAACCAATGCCGTTGTCGCGCACCAGAATCGCGACATAGTGCGGATCAGCATTGGGCGCCGGCCGGTTATTCGATTCTATTCTGATAACCGGTGGTACGCCGTCGCGATGATATTTAAGACTGTTGGATATAAGGTTCTGGAACAGCTGGTGCAACTGGTTACGATCACCCATGACGGCCGGCAATCCACTGCAAATCACCTGGGCGCCGGACTCACTGATGCTGAGGGAAAGATCCTCCACCACATCGGCAATCACATCCGTCATGGACACGGATTCGAGTGGCTGCGCCCGGGTGGTGATGCGCGAGTAATTCAGCAGGCTGTCCAGCAGGCGTTCCATGCGCTGCACGGCGCCGGACATGGATTTCAATACGGTGCGGCCGTCCTCGTCGATGATGTTGCCGTAATCTTCCTGCATGATTTCGGCGTAGTTCATCACCTTGCGCAGGGGCTCGCGCAGATCGTGTGAGGCGATAAAGGCAAACTGTTCGAGTTCCTTCACCGAGCGCGCCAGATTCATGTTCTGGCGCACGATGGTGGTTTGCGCGGCCTTCAGCTCGCGGATGTCGATCACACCCACGATGATCATGGGTGACGCGCCGGTGGATAAAAAAGTCAGGCCGATTTCCAGCGGAACCTCGGTGCCACTGCGGGTGACACCGTGAATGTCCCGGCCCTCGCCCATGCGCCGGCTGCGCCGCTCCTTGACGAAACTGGAACGCAGCTGCGGATGCTTGTCGCGAATGCTGGAGGGAATCAGTTTCTCCACCGACAGACCCACCAGCTCATCCTTCCCGTATTCAAAAATCTGCCGGGCGGCAGGATTGGCAAAACGGACACAGCCCTGCTGATCAATGGCGAGGATACCAGAGGGCGCTGCTTCCAGAATGTCTTGCAGATAGGTGGAGTATTGAAACACCCGCCCGTGGATGTAAGCGGCAAAAGCCAGTAGCACCAGCATGGAAGCCATGGACAAAATGCCCACCGCCGGGTGTATGCCCAGATAAAGCAGCATGAATGCCAACCCGCCACACAACCCCGACGCCACCAGCGCGATGAGCACCGAGTGACTGGAGTAATGCCGGGAGAAGGGTTGCACCATCCTGGAATTTCCCTATTTATTTTGCGCGTTTGGCAACGCGAACAAATCCTTGTCAGTAAAAGTAGGCAACAAAGCCGCGCCACGCAAATGTCGTGGCGCGCGCGGAAAAATAACGAGCGGAGGATGGTGCTATTGCAGCAACGGTGAAGTGGCGGCTTCCAGTGCAATTCCTTCTATGGTGGCTTCCGCTGTCAGCAGGCGCAGATACTGGCTGAGAGCAGTGTTAAAAACTTTCTGCTCCAGATAGTGGCGCACCTGATCACGGACGTTTTCATAAGGCAGGCGTTCGCCGGGAATTTTGCGCTCCACCTGCACGACGTGATAACCGTAACGGGTCTCCACCGGCTGCGTCATCAGCCCGGGTTCCGCCGCAAATACCTGGCGTTCGAATTCGGGCACGGTGGAACCCTTGCTGATCTGGCCGAGGGAACCGCCCTGCTCCCGCGACGGGCACACGGAATGATCCCGCGCCAGTTCGTCGAAGGTGGCAACGTTTTGCTGCAGCGTGGCGATCAGCGCCCGCGCTTTTTCCAGCGCCTGCTGGCGTGCGTCGGCATCGTCCGGCGCGGCAGGCAGAAGGATATGGCGCGCCTCCAGCAACGTGGGGCTGAGGAAACGTTGCGGATTGGCCGCATAATATTGACGACATTCCTGCTCGCCGGCTTGCGGCAGATTCAGCGCCTGCGCCAGCAGCTGGTCGATCATGTCGTCAGGCTCGCCGTCACAACCTTGCCGGCTGGCTTCCTGCAGCAACAGTTCACGCACCGCCAGCGCAGTACTGGCTGACTCACGGGCCTGCTCGGCGGTGGCGGCGGGATGATATTGCATCTCCGCCGCGATGGCCTGCTCACTGATTTCCACACCATTGACACGAAGAGTACGAAGAGCACTAAGCGTTTGTGCATGCATGGCATTCACCTCGGCAATCAGCCCTGGGCAGTTTTCTGACGGACAATCTGGTAACGGCGACCCAGATACCAGACCGGTGCGCTGATCACATGCACCAGACGGGTAAAGGGCACGATCAGAATCAGTGTCATGCCCAGCAGCACGTGCAGCTTGTACACCACACCCACCGGCGCAATCGCGTCTGCCGCCTGCTGTGGTTGCAGCAGCACAATGCTCTGCGCCCAGTTTGCCAGCATCACCATCACCGAGCCATCCAGATGTTGCGTGGACGCCACGATGGTGCTGAGGCCTAGCACCAGTTGTGCCAGCAGTAAAAACAGCAGTGCGATGTCGGAGGTAGTGCCGGTGTTGCGGATACGCGGATCGGTCATGCGGCGCTGGATCAGCATCAGCAACCCCACCAGACACAGAATGCCGAAGAAGCCGCCGGACACCATCGCCAGAATCTGCTTGGCCTGGGTGGTGATGACGTGATGGTAAATGGCTTCCGGTGTCAGCAGTCCGACAACGTGTCCCATCAAAATTAAAATGATGCCGACGTGAAACAGATTGCTGGCGATGCGAAAGTTTTTTCCGCGCAGCAACTGGCTGGAACCGGTTTTCCAGCTGTACTGTTCGCGGTCGAAACGAATCCAGCAGCCCACCAGACAAACAGTGACCGCGACGTAGGGGTAAAGTCCAAACATAATTTTATTCAACATGATCATCTCCCGACTCTTCTAGGTAACGGGCATACTTAACGGGTTGCAGTGCGCGGTGCGGCGGCCTGGCCTTCCACCCATTTCACCGCCGCCAATGCGTCGGCTGAAACAGACTGGCTGGCAGAAGGACGCTGCGGGCGGTTCGACGGGCAGCCGCCGTTCATGTCACTGCCGGCAAACAGCGTGGCTTCCTCTTCCCACACCTTGTCGATGGCATCCGCCGTGTCGTCGCGCGGTTCGGCTTTTACGGTTTCCTGCAGCGATTGCGCATCCTGCTGGATGCCGCCCACTTCCAGCAGCACGTCGAACAGCACCGCATAGGGCGACTCGCGTTCCTGCAGGCGTGCCGACAGCAGCGCCAGAATGTGGCCGGCGTCACCCAGCCACTCCTTCACTTCAACGCGGGTGCGGGTACCGAGAAATTCCAGAAACAGCGGAATGAAGTCCGGCAGTTCGCGCACGGCGATGGCAAAACCGTTTTTCTCATACAGGCCCATCAGGTCCACCATGGCCTGGCCACGATCGCGGGAATCGCCGTGCACATGCTCGAACAACAACAGTGACAACGAACGGCCACGGTCAAACAGCGCGGAGTACTGTTCCTGCGCATCCATCAGGTTCTGCGCGGTAAGGTCCTGCACAAAACGCAGCAGTGCTTCACGGTTGCGCGGGATCAGATCCTGCTGCTGGCGAATGGTGTCCAGCAGCAGTTCACGGTTTTCCCAGATCAACGGATCGGGATAATCGAGCAAGCGGGATATGACAGTCAGAATCTGCATTTTCAGTCCTCCAGGCTGCGGGTGTTGATCAGGTTCTTGTTGGTCTTGCGACCACCGAACATGTTCACCACACTGTTGCCGTCGGAGCAGCCGTTGCCGAAACTGAAACCGCAACCGCCGCGTTCGGGGAAAGCCGCCAGCGCTTCTTCGCGATGGGATGTCGGAATCACGAAACGGTCTTCGTAATTCGCAATCGCCAGATAGCGGTACATTTCCAGCGCCTGTGCTTCGCTCAAGCCCACCTGTTGCAGCACCTCAAGATCCTTGGTCCCTTCCACGTGACGGGAGCGCATGTAAGCGCGCATGGCCAGCATGCGTTCCAGTGCGCGCACCACCGGTTTTTCGTCGCCGGCAGTCAGCAGGTTGGCCAGATATTTCACCGGAATGCGCAACGATTTCACGTCGGGAATCACCCCACTGGACCCGATGTGGCCCGCTTCGTGGGCGGTCTGGATCGGGCTCAGCGGAGGCACATACCACACCATGGGTAAAGTGCGGTATTCGGGGTGAAGCGGCAGGGCCAGCTTCCAGTCCACCGCCATCTTATACACCGGCGACTGCTGGGCGGCCTTGATCACGTTGTCGGGAATACCGTCTTTCTTCGCCTGCTCGATCACCTTGTCATCGAACGGATCGAGGAAAATTTCCAGCTGCTTCTGATACAGATCCTGCTCGTTGCTGGCGGATGCCACTTCCTTGATGCGGTCGGCGTCGTACAGCAGCACACCCAGGTAACGGATGCGGCCGACGCAGGTTTCCGAGCACACCGTGGGCATGCCGGATTCGATGCGCGGATAGCAGAAGATGCATTTTTCCGATTTGCCGGATTTCCAGTTGTAGTAGATCTTCTTGTACGGGCAGGCGGAGATACACATGCGCCAGCCGCGGCACTTGTCCTGATCGATCAGTACGATGCCGTCTTCTTCCCGCTTGTAGATGGCTCCGGATGGGCAGGATGCGGCGCAGGCCGGATTCAGGCAGTGCTCGCACAGGCGCGGCAGGTACATCATGAAGGTATTTTCGAACTGGCCGTAAATATCCTTCTGGATGTTTTCGAAGTTCTGATCCTTGCTGCGCTTGCTGAACTCGCCGCCGAGGATTTCCTCCCAGTTCGGACCCCACTCGATTTTCTGCATGCGTTCGCCGGAAATCAGCGAACGCGGCCGTGCGGTGGGCTGATGTTTGCCTTCCGGTGCGGTGTGCAGCTTCTGGTAATCGAAGGTGAAAGGCTCGTAGTAATCATCGATTTCCGGCAGATCCGGGTTGGCAAAAATATTCGCCAGCACCCGCCACTTGGCACCGATGCGCGGTTGCAGGGTGCCGTCCGACTTGCGCTCCCAGCCCCCCTTCCATTTTTTCTGGTTTTCCCATTCCTTGGGATAACCCACGCCGGGCTTGGATTCCACGTTGTTGAACCAGGCGTATTCCATCCCTTCACGGGAAGTCCAGACGTTTTTGCAGGTCACCGAACAGGTGTGGCAGCCGATGCACTTGTCCAGATTCAATACCATTCCCACTTGCGAACGAATCTTCATTTGCATGGCCTCCGACTACAGGGTTTTCAATGGTTGTGGAAGTTGATCGCCGGCATCGCCATCGAGCCAGTCCACCTTGTTCATTTTTCTCACCACCACGAATTCGTCGCGGTTCGCGCCGACGGTTCCGTAATAATTGAAACCGTAGCTTTGCTGCGCGTAGCCGCCGATCATGTGGGTGGGTTTGGTGACAGTACGGGTCACCGAGTTGTGAATACCGCCCCGGGTGCCGGTGATTTCCGATCCGGGTGTGTTCACGATTTTTTCCTGGGCGTGGTACATCATCACCATGCCGTTGGGCACGCGCTGGCTGACCACTGCGCGGCAGGCAATGGCGCCGTTGACGTTGAAGACTTCGATCCAGTCGTTATCTTCGATGCCCGCCCTTTTCGCATCGCCTTCACTCATCCACACAATGGGGCCGCCGCGCGACAACGTCAGCATCAGCAGGTTGTCAGTGTAGGTGGAGTGAATACCCCACTTCTGGTGCGGCGTGATCCAGTTGCACACCACTTCCTTGTTGCCGTTAGGTTTGTGGTTCAGCATCGGTGCCACGGTTTTCAGATCCACCGGCGGCCGGTAGCTGACAAAACCTTCGCCGAAGCCCAGCATCCATTTGTGATCCTGGTAGAACTGCTGCCGCCCGGTGAGAGTTCGCCAGGGAATCAGTTCGTGTACGTTGGTGTAACCGGCGTTGTAGCTGACGTGTTCGTCTTCCAGACCGCTCCAGGTGGGCGACGAGATGATCTTGCGCGGCTGCGCCTGGATATCGCGGAAGCGGATTTTCTCCTCGTGCTTGGGTTCCGCCAGATGCTTGTGATCGCGGCCGGTGATCTTGCCCAGCGCTTCCCAGGCTTTCACCGCGACGTTGCCGTTGGTTTCCGGCGCCAGCGTCAGGATCATTTCCGCTGCATCGATATCGGTTTCGATGCGGGCACAACCCTGGCTCACGCCTTCTTCGGTCACTTCGTAGTTGAGCTTCTTCAGGAATGCCACTTCGTCGTCGGTATTCCAGTTGATGCCCTTGCCACCGTTACCCAGCTTGTTCAGCAACGGGCCCACCGACGTGAATTTTTTATAGGTGTTGGGATAATCCCGTTCCACCACCACGAAATTGGGTGCGGTCTTGTTGGGGATCAGATCGCATTCACCATTTTTCCAGTCCTTCACATCCAGTGCCTGCGCCAGTTCTCCCGGCGTGTCGTGCTGGGTAGGAATGGTGACAATATCCTTTTCAATGCCCAGCACACCCTTGGCCACTTCCGAGAATTTCTTCGCGATGCCTTTGTAGATATCCCAGTCGGTACGGGATTCCCACGCCGGATCGGTAGCAGCCGACAGCGGGTGAATGAACGGGTGCATGTCCGAGGTATTCAGGTCGTTCTTTTCATACCAGGTGGCGGTGGGCAGCACGATGTCGGAATACAGACAGGTGGTGGACATGCGGAAATCCAGCGTCACCAGCAGATCCAGCTTGCCTTCTGGTGCCTCGTCGTGCCATTTCACTTCCAGCGGCTTTTCACCACCTTCCGCGCCCAGATCCTTGCCCTGCACACCGTGCTTGGTGCCCAGCAGATGCTTGAGGAAATACTCATGGCCCTTGCCACTGGAACCCAGCAGATTGGAACGCCAGATGAACATGTTGCGTGGGAAATTTTCCGGTGCATCCGGATCTTCGCAGGCAAATTTCAGTGCACCGGATTTCAGCTGATCCACCACATACTGTTTTGGATCGACGCCCGCTGCCGCAGCCGCGCGGCTGACCTGCAACGGATTCCGGGCCAGCTGCGGAGCGCTGGGCAGCCAGCCCATGCGTTCCGAACGCACGTTGAAATCGATCAGACTGCCTTTCCATTCTTCAGGATCGGCCAGCGGCGACAGAATCTCGCTGACATTCAGTTTTTCGTAACGCCACTGGTCGGTGTGTGCATAGAAAAACGAGGTGCTGTTCATGTGGCGGGGCGGACGGTGCCAGTCCAGCGCGAATGCCAGCGGTGTCCAGCCGGTTTGCGGCCGCAGTTTTTCCTGCCCGACATAGTGAGCCCAGCCACCACCGGTCTGGCCGATACAGCCGCACATGACCAGCATGTTGATCAGCGCACGGTAGTTCATGTCCATGTGATACCAGTGGTTCATCGCCGCGCCGACGATGATCATCGATCGCCCTTTGGTCTTGTGGGCGTTGTCGGCAAATTCACGCGCCACCTGGATCACGCGGGAACGGGGTACGCCGGTGATGGATTCCTGCCACGCCGGGGTGTAGGGAATGTTCTGGTCGTAGGACGATGCCACATGGGCACCACCCAGACCGCGATCGATGCCGTAGTTACCCAGCATCAGGTCATACACGGTGGCCACCAGCGCGGTGCTGCCATCCGCCAGCGTAATCTTTTTCGCCGGAATATTGCGGTGCAGGATGTCCTGGTGCTTGTTGGCGGTGAAGTGTTCGTTCTCGATACCGCCGAAATACGGATAGGCAACCGAAGCAATGGAGTCCTGTTGTCCGAGAAGAGTCAGTTGCAGTGACACATCAGTGTTCTTGTCACCCTCCTTCGCTTCCAGATTCCATTTGCCTTTCTCGCCCTGCTCGCCCCAGCGGAAACCGATGGAACCGTTCGGCGCCACCAGATTGCCACTGTTGCTGTCGAGAGCGATGGTTTTCCATTCCGGATTATTGGCCTGTTCCAGATTGCCCTGCAGATCGCTGGCACGCAGGAAACGGCCGCTTTCATAGCTACCATCGGCGCGCTGCTTCAGCACCACCAGGAACGGCATGTCGGTGTAGCGGCGGCAATAATCCACGAAGTATTCACTGGGTTTTTCCAGGTGGAATTCCTTCAGGATCACATGGCCGAACGCCATGCCCAGTGCCGCGTCGGTGCCCTGCTTCGGATTCAGCCAGATGTCGGTGAGCTTGGCGACTTCGGAATAATCCGGCGTGATGGCAACGGTCTTGGTGCCCTTGTAGCGCACCTCGGTAAAGAAGTGGGCATCCGGCGTGCGGGTCTGCGGTACGTTGGAACCCCACGCGATGATGTAGTTGGAGTTGTACCAGTCAGCGGATTCCGGCACATCAGTCTGCTCGCCCCACACCATCGGCGAAGCCGGCGGCAAATCGCAATACCAGTCATAAAAGCTCATGCAGACGCCGCCGATCAGCGACAGGTAGCGCGAACCCGCTGCGTAGGACACCATCGACATGGCGGGAATCGGCGAAAATCCGATGATCCGATCCGGGCCATATTTCTTGATCGTGTAGACGTTGGCGGCGGCAATCATCTCGTTGACTTCATTCCACGACGACCGCACGAAGCCGCCCATGCCACGTGCCTGCTTGTAGGATTTGGACCGCTCGGGATCTTCCACAATCGCGGTCCAGGCTTCCACCGGGGATCGTGATACGCGCATCTCGCGCCACAGCTTCAGCAGTTTTTTGCGCGCCAGTGGATATTTAAGCCGGTTCGCGCTGTACAGATACCAGGAATAACTGGCACCGCGCTGGCAGCCGCGCGGTTCATGATTGGGCAGGTCTGGGCGGGTGCGTGGATAATCGGTTTGCTGGGTTTCCCAGGTCACCAAACCGTTTTTCACATAGATTTTCCAGCTGCAGGAACCGGTGCAATTCACACCGTGGGTTGAACGCACGATCTTGTCGTGCTGCCAGCGCTGGCGATAGGCATCTTCCCAAGCCCGACTTTCATTGGTCAGTTCACCGTGACCATCCGCGAAGGAACCCTGGTTCTTTTTAAAGAACTGCAAGCGATCCAGAAAATGACTCATTTGTGTTTCCTCTACAACCTGTGTCCGATTCGGTAGGCGACGCACTGGATCGTGCGCCGCCGAATGTCTTTTTCACTCAGCAGGGAATTTCGGCCTTGTTCCTGTAGTACCAGAACCAGGTCACGAACAGGCAGGTGACGTAGTAGCCGGTAAAGACATAAAGCGCACCCTCGGGGCCGCCGGTCATGGCGATGGACGTGCCGTAGGCCTTGGGAATGAAGAAAGCGCCGAACGCAGCCAGTGCCGAACTGAAGCCCAGGGTGGCTGCCGATTCCTTGCCGGCTTCCTTGCGCGCAAATTCGAGCTTGCCCTTATCGCCCGCGATGCGACGTTCCCACTCGGTTCTGAAGATCACCGGAATCATGCGGAAGGTGGAGCCGTTGCCTACGCCAGTGGTGACGAACAGCAACATGAACATGGCCAGAAAACCGTAGAAGTTGTTGCCACTGCCCGACGGCAGGAAATACAGCACGCCATACACCGCCGCGATCATCACAATGAAATTCCAGAAAGTGACACGGGCGCCGCCCAGCTTGTCCGACAGCCAGCCACCGACGGGGCGGATCAGCGCACCGACAAGCGGGCCAAGAAAGGCGAACTTCAACGCATCCACCGTGGGGAACTGGGTTTTGATCAGCATGGGAAAGCCGGCAGCGAAGCCGATGAAGGAACCGAAGGTGGCGATATAAAGCCAGCTCATCAGCCATTGATGCTTGCGTTTGAAAATGACGGACTGTTCCTTGAAGGATGCACGTGCTTCCGCCAGATCATTCATGCCAAACCAGGCGGCAACTACACACACCAGCAGGAACGGTACCCACATGAAACCGGCATTTTGCAGCCACAGAGACTCGCCGGTGGCAGTGGATTGCGGCGCACCGCCGATGGCACCGAACATTGCGCCGGTGATCACCAGCGGCACTGCAAACTGCATCAGACTCACACCCAGGTTGCCCAGGCCCGCATTCAATCCCAGCGCGGTGCCCTGCTGACTCTTGGGATAGAAGAACGAGATGTTGGCCATACTGGAGGCAAAATTACCGCCACCAAATCCGCACAACAGCGCGATGATCACAAACACGCTGAATGGCGTTGCCGGATTCTGCACTGCAAATCCCATCCAGATGGCGGGAATCAGCAGCGATGCAGTTGAAATCGCTGTCCACTTTCTGCCACCGAAAATTGGCACCATGAAGGAATAGAAAACCCGTAGCGTGGCGCCAGACAAACCTGGCAACGCTGCCAGCCAGAACAGCTGGTCCGTGGTGAATGCGAAGCCAATGGAGTTGAGGCGCACGGTTACCGCGCTCCACACCATCCACACTGCGAAGGCTAGCAACAGGCAAGGAATGGAAATCCACAGATTGCGCGTTGCAATGCTGCGTCCTTCCTGCTGCCAGAAACCGGCGTCCTCTGGACGCCATTGGGCGATTACTTGGGCCATGGTAGTCTCCTTATTATTAAAAACTTCAAATCAGTTGCGCACGGCGTTCAATGCGCCGGCTTCAGGCAGATCCTGCGGTCCAGCCAGTTCCGGGTGCTGTTGCTTTTCCAGATTGCGCACGGCCGAGTGCATCCACACCAGCGACACAGCCACGATCGCAAACAGCAGCATGAAACAACTGGTCCACACACCAATCAGGTCATTGAGCGCACCGAAGGTAATCGGCAGGATGAAACCACCGAGGCCACCGATCATGCCCACCACACCGCCCACCGAGCCAACGCGGTCCGGGTAGTAAACAGGAATGTGCTTGTACACGGCGGCTTTGCCGAGCGACATAAAAAAGCCCAGGGCGAACACCACCACAGTGAATGGCACCACACCCAGCGCCAGTTCGAAGCGGATGTTTTCCTTCACGCCGTGCACGACATATTCAGTGGCGGGGTAAGACAGAATGAAGGTGCAAATCACCGATGCAATGAAGGTCCAGTACATGACGCGGCGCGCACCGTATTTATCGGACAGCACACCGCCCAGCACCCGAAAGATGGAAGCCGGAATCGAATAGCAGGCACCGATCAGGCCAGCGGTCTGAATATCAAGGCCATACACGCCGATCAGGTAGCGGGGCAACCACAATGCCAGCGCCACAAAAGCGCCGAACACGAAGAAGTAGTAGAGCGAGAAACGCCACACCTGGATATTTTTCAGAGGTTCAAGCTGTTTCAGGAAGGGCTCGGCTTTCACACCGGATTTTCTGCGTTGTTGCAGGGTTGGATCGTCTTCGGTCATAAACCAGAACAGAACCGCGGTGACAACCAGTGTCGCCGCCCAGATCTGGGCCACCGTGTGCCAGCCATACGCCACCATGATCAGCGGCGCCAGCATCTTGGTAACCGCAGCACCGATGTTACCCATGCCGAAAATGCCCAGCGCGGTCCCCTGCTTTTCTTTCGGATAGAACCGGCTGACGTAGGCGATACCGACCGAAAACGCACCACCCGCAATGCCCACACCCAACGCGGCGACCAGATACATCTCGTAGGTATTGACAGTCGTCAGCAGGTAGGTTGATACAGCAGCGGCCAGCATCACCGCCACCAGCACAATGCGTCCGCCGATCTGATCGGTCCAGATGCCCAGTGCCAGCCGGATCAGCGAGCCGGTCAAAATCGGCATCGCCACCAGCAGGCCAAATTGCGTGTCGTTCAGGCCAAGCTCTTCTTTGATTTTTACGCCGATGATGGCGAAGATCGTCCACACCGCGAAGCAGACCGTGAACGTAAACGTGCTTACCGTAAGAATGCGTGTATTACCCGTGGATACTGCGTGCTGCATAAACCCTCCACACTTTTCTGATTGCTCGCGATGAACTCTAGTCAGCGCGGAGGCGGATACTATTGACAGGCATCACCGTTTTCAAACGGCAAAAATGGCTATACCACCCCCATCTACCACCAAATGAGTAATCACAAAACCAGCTTTATCTTCCTGTTTTAGATAGAATTATGCGCAACATGAAATTTCGGCCCGCAGCTAAGCGCTGCCAGGACAGAGCAATGTGAGTACCTACGCGTAGCGACGAAAGTTGGATACAATGAAGGCGTGATTTCGATTTCAAGAGGAATATGACAACGACATGATTACCTGGCTGAGAAATTCGTTGATCGCGCGCGGCGGTGTTGCCATGGCCAGTATCGCCGTCATTGCGCTGCTCAACATCTTTGCCTCGGTGATCGTCGCCGACAAGACACAGGGTGATGCCGCGGCCATCAACGTGACAGGTTCGCTGCGCATGCAATCCTACAAGCTGGCATACCTGCTGCAGCAATCGGACAGTCAGGCCAGCCTGCACCGCATCCAGCAGGAAGCTGCGCTGCTCAGTGGACGCCTGCACAGCAACGAACTCGAGCGTCTGCTGCAGAACCACCATGAGGATGCACTGTCACGCCAGCATGACACCATCACGTCCAGCTGGCACCGCCAGATCGAGCCATTGTTTTACGACAGCAACCTGACCCGCGAAATGCTGCGTGATCGTTACGAACAGCAGGTGACCGGCTTCGTGAACGACATCGACACCATGGTGCGGCAGCTGCAGCAGGATTCCGAATCCAAGATCCGCCTGTTACTGGCCATTCAGGGTGCCAGCATGTTCCTGACGGTAATCGTGGTGTTCGTCTCCATGTACAACCTCAACACCAGCATCGTGACACCGCTGCGCCGGCTGCTGCGGGCAGCAAAGCGGGTCCAGCGCGGCGATCTGCAAGTGTCGGTGCAACATGATCTGGACGACGAGCTGGGCCAGCTGGCCGACGCCTTCAACCAGATGGCACTGGAACTGTCACGCATGTACGGCGATCTTGAACGCAAGGTGGAGGAGAAAACGGCCGCGCTGCAGCGTAGCAACCAGTCCCTGCACCTGATGTACGCCGCGTCGCGCAAACTGGCCATTACGCCCTACTCGGCCTCGACCCTGGGCGAGATCATCGACGATCTCGTGCGCACCACGGGCGTGAAGCATGTATCCTTGTGCCTGAACGAAAACGACCAGCGCAACCGCTTCACTCCCCTGTTCTTCAGCGCGCACGAAAAAGACAAGCGCTGCGGAATCAGCAGCTGCGACGAGTGCTACATGCATTCCGTGCGGCAGGCCAATTTCGGCATCGACATCCGGGACAGCTCCTTCCCCATCCGCCAGAACCGCAACCGCTTCGGCATACTCTTCGTCGAGACCACGCCGGGCGAACACCTGGCCCAGTGGCAGATCGAACTGTTCAATGCAGTGTCCGATACCATCGCCACCGCGCTGAATCTGGAAAAGAAAGCCGAGAACGAAAACCGGCTGATGCTGGCGGAGGAACGGGCCGCCATCGCCCGCGAGCTGCATGATTCCCTGGCTCAGTCGCTGTCCTATCTGAAATTCCAGATCGGACGCTGGAAGATGCTGCAATCCAAGGCTGCCTCCGAAACCCAGCTCGATGAGGTGGTGGAAGATATCCGTGACGGTCTCAATGGCGCGTACAAGCAACTGCGCGAACTGCTCACCACCTTCCGGCTGAAAGTGGACGAACCGGGGCTGGAGCCGGCACTGAAAGGCACCATCGCCGAATTTTCCCAGCGCGGCGAACTGGAAATCCAGCTCGACTACGGCCTGCGGGAATTCAGGCTCACGCCCAATGAAGAAATCCACCTGCTACAGATCATTCGCGAAAGCCTGTCCAACATCATCAAGCATGCCCATGCCAAGCATGCACTGATCGCACTTACCGCAACGGACGACAATCGCGTCCGCGTCACCATCGACGATGATGGCGTGGGCCTTCCCAAGACAACCCACAAGCAGCATCATTACGGCCTGGCCATCATGAAGGAACGTGCATCGAATCTGCACGCGGAATTAAAGATGGTGCCATCCCCCATGGGTGGCGTGCGCGTGATGCTGGACTGCCAGCTGGAAAACGGACCTGCCCCTACACGAACGGTGACCCATGTCTGACAAAACGACTGTACTTATCATCGATGACCATCCCATGCTGCGACGCGGCGTCATGCAACTGCTGGCGCTGGACGACGAACTGGAGGCCGTTGGCGAAGCATCCTCCGGCGATGAAGGCATCAAGCTGGCGCTGGCACTGGACCCGGATCTCATCCTGCTGGATCTCAACATGCACGGCATGAGTGGCATCGACACGCTGAAAGCCCTGCGCACTGCCGATGTATTTTCGCGTGTGCTGGTGTTCACCGTGTCCGACAACCACGAGGATGTCGTGTCCGCACTCAAGGCTGGCGCCGACGGCTACCTGCTGAAAGACACCGAGCCAGAGGAGCTGCTGGCTGCCATCAAGCGCGCTGCTGCCGGCGAGATGCCCATCAGCGAAAAGCTCAGCAGCGCGCTGGCACAGGCGATCAGCAAGCGCAACCGTGATCGTGAAGGCGCGCCCTCGATCGATGCGCTGACCGATCGTGAAAAGCAGATACTGAAAGCCATCGCTACCGGTGACAGCAACAAGATGATCGCCCGCAAGCTGGACATCACCGAAGGCACGGTCAAGGTACATGTGAAGAAGGTGCTGAAGAAACTGGGCTTTCGTTCGCGGGTGGAAGCTGCCGTGTGGGCGGTGGGCCAGGGAATACACTGAGGCAGATACGGGGCACTCATCGTGCCCCGCGTTCATTCAGGCAACTTTTCATTCAAGCAGCATTCAGCGAACCTCGCACATTGACGCAATCACACCCAGCACATTGGAAGTGCTCACCACGCCCACGACCCGGTTCTGGTTCTGCACGAACACCCGGTGGATATTCTGCTCCCGCATCAGCGCGGCAATTTCCGGCAACGACGTCTCCAGACTTACGGCAATCACCGACGGTGTCATGATCTGGTTCACCGTGCAATTCTCGTCGGCGTGCTCAATCATGGCTTTCAGCTCGGATTCCGACAGCTGGTAACCCACATACTCGTTGTAGCAATCCATGTGGCTCACCGAGATTTTCTCCTTCGGCGGCAGGTTCTCGAACCGCACGATATCCGATATCGACACCACACCCACCAGCTCGCCATCACTGGCAATCACCGGCGCGCCGGAAATCCGGGCTTCCACTAGAAATTTCATCAGCCGCTTCACCGACCAGCCTTCGTAAACGGTCTGCACTGGCACCGACATGATCTGGCCTGCCTGCAGTTGGCAGAAGTCCGGCAAACTGGCTTTGGCTCTCGCTCTCTGATCCATTCTGGTCCCTCCCATCGGGATCACTACCACACCCGGTTCACTGTTCCGCGTTGCGGAAAAACAGGAACCACTGGGTTAACGTATAGCAGCTAGCCCGGGTCGGTTTATTGATATTACGCAGGAAAGATCCCGGGCTATCTCCAAAGGGATAAGCCTCCAGAGTCACATCTGGCACCCGCAAATGACAAATCATTCACCTCAGCCGGCATGCACAGACCACAGAGGAAAATACTTGTTTATAGTGGCTTCACCACACGCCAGAGGGAGCACACCATGAGCCATCTCAAGAATAAAACCCTGTTCATCACCGGCGCCAGCCGTGGCATCGGCAAGGAAATCGCACTGAAGGCCGCCCGCGACGGCGCCAATATCGTGATTGCCGCCAAGACCACCGAGCCCCATCCCAAACTGCCGGGCACCATTTACAGCGCCGCCGAAGAAATCGAAAAAGCCGGTGGCCGCGCACTGCCGCTGGTGGTGGACGTGCGGGAAGAAGCGCAAGTGGCCGAAGCGGTTGAAAAAGCGGTAGCCACCTTCGGCGGCATCGACATCCTGGTGAATAACGCCAGCGCTATCAATCTGACCGGTACCCTGCAGGTGGACATGAAGCGGTTCGACCTGATGCACTCGATCAACTTTCGCGGCACCTTCCTGTGCTCGAAACTGTGCGTGCCGCACCTGAAAAAATCCGCCAACCCGCACGTGCTGAACCTCGCACCGCCGCTCAGCCTGAACCCGCGCTGGTTCGCGCCGCACCTGGCCTACAGCATGGCGAAATTCGGCATGAGTTTCTGCGTGCTGGGCATGGCCGAGGAATTTCGCAACGACAACATCGCCTTCAATGCCCTCTGGCCCCGCACCGCAATAGCCACGGCCGCCGTGCAGAACCACCTGGGTGGCGATCACACTGTCCGTCTGTCGCGCCTGCCGCAGATCATGGCTGACGCCGCCTACGAAATTTTCAGGCGCAGCAGCCGGGATTGTACCGGGAATTTCTTCATCGACGACGAAGTGCTGGCCGAAGCAGGCGTGAAAGATTTCCGCCAGTATCAGGTGGACACATCGCTGGAACCCAATCAGCTGATTCCGGATTTCTTTATCGACGCGTGATGGATCGGCACAGGATGGGGCGGTCAAACCGCAACATTGAAAACAAAACGGCGGGCTGCAAATCTGCGCAGTCCGCCGTGCATTTTTCTCAATAGCCGGACATCAGTTTCATCAGGGTCCGCGTGGCCACATCAGGCAACAACTTGCGCACCACCCGCAAGGCTTTGTACGGCGCGCTGACAGGGTGATGAATGCTGTTGTCGCCTGCCGCCGCAAATACGGCTTCCGCAATATCGTCCGCCGTCAGATTCACCCCCATGCGCTCGATGATGGTTGCCTGCTTGCCCGCCAGCATCGGGGTTTTCACGAACGGCGGTTCGATATCCATCACCTTGATCCCGTAACGGGACCACTCCACATTCAACGCCTCGGTCAACCCTTTCACAAAGAACTTGGATGCCGAATAGCTGGCGAATCCTGGCACCCCGTACAGTGACGACGCCGACGACATGCTGATCACCCGCGCTCCCGGATTATTCTTCAGGTGCCGCAACGCGTGATAGCAACAATTCAGCACGCCCTTGTTATTGATATCGAGAATCTGGTGATGGCGTCGCAGCGGAATGGATTCGAAATCACCAATCTCCAGCACCCCTGCGCAGTTGAACAGCACATCCAGCTTGCCCACATCTTCCACGAAACGATCGATGGCCGCACCAATCTGCTCTTCCTGCGTAACATCGGCCACCTGGATACGAAATCGCTCCGGCTGCCAGGTGCGGCTCAACTCCGCCAGAGGCTGCGCGCTGATATCAAACAGGCCGACACACCAGCCGGCTTTGTAAAAGCGCTCCGCCGACGCGCGGCCAATGCCGGACGCGGCGCCGGTAATCAGAATCGTATTCATTGGGTTGTATTTCCTTGCAGTATTGGCCAGAACAAAAGCCATACTATAGTGATAACGGCTGGAACTACCAACAGACGGCAACGTCATTCAGCGGGGAATGCTAACGTGAATCAACAGGAACGGATTCGGGTGGTGGTCAGCGGGCGGGTGCAGGGCGTGTTTTACCGCGCCTCCACCCAGGAAGAAGCAACAGCCATCGGCGTCACAGGCTGGGTGCGCAATCTCGACAACGGCGATGTGGAATTCGAGGCCCAGGGCACGCCAGACCAACTCCAACGGCTGCTGCAATGGGCGCAACGCGGTCCTGCCCGGGCGCTGGTAACCAGCCTGTCACAGGAAGCCTGCCCGCTGCAGCAACACGAACACCGTTTCGAGGTACTGCGCTGATCGTCTGATGGCTCAGAACCGCACCTGCATGCGCTTGCGGCCCCAATTACCCGGCTCATCGTCAAACACCCCGGCCACGGGCGTCGCGCATTTCGGGCAAACACCCCCTGGCGCCAGATGCCAGTTCAGTATTTCATACCAGTCACGCTCAATCAGCTTTTCGCCGCATTGATGGCAACGGGTGCAATCCCCGTCGCTGTCATGCACGTTGCCGGTATAGGCGTAATGAATACCGTGTTCCATCGCAATCCGTCGTGCCAGTGCCAGCGTTTCCGGCAGCGTGGCCGGCACATCCAGCATCTTGTAATCCGGATGGAACGCGGAGAAATGCACCGGCACATCGCAGCCCAGGTTATCCACGATCCAGCGGGACATCGCCTCGATCTCCTTCGGATCGTCATTGTGCCCGGGAATAATCAGATTGGTGATTTCAAACCACACCTTGGTTTCATGCTTCAGGTATTGCAGCGTATCCAGCACATCCGCCAGGTGCGATCCCGTCAGTTTCCAGTAGAAATCCTCGGTAAAGGCTTTCAGATCAATATTGGCCGCATCCATGTACTGGTAAAACTCGCGTCGCGCCTCCGGTTTGTGATAACCCGCCGACACAGCCACGGATTTGATGCCCAGCTCGCGACAGGCCTGCGCCGTGTCGATGGCATATTCGTGAAAAATTACCGGATCGTTGTAGGTGTACGCCACACTCGTGCAACCAGCATCTTTTGCCGCCTGCGCAATGGTCTGGGGCGCCGCCTTGCTCGCCAGCGTATCCATCTCGCGGGATTTGGAAATGTCCCAGTTCTGGCAGAACTTGCACGCCAGATTGCAGCCGGCGGTACCAAACGACAAAACCGACGTGCCAGGATAAAAATGATTGAGCGGCTTTTTCTCGATGGGATCAACACAGAAGCCGCTGGAACGGCCGTAGGTGGTCAACACGATGGCATCGTCCAGCCGCGCCCGCACAAAACACAGGCCACGCTGGCCCTCATGCAGTTTGCATTCGCGCGGGCAGACATCGCACTGCACACGGTCATCATCCAGCCGATGCCAGAAGCGGGTTGCATGCAGAAACGGGCTGTCACGAGTCAGAGTGGGATCTTTGGTTTCAGTCATTGGCGCTCACCGGACAGGAGTGGATCTTTTCCCTATATGCGCCCAGCGGCGGCGGTTTTCAAGCACCGCATTCCGCCAGCAGCGTGTCCACCTGCGACATTTCCTTGAAATCCGGGTACTTGGCCTTGATGAATTTCAGATACTGGGCGGCCTTGTGCTGATCTTTCAAACCATCGAACAACGCCCGCGCCATCAGCAGATACGCATCGGGAATATCAGTAAAGCTGGGTGCCCGCTTGTGCAGGTTGGCGATCAGATGACAGGTCTGATTGAACTTGCCGCGCCGGTAAAGCTGATGCGCCAGCGAAACGCAAATGGCGGGCGCTTCCGGCAAAAACTTGGGGTCCAGCTTTTCATAATCGTTGTACACAAAATACAAGCGGGCATCATCCCCCAGCTTGTGCACCGCTTCCATGTACGGCTGGGCATGGGTCAATGCCTGGTCGCGGTCATTCATCGCAATCAGCAACCGCGACAACTTCTCATGATGCCTCACACTACCAGGCTGGGTCCGCAGATGCTTCGACAGCGCATCCACCGCCTTGTCATAACGGCCTTCCTTCACCAGCACTTCCACTTTGGCGTCCAGCGGATCAATAGTGCTGCGCCGCTTTTCGCGCGCCACCGCATCCTCCGCCACAAAGCCGATGGCCGACTGATACTGGAAAATCACATACCCCATCAGGTTGTACGCCACCATCATGAAATACAGGGTCACACCAACGAATACCGGCAGGAAATACTGCGGCGAGATTTCATCGGCAAACACCTCGAACACAGCAGCCTCAGCCCCCCACAACAGAAACAGAAAGGCGTACAGCAACAGATACGACCAGCCAATACTGCGAATCAAATGGGAAATGGACTGGGGATTGATGGCCAGTGCAATGGATTTTTCCGTGGCCAGGATCATCAGGCTGGCCGGCGTGACAAACACCACCAGGGCCAGGGCAACAATGTCGAAAAAGGAACTGCCCAGCCGGCCCACCAGCACCAGGAAAGCCACGAACACTATCTGCACCACCACCTGCTGGAACAGCACCTCGAAACCGGCGCTGGCGAACGTTTCGCTTAACGTGGGCGGCTCAGCGCGGCCCTCTGCCGTGTACTCCAGAATCAGGAAACCGTAGCGCGTAATACAGGCCAGTATCAGCAGCGCACCCACCAGCATCAAAACCAGACCGGTGGACGTCATCAAACTCAGCATCACCCACGACGCCACCACAAAAATGCCGATCATCATCAGACTGTCGGGTTTGAACGGGTAACGGAAAAACTGGCCGAGGATTTCCCAGAACGGCTTGGCAGTGTTGGCGCTACCCAGATACTGCAACTCATCACCAGTCAGATAGCAGCGCGCCTGACCCAGCCCACCGCGGGTTTCACCGCTGTCGACGCAGCGCTCGCAATAGGCCATGTGGGCGCGGGGGTTGTACCAGAGGGCAGGTTCCAGCGGATGGAATTTGCAGTATTGGCGCATGAAGGTTCCGGCAGATGACTGATCTGTCAGACATTATAGCCTGCGCTCCCGCGGACGTGGCTGCGCCAGACGCACAAACAAAAACGGCCCGCTTTTGGCGGGCCGTTCCGTTCCCGCCAGAGCGGGCCGAGCTTCGCGGATTACTCGAAGATCTCGTCTTTTTCAGCTTTTTCCACCAGCAGTGCTGGCGGATTGAAACGCTCGCCGTAGCGCTTGGCCAGCTCTTCCGCACGAGCCACGAACTTGCGCAGGCCGTACTGGTTGATGTACTGCACCACACCGCCGGTCCAGGCCGGGTAACCGATACCCATGATGGAACCGATGTTGGCGTCAGCCACTTTCTCGATAACGCCTTCCTGCATGCAGCGCACGGTTTCCAGCGCCTGCACAAACAGGAAACGCTCCTGCATGTCTTCGAACGGAATCTGCTTGGAACCCGCAGCGAACACGTCCTTCAGGCCCGGCCACAGAGTCTTCTTGCCACCTTGCGGGTAGTCGTAGAAGCCCGCGCCTGCCGCTTTACCGGCACGCTTCAGGTCCAGCATTTTCACGATCACTTCCTCGGAAGGGGTGACCGGCAAAGTCTGGCCCTGCGCTTCCAGATCCGCACGCGCTGCCAGGCTGATGTTACGCATGGTTTGCAGGTTCAGCTCGTCGCTGATCGCCAGGGTGCCCACCGGGAAGCCGGCTTTCGCCGCTGCCATTTCGATGGACGCCGCCGCAATGCCTTCCTTCAGCATGCCCAGACCTTCGTTCACGTAAGTGCCGATCACGCGGGTGGTGAAGAAGCCGCGCGCGTCGTTGACCACGATCGGGGTCTTCTTGATCTGCAGAACGTAGTCCAGCGCCTTGGCCAGGGTTTCCGGCGAAGTCTGCTTGCCGCAAATGATTTCAACCAGCGGCATCTTGTCGACCGGCGAGAAGAAATGCAGACCGATAAAGTTGGCAGGACGCACGGATGCTTCCGCCAGACCGGTGATCGGCAAGCTGGACGTGTTGGACGCCATCACACCGGTAGCCAGCATCTGCGCTTCCGCTTCCTTGGTCACCTGCGCTTTCAGTTCACGCTTCTCGAACACGGCTTCAATCACCAGATCGCAGCCTGCCAGATCTTCAGCGTTGGCAGTCGGCTTGATCAGGCTCAGCACCTTGTCCGCTTTTTCCTGGGTCATTGCGCCCTTGGAAACGCGCTTCTTCAGCAGGTTCTCGCTGTACGCCTTGCCTTTATCAGCGGCTTCCTGCGAGATGTCCTTCAGCACCACTTCAATGCCCGACATGGCGCTGGAATAGGCGATGCCCGCGCCCATCATGCCCGCGCCCAGAATGCCCACTTTCTTGGTGGCGTGGTGCTCGAAACCTTTCGGACGACTGGCGCCCTTGCCGATTTCCTGCAGCTGGAAGAAGAACGCCTTGATCATGTTCTTCGCCACCGGGCCAATGGCCAGGCTGGTGAAGTAACGGGCTTCCACTTTCATTGCCGTGTCGAAATCCACCTGCAGCGATTCCACCGCCGCGCTCAGAATCGCTTCAGGCGCCGGGAAACAACCCTTGGTTTTGCTCTTCAGCATGGCCGGAATGATCGGCAGCTTCATGGCCAGGCCAGGGCTGGCCGGAGTACCGCCAGGAACCTTGTAGCTCTTGTCATCCCAGGGCTGAATTGCATTGGGATTGGCTTTGCACCAGGCTTTCGCCTTGGCAATCATATCGGCCTGGTCAGCGGCCAGATCGTCGATCAGGCGGGCCGACTTGGCTTCTTCCGGGCTCACCTGCTTGCCTTCCATCAGGAAGGGAGCGGCTGCTTCCAGACCCAGCATGCGGGTCAGACGCACCACACCACCGGCACCCGGCAACAGGCCCAGAGTCACTTCCGGCAAGCCAATTTTGGTCTTGGCATCATTGATGGCGATGCGGTGGTTGCACGCCATGCAGATTTCATAACCGCCGCCCAGGGCAGCACCGTTGATGGCAGCTACAACCGGCGCTTTCAGCTTCTCGATGCGGCGCAGCTGCTTCTTCACCAGCAGAGTGCCGTTCATGAACTCTTCCGCCACTTCCGGGCTGGCCTTGATCAGGTCGTTCAGGTCGCCGCCGGCGAAGAAGGTTTTCTTGGCGGACGTGATGACCACGCCGGCCAGTTTTTCTTCTTTTTCCAGGCGGTCCAGGCACGCATCCATCGCCTGCTGGTAATTCAGGTTCATGGTGTTGGCGGACTGGCCCACCATGTCCATGGTCAGCACGACGATGTTGTCGCTGTCTTTTTCGTAACGAATATGGTCAGTCATTGTCAGTCTCCGAATCCTGTTCTCACACGCGCTCGATGATGGTGGCGATACCCATGCCTGCGCCGACGCAGAGGGTGCAGAGGCCGCGCTTCAGGCCACGACGCTCAAGTTCGTCCAGCACGGTGCCCAGAATCATGCCGCCGGTAGCGCCCAGCGGGTGACCCAGTGCAATCGAGCCGCCGTTGACGTTGATCTTGTCAGCAGTCACACCAGTGTCCTTCATGAAACGCATGACCACGGACGCAAACGCCTCGTTCACTTCGAACAGGTCGATGTCCTTGTAGGTCAGGCCGGCTTTCTTCAGCGCCTTGTTGGCGGCAGGAGCCGGGCCGGTCAGCATGATGGTGGGATCGGTACTGGTGATGGCAGTAGCCAGGATGCGGCCACGGGGCTTCAGGCCCATCTTCGCGCCGGTTTCCTTATTACCGATCAGCACCAGCGAGGCGCCGTCCACGATACCGGAGGAGTTACCGGGCGTGTGCACGTGATTGATGCTTTCCACCATGTGGTACTTCTGCAGCGCAACGCTGTCGAAGCCCATCTGGCCCATCATCAGGAAGGAAGGCTGCAGCTTGCCCAGGCCTTCCAGGGTGGTATCGGTACGGTTGTACTCGTCTTCCGCCAGAATCACGATGCCGTTCATGTCACGTACCGGCACGATGGACTTGCTGAAGCTGCCATCGGCCTTGGCGCGGCCGGCTTTCATCTGGGAGTTATAAGCAAAGGTGTCTACGTCTTCGCGGGAGAAACCTTCGATGGTCGCGATCAGATCCGCGCCAATACCCTGAGTAATGAAGTCAGTCTTCAGGTTGGTCTGCGGGTCCATTGCCCAGGCTCCGCCGTCGGAACCCATGGGGACGCGGGACATGGATTCCACGCCACCACACACCACCAGATCTTCCCAGCCGGATGCCACTTTCTGGGCCGCCAGGTTGACGGTTTCCAGACCGGAGGCGCAGAAACGGTTGATCTGCATGCCGGCCACTTCAGTTGCCCAGCCCGCCTTCATGGCGGCAGTCTTGGGCAGCACCGAGCCCTGCTCACCCACCGGGCTTACGATACCCAGAACGATATCGTCGATTTGCGCGGTATTCAGGCCAGGATTGCGCTGCTGCAGGGCATGCATCAGGTTCACCACCAGATCCACAGGCTTCACTTCATGCAGTGTGCCTTCCTTTTTGCCTTTGCCACGCGGCGTGCGCACGGCATCGAAGACGTAGGCTTCTGTAGTCATTCAACCATTCCTCATAGTTTCAGTTTTGAGTCCGTGACCCACGGGACACTCAGGCTGCATACCTTGCTCTTTTTGCCAAATCCAGACAATGACCGTACAGATCAGCCGGGGTGACAAAAAGCATCAGCACATCAGGTAACCAAACGGGATACAGACACGGAACTTATGAGGTATGTAACCATTTTGCCATGTGACACTGTTACCATTTTGCCCAAGTGTTACATATTCACACACGCTAAAGCTTGAAATTGGTTAAACCAGCGCTATAGTAGTGAACATGGAAGCACGGAATGCAGTAAGACCCAAAAGCTGATTAGGGTGGATTAGTAAGAACACTCTAATTTTTAGGTCTAGATTAAATCACGTGACTTCCAGATGAAGCACAACTGCACGCCAGAACCCATAACCGGGTTAACAGACCGCCGGAGAGAACTCCAACCCACCGGCACTGTGAGGCAGGCAGATCTGGCTTAACGATGTGTCAGATACACATGAGGAGTTCGAGAATGAAACTGGCAAACACAAATGTACTGCGTCAACTGGCTGTAGACAGCCTGTCATTCATGGTCGTGCTGGCCTTGTCGCTGGGCGGTATGTGGGGATTGTTCCTGGTAGACGCATCCCTGTTCACCATGGTGGTGTTCGGTTTGCTCATGATCCCTGCCCTGTTCAGCAGCACTTACCACCTGGGCAAGGACATCAACGAAGCCACGCATAAACTGATTGCGTGACACGATCGCCGCGGCCGGGCGCCCTTCACAGGTGACGCCCGCTGCGGCAACAAATTCCCGTCTGGCTGATCTCAGCCAATTTTCTGTCGACGTCGCAAGACGAGCGCTGTTGCCTCTGCAACCAGCCAGCTGAGCGTCACGGATGCCACCAGTATCCCTACGCTGGCAACCGACAGCTTTTGCACCGAGACAAATCGCGCCAGATCTTCATTCAGCAGGGCCGCCAACTGCGCGCCAACCCCCACCAGCAACGCCAGAAAGACCCAACGATTCCACACTGCTCCCACATTGACCCTGCGTGCTGGCGGTACAAACGTCATCTGCACAAACACCAGATAGCAGAAAACAACGGTCTGGGCTTCCGCTGGCGCAATGCCAGATACAGGCAGCCACCAATACAACAGCAGCGCGACAATGCCACCAACACCACCCACGAGAAAAACATAGATCAGGGAAGCCGGGTCCATCAGCGGCGCAACGGCCTTGCGCGGGCGCTTTTGCAGCAGACCAGGATTACTGTCGGTGGTGATGGCCAGCGCAGGCAGGGAATCCGTCAGCAGATTCACCCACAGAACCTGCGCAGCTGTCAGCGGTAAAAGCACCTCGACGCCGGCATCTGTAAAGTAGAACGCCAGCATCGCACCCAGCGCTATCAACATCACTTCGGTGACATTGGTGGAAAACAGGGTGCGGATAAACTTCTGGATGTTCTCGTAGATGCTGCGACCTTCCTCGATGGCGGCCACGATGGTGGAAAAGTTGTCGTCCAGCAGCACCAGATCCGCCACTTCCCGACTGACATCGCTGCCGCGCTGACCCATGGCCACGCCCACATCGGCAGCTTTCAGGGCCGGCGCGTCATTTACGCCATCTCCGGTCACCGCTACCACATCGCCGCCAGCCTGCAGTGCCTGCACGATAGCCAGCTTGTGTTCGGGTTTGACCCGGGCGAAGACCGTGACGTCTGCAAGCAATGACTGCAGCTGGGCGGTGGACAGCCCGTTGAGTTCTTCCCCCGTGACCGTCCTGCCCGCCTGGATGCCGACATGGTCCGCGATGGCCCGGGCAGTGGCGGGATGGTCGCCGGTAATCATCAGCACCCGAACTCCCGCAGAGCGGCAACGGGCAATGGCGTCGGCCACTTCCGGGCGAGGCGGGTCCCACAGCAGGGCGGTGCCCAGCCACTGCAGGCCGGTTTCACTGGCACCCTCCTCCCGCGCCAATGCCAGCAGGCGATAACCCCGTGCGGCATGGCTGTCGATGGTGGTCTGCAAGATCTGCCGCTGCTCCGCCGTCAGCGCACACAGACCCAGCAACATTTCCGGCGCACCCTTGTAATAGCTGATGCTCTGCCCGTCTTCCTGCACCGTGACCCGCATGTATTTCCAGGCGGCATCGAACGGCTTTTCACTTTCCCGGGGAAACTGCTGCCTCAGCTGGGCGATATCCAGGCCCTGGTTGGCGACGTAATCCAGCAGCCCCAACTCCAGCGGATCGCCCGCGCGGGTGGTGGCATCGGCATCATTCACGAGCACCATGGCCCGCAGCGCCTGCTGGGGTTGTTCCGAGTCCAGCGACTCAACCCGCATTTGGTTTTCGGTGAGGGTGCCGGTCTTGTCGGTCGCGATCACGGTCACCGAACCCAGTGCTTCCACCGCCGTCAGCTTGCGCACCACCGCCTTGCGGGCGGCCATGCGCTCCATGCCCAGGGCCATGGCCAGGGTGAGGACGGCGGGCAGGCTTTCCGGCACCGCCGCTACGGCGAGCGCCACGGCGAACAGCAGAAGCCGGTTGATGTCATTGAAGCCCTGGGTGGCAACGCCCGCCACCAGGACCAACACAGCCAGCCCGATCACACAGATTGCGACCTGCCGGCCGAATTTCGCCAGCCGCCGCTCCAGCGGGGTCTTTTCCCGTTCCACGGATTGCAGCAGGTGCGCCAACTGGCCCATGGTGGACTGCTGGCCGGTGGCGGTGATCCGCACCCAGCCCAGCCCCCGCACCGCAAGGGATCCGGACAGCACCAGGTCGCCGGCACGTTTCTCCAGCGGCACCGATTCTCCCGTGAGAATCGATTCGTCGGCGGAAAAACTGTTGGCGGATTCGAGGGGACCGTCGGCAGGAATGCGCTCACCCGCCTCGATCCGGATCAGGTCGCCCGGCACCAGCTCAACACTGGGGAGTTGTTGCAGGCGGCCATCGCGCAGCACCCAGGTTTTGGGCGCAGCCAGCGCTTTCAGACGGGCCAGGGCAGATTCGGATTTGGTTTCCTGCCAGACACCCAGAATGGAGTTGAACAGCAGGATC
The DNA here is from genome assembly GCA_013178375.1 of Gammaproteobacteria bacterium. Lineage (GTDB taxonomy): Bacteria > Pseudomonadota > Gammaproteobacteria > Pseudomonadales > Ketobacteraceae > Ch67. Next base: position 54,326 of record JABLXQ010000019.1, read on the forward strand.
ACCAGGATGGTGACGGCTTCCAGCGGGATTTCACCTGCGCCCTCCTGCCACCAGATGGCGAGATCGAAGGCCAGAGCAAACAGCAGTATATAGATGACGGGGTTGCGGAACTGGCGGAGATAACGGTGCAGGAGGGATTCGGCCGGCTGCTCCGGCAATGCGTTGGGGCCATATTGCGCCAACGCATCGCGGGCCTGGTTACTGGTGAAGCCGGTTCGGGAGGATTCGTCCATGGATTGGCACTCCGGCTCCGAGGTTCAATCAGGTTTCACTGAACGGGATTAACCGTGATGATCACCGGCGGCGGGTCCGCCAGTTCACCGTCAATTGCGAAATTGTAGTGTACGGTTGCACGATAGGTGCCGGCTGGCAACTCTTCGCTCTGGCAGGCGGGCATGTTGTACTTGTCCGTCTCCGCGTTCAGCGTCGGCACCCAGGCGCATTTGTTAGAGCCCTCGAGGTTACCGGCGGTGGTGGTTCCGGGCAATGCCACCAGCCTGTCCTCGTCCTGGTCAAACTTGCCGTTGCCATTGTCGTCGATGAAATTACGCTCGGTCAGGAACCTGAAAGACAGGGCGGCAAAATCCTGGTTGGGGTAGGATTCAGCGGGTCCCAGGGACGTGTAGGGGGTTCCCGTCGCATAATTCAGGCCGAGGGCATTCTGGTCGTACTCCGGCAAGTCAAATAATTTGTACTGGACGCGGAGATATGCATCGGAATCCCAAACCAGTTCCCAGGTCTCAGGATCGCTGCCGGTCTGGCGCTCGATCTGGATTGTGATACCCACGCCGCTGAAGGAAAAAGGGACGGATCGCAGCAGATTGTTGATAAAACGGAACTGGAAGGTGACGATGCCGATATTCCGCAGGTCATCGCAGTATTCAGTCTCACCCGCCAGATCGGCTGCGTTGTCGGTATCGCAATTTTCCCCGTAGCCGTTGTCTGCATTCAGTTCGACCTGCTGAATGGTGACCGCCGTGGCGTTCTGCACCCCATTGACCTGGAAAATTACGCCGAAGGGTACTGACACGCTGTCCTCGTAGTCCTGATCGTCGTCCCCTCCACCACAGGCGGTCAGCAGCGCCGGTGCCAGCATGAGCAACAAGATCCTGTTCCAACTCATTCTTCTCTCCACAAGGTATCCAGGCCAGTCCCGGTTCGCCCCAACGATGGGCTTGGCATTAAATCAGCCCCGCAGGCAAAACTCAACCGCCAGCAGGCGATCAGCATGCAGCAGTATGGACCATGGGCTTGTGGGTTTGTTCGGTCTGCGGACGATCAGGCTGCGCCTGAACAGTTCAGGCCTTCACGCTTTCCAGTGCAGCCTTGTAGATTTCCACCCGGTTGCGGCCATTGCGCTTGGCCTGGTAGAGGGCTTCGTCCGCCTTGTGCATCAGCTTTTCGGCGCTGGCCAGGGGGGCCGGAATGCCAACGTGCACGCCGAGACTGACAGTCACCGGCACCCGCTGGTTGTCGAACCAGAACTGGGCATGTTCGACGTGATGACGGATGCTCTCTGCCACCTTGAGTACGCCTTCGAGGTCCGTGGCCGGCAACAGCATGACGAATTCCTCGCCACCGTAACGCACCAGGGTGTCCAGGTTGCGGCGGCAGTATTTCTGCAGGATGGTGGAAATTTTGCGCAGGCATTCGTCCCCGGCCAGATGGCCGAAGGTGTCGTTGACGCGCTTGAAGTGGTCGGCGTCGATCACCAGGATGCCCAGGGGCGCGCGGTGCTGGGAACACTGACGGATGGATTCGGGAAACACGGCATCCAGGTAGCGGCGGTTGCCCAGGCCGGTGAGTGCATCCGACAGGGAATCCCGCTCCAGCTGTTGGTTGGAATGCTGCAAGCTCTGCAACTTCTGGTTCAGCGTGCGGGTTTTTTCCTCAACCTCCTGCTGCAGCTGCTGCGAGGCGTATTGCTGCAGCTGCTCCTTTTCGCGGTTGAGCTGCGCCACTTCGCGGCTCAGTTGCAGCGCCTCGCGGATGGCAGAGGCCTTCTCGCGCCGTTCACGCCGTACCCGCGCGGCAATGGCCGTAGTGACCATGACGTTGCCCAGCCCCAGCCCCGCCGCCTGCAGGAACAGGATGGTGCCGTTGTATTCCAGCAGATCCAGCATCGCCAGGATGAACATGCAGTAGCCGGTGATGGTGGTGGACCAGCCCAGCAGCAGGTAGCGCGCCCAATCGTTGCCCCGCGCGGATTGATGGATCATCACGAAAAACGCATACAGCGCGGTGACCAGGCCTACGCCCTGCAGTACGGTCACCAACGTCCGCTCGCTGACCAGGAACGCCAGCGCCAACACCACCAGGAAGGATGAAATCAGCAGGTGGCCAACGTAGTAGAGCGTTGGCGCACGGACCTTCAGCTCCATAAAGCGGAGGGCGAAACGGCCGCCGAAAAAGAAGCTGCAGGTGGCCGACACCACCATCACCAGATCATTGACCTCCACATTGCCGAACCAGAGGTAGCCGTTGCCGAATCCGCTCAGGCCGGCCTGGTAAAAGCCGATGGACGCCAGGAACAGGAAATTGTGCAGGAAGGTTTTCTCGCGCACATAGATGAGCAGCATCAGGTTGAAATAGGCCAGCACCAGCAGCATGCCGAAGTACAGGCCATACAATGCCTGGTTGCGCAGCTCCGACTGGTAGAACTGCCGGGGCGTCTGGAGACTGGCGGGAAACATCAGGGCACTGCGGGTATTCACCCGCAGCAACAACGAGTAACGGCCAGGCTGTGGGAAAGCAAACGCAAACAGCGGGTAGCGGCCATTCAGGAAACGTTCGCTGAAATCGGCGTGGTCCCCGGCCTGCTGGTGATCGAGCAGGCTCGGCTCGTCGCCCTGCCACTGCACCAGATACACATCCACCCGGTCCAGATAGGCGCTGCCCACCTCGAAGTAGGCTTCCCGGGCTTCGCCCTGCTGCGCGACGTCAAAACGGAACCAGACGGGGTGATCAACATAGCCACGGTTGGGGGCAGCATGCTTGCCCTGGTGCCACTGGCCGGCGCGGGACAGGGCTTCAAGAGGAGGCAGATCGCCGTTGGGATCGTCCATCCACCAATGGGAAGGCTGCAGGCTCAGACCCGCCTCTGCCAACGCAGCTGCGGGCAGCATCAGCCCGGCCAGCCCCATCGCAAAGGCCAGACCCAGCGCGGGCAAGCGCAGCATGGATCGGTACAGGCTCGTCATTATCCCCATGGGATCGTCAGTCACTCGTGATCAGGTGTCAGCAAACAAGCTTATTGTTCTGTACAAAAATTAGACAGGTCGGGGCCGCATTGGTAGCGCGATCCTGTATCGATTTTTATCGGTTTGTAAGTGGTTGAACCAGTTCAGCGAACCAGGCCAACCATTATAGTCACCGCTGCAATCTCCACCGGATATATTTGACCAGCGGCACCCCGCCCGCCTTTGCGAGCCGAACTTGACGCAAGCCAGTCACAAGCAAGGCAATTCTGGTTAGAGTAGCGGTACTTTTGCGCCGGGCTGCAGTGCCCTGAAACGCCCAGTTTAAGGATCCCCCATGAAAAAGATCGTCTCTGCCGTTGTCATCATTCTGCTGGTTGCCGGCATCTACTGGTTCAGCAGCCGCCCCGAGATTCCCCAGGTCAGCGTGGCGGAAATCGGACAGGGCGAGGTGGAGGCGCTGGTGGCCAATACCCGGGCGGGCACCATACGGTCCTGCCAGCGCTCGAAGCTGTCGCTGCAGTCGGGGGGCACGGTGGCGGAGCTACTGGTGAAGAACGGTGACCGGGTGCAGCAGGGGCAGGTACTGCTGCGGCTGTGGAACGGCGACCAGAAGGCGCGCCTGAGTCAGGCCAGGGCGCAGCTGGATTCCGCCAACCTGGCTGTAAGGGAAATCTGCGGTAGCGCCGCCCGCGACCAGCGCGACGCCAAGCGGGCGGTGACGCTGGCGAACAAAAAGGTGATCTCGGAGGATGCGCTGGATACCTCGCGCACCCGGGCGGAAGTGTCCAGTTTCAGCTGCGAGCGGGCAAAGGTGGACTCCAGCGCGGCCCAGGCCCAGCTGGAACTGCAGCAGGCACTGTTGCAGCAGACCGAGCTGGTGGCACCTTTCGCCGGCGTGGTCGCGGAGATCAACGGTGAAGTCGGCGAGTTCGTCACCCCTTCCCCACCGGGCGTTGCCACGCCTCCCGCTGTAGACCTGATCGCCGATGAATGCCTGTACGTGCGGGCGCCCATCGATGAGGTGGACGCCGCCGCGATCCAGGTGGGCATGCCTGCCCGCCTCAGCCTGGATGCCTTTCGTGGCCAGACTTTCGCGGGCACCGTCAGCCGCATTGCGCCCTATGTGCAGGATTACGAAAAGCAGGCCCGTACCGTGGATGTGGAGGCGCGCTTCGACCAGCCCCCGGCCAATGTGCAGTTGCTGGTGGGTTACAGCGCCGACATCGAGGTGATTCTGAACCGCCACGAAAAGGTATTGCGTGTCCCCACCGAAGCGGTGTTCGACGGTAATCAGGTGCTGATTTTGAACAGCAAAAACGTGCTGGAAAAACGCGAGTTTGAAACCGGTCTGGCGAACTGGACCTGGACCGAAGTGAAAAGCGGCCTGCAGTCCGGCGACAAGGTGCTGCTGACTCTCGACACGCCGGGCGCGGTGGATGGCGCGGAAGTGGCTCCCACTGCGCAAGAGAAGGCTCATGATTGAACTGCAGCACATCAACAAAACATTTCAGCTTGGGGACCAGACCGTCCACGCGCTGGATGATGTCAGTCTGCTTATCGACAAGGGCGAATATATTTCCGTGATGGGGCCGTCCGGTTCCGGCAAGTCCACCCTGCTCAACGTGCTGGGCTTGCTGGACCAGCCCAACGACGGCCATTATCTGCTGGAAGGCACCGACACCACGCAACTGAGCGAACCGGAGCGGGCCCGCTACCGCCGCGATCATATCGGTTTTGTGTTCCAGTCCTACCATCTGGTGAACCGGCTCAACGCGCGCGAGAACATTGAATTGCCGCTGGTACTGGCAGGGATTCCACCGAAAGAACGCGCGCCGCGGGTGGATGAAATGCTGCAGCGGCTGAGCCTGACTCCGCGCGCCGATCATTTGCCCAACCAGCTATCCGGCGGGCAGCGCCAGCGGGTGGCGATTGGCCGCGCCATCATCATGAAACCGCAGATCCTGCTGGCGGACGAACCCACCGGCAACCTGGACAGCAAATCCGGCGCCGATGTGATCGAGTTGCTGGAGGAGTTGAACCAGCAACAGGGCATCACGCTGCTGATCGTCACCCACGATGCCGCCGTGGGTCAGCGCGCTCACCGCCGCATCCGCATGGTGGACGGCCGCATCGACACCGATAAAAACGGGGCCTGAAAAATGCGCACTGCCGACTTGCTCCGCTTCGATTTCCAGGTGCTCAACCGTCACCGCTTTCGCGCGCTGATGATGTTGATCGCCATGTCGATCGGCGTGGCGGCGGTGAACCTGCTCACCGGATTGGGGGAAGGTGCCAAGGCGTTCGTGCTGGGGGAATTTTCCATGCTCGGCAAAAACACCCTGATCATGCTGCCCGGCAAGAAGGAAACCAGCGGCGGTATGCCACCGATGATGGGCGCGGCGCCGCGCGACATTACGCTGCAGGACGCCGAGGCAATGCGCCGGCTCAGTGGCGTGGTGCAGATCGCGCCGCTGATCGTCGGCATGAGTGAAGTGTCGTACGGCAGCCGCAATCGCGAGGTGATGATTGCCGGCACCACGGCGTCGTATTTTTCCATCCGCCAGCTGTCGATCCGCCAGGGGACAGCGTTGCCGGAAGTGCCCAGCGATGTAGCCAGCCCGGTATGCGTGATCGGCTGGAAGGTGAAGCAGGAAATCTTCGGCGAGCGCCCGGCCCTGGGCCAGTGGCTGAAAGCCGGCGACCGCCGTTTTCGCGTGGTGGGGATCATGGATGCGAAGGGTCAGGCGCTGGGAATGGACATGAATGATCTGATGCTGATTCCGGTCGCCAGCGCCCAGGCTCTATTCAATCAGGAAGGCCTGTTCCGGGTGATGATCGAAGTGCAGAGCGCCGACATGGTGAAAAAAACCAAACAGCGCGTGATCGACACCATGAAACTGCGCCACGAAGGTGACGAGGATGTCACCGTGATCACGCAGGATTCCATTCTCGCCGCGTTCAATAAAATCCTCGACACCATGACGCTGGCGGTGGGCGGCATCGGTGCCATCAGTTTGCTGGTGGCGGGCATTCTGATCATGAATGTGACGCTGATCGCGGTGACCCAGCGCACCAAGGAAATCGGCCTGCTGAAAGCGATCGGTGCGACGGATCGTGATGTGCTGCAAATTTTTCTTACCGAAGCCACGCTGATGGCGGTGCTGGGTGCGCTGCTGGGCGTGATCCTGAGCGAAACCGCGCTGTTCATCGGCCGGGTGATTTTTCCGGATATCGGTTTTCACACGCCGCCCTGGGCGATGGTGATGTCGGTGGTGATTGCCATCGTCACCTCGGTGCTGTTTGCGTGGGGGCCATCGCGCCGGGCCGCGCGCATGGAACCGGTGAACGCTTTGCAGGGGCGCAACTGACATGCTGTGGCGCGATCTGATCCACCTTGTGTTGCGCAGCATCACCAGCAGCCCGCTGCGCAGCATATTGACAGCCCTGGGCATTGCGATCGGCATCGCGGCTGTCGCACTGTTGACCTCCATCGGCGAAGGTATTCGCGGCTATGTGATGGACAATTTCTCGCAATTCGGCACCCGCATCATCGCGGTGAATCCGGGCAAGACCGACACCCAGGGCATCGGCGGGCTGTTCCGCACCGACCGGCCACTCACACTGGATGACGCCGATGCGCTGACACGACTGCCCCATGTGGACTATGTGGTGCCCAGCGTGCAGGGAGCCGGCACGGTGGAAGCCGGCGAGCGCTCGCGCAACAGCGACATCATTGGCGCCAATCACGCCCTCAACGACGCCTGGCAATTCAAGCTGGCCATGGGCAGCTCACTACCGAAAGACGAATCCGGCCGCAGCCGCAATTTCGCCGTGCTGGGATCGAAGCTGAAAGAGGAATTGTTCGGCGCACGCAATCCACTGGGCCAGTTTATCCGCGTCGGCAGCATCCGCTTCCGCGTGGTGGGGGTGATGGAGGAAAAGGGCCAGATGCTGGGCATCGACCTGGACGACATTGTGTTCATTCCGGTGGACAAGGCCCTGACCCTGTTCAATCGCGAAGGGCTGATGCAGATCGACGTGGTGTTCGCCGAAAGCACGACGTCCACGATCATGGAGCAGGCCGTGCGCAAGGTGATGCTGGAACGGCACGGCAACGAGGATTTCACCATCGTCACCCAGGACCAGATGCTGAAAAGCCTGGACAAGATCCTGTCGGTGCTCACCGCCGCCGTGGGGGCATTGGGGGCGATCTCGCTGCTGGTGGGGGCCGTGGGCATTCTTACCATCATGACCACCACGGTGCGGGAACGGACGGCGGAGATCGGTCTGCTCACCGCGCTGGGCACCTCGCAGCGGCAGATCCTGCTGCTGTTCCTGTGGGAAGCGGTGGCGCTGGCCTTTGCCGGCGGGATGGCGGGCATTCTCACCATGGTGGGCCTGATCCTGCTGATCCAGTGGCTGGCGCCGGATCTGCCGCTGACCCTGAGCCCCTTCTACCTGGGACTGTCGCTGCTGCTGTCGGTGGTCATCGGCCTGGTAGCGGGGCTGGCGCCGGCCCGCGCCGCCGCCCGCATGAACCCCATTGACGCACTGCGCACGGAATGATGGCACGGGGTTTGAATTACCCCTGCAAAGGTCCTTCTGGAGATTTTCATGGGTCAGGTCGAAACTCACTTGTCCGCCACCCCTAAAACCGGCGACACCCCACAAAACGCACAACAACAGGCTTCCATGGCCATCGATTTGTTTCACGCGCACACGTTGCGCATGGCCCGGCACGATCTGCTGGTCACCATTTTGGTTCTCAGCCGCTTCATTCAGCGCCATCGCGGTGCAACTTTGGCCCTGCTGGGGGGTGACAGAAGCTTCCGGCCCCAGGTGCAGACCCTGCAACAGCAGATCAACGCCCAGCTGGAATTCATCCACTGCCTGAACGCCACTGCCCGCGAATCCATCGCCGACAATGACTGGAAACAGCTCAGCCTGGGCTGGCATACCATCATCAAGGATCTGGAAAACGACGCCATCCACCACAGTTTCGAGTTCCATTCCCACCTGCTGGAACTGCTGCTGCGGGTAGCGCGCCAGCTGAGTGAGGCCGTGCTGTACCAGCCGCCGCTGGCACAGATGCCCGAGGCCCTGCGCAACCGGGTGGAGAAAACCTATCTGGAGCCGCTGCAGAACCTGAACCAGACCTGCGTGATCGAACTGTACGAACTGGTGGAATACCTGGCGCGCATTCGCGGCATGGGCACCCACATGGCGGCCGTGGGCCACAGTGACACCGATTCCGATACCCGGGTGGCGTTCTGGCTGCAGGAATTCCGTTACCGCAAGGACCGCTTCGACCAGAACCTGCAGGTGCTGCCCAGCGCCTACCTGCCCTTCATTCCCGCCCTGCGCGCATTGCCCAACCTGAACATGAAGTTGAATTACTTCATCAATCTGCTGGGCCACGAGATGACATCGCAGCGGTCGATCAAGATTCCCAGCCACAAACTGTTCCTGATGGGTACCGAAATCATCGACGGCTACCTGAACGTGATGGATCAGGCCAACGCGGTGATTCGCGAGCAGCTGCATCAGATGAACATGATGTGCCTGCAGCGCTTGATGGAGTAACCCCCCAATAGAAAACTGACTGCCGCGCCACCATCAAACCCGGTAGCACATGAAATATTCCGTGTGATAGCATCGCCGAACTTTTTTAGGCTCGATGAACATCGATGTGTGCCTGCACTGTTTCCGCATCGGCCTGGAATTGATAACGTCAACAACCGACTAGGCGATAAGGGAATGACTGCTGACACGTCTGACAATCTGAGCGCTGGCATCAACCTGCGCGAACTGGCTTCTTCCGCTCACTTTGCCCTGAAACAATTTTTTCTGCTGCTGACCGCTGCTTTCAGTTTCACACTGGATCTGCAAACGCTGGGACTGGTTTGCATTTTTCTGGGCGGCGCATCCCTGCTGATTGAACGCCGCCTGTCAGTGCGTGATCCGGCTTCCATCATCTTGCTGCTGTGCGGCCTGGCACTGTGTCTGCTGCAGTGGCTGCCCGCAGTGAATTCCGTGCTGCCCGCGAATTTTCTGCCGGCGCTGCCATTCGTGGCCGTATTCACTTTTTATCTGGGTTACTCACTGCTGCGCCAACCCTTTGCCGAGCTGTTTGCCCAGGTGCCCGCACTGCCTGCATTGCGCCGGCAGCACACGCAATTGTGGCTGATCCAGTACGCGGTTGTTGCAGCACTCTGGCTGTTGTTGCCGGCCCACTATTTTGCAGCGCTGGCCGCCGTGATCGCACTGGAGGGGTTGATAGTGCACGGCTATCTGCAACTGGTCGGTGTCGGCTCGTTCTGGCAGGGGCCTGTCACGCGGCAACTGGAGGAATTCCGTTTTGTCCGCGTGGAAAAAGATTTTGCGAAACTGAAACCGCTGTACGATCTGTTTATCCGGGAACTGACGCCAGCACTGAAAGAAGGTGATCGCCTGCACGACAAACCCCACGATGAAATCGTGCAGATGAAAATGCAGTCCGACCAGAAGAAATGGAAATACGCCACTTTTTACGCCGCATACCACGGTGACAAACTGGTGGGTACGGTGACCTGTCAATTCGATTCGAACGAACGGCAGTTACCGGTGGAATACATCACCTCAAAGCCAATGAACCTGGACAAAATGCGCGAATACGGCACGCTGGCGGAACTGGGGCGCCTCAGTGTGGCGGAAGATTACCGCATGGCCCCCGAAGTGTTGGCGGGATTGATCATGTGCGCCACCGAAACGGCGCTGGCGCACGATGCCTGCTTCATCGTGTTGCAGGCGGTGGCGAAGACGGCCCGCATCTATTCGAAAATGGGATTCGCACCCATTCTGGAAGAGTCGGTGACCAATCTGGAGTATGGCACTCCGATGAAATTGTTCGCCACCAACCTGGCGACCCAGGCCGGCGCCCGCAATGCGTACAGAGACAATATGGGGCATCTGTTCTCGCCGTATATCATGCACCGCTTTGTGTGGCGGCAGATCGTGAAAATCATGTTGCGCGCACACACCCAACAGAAGCGGGTTTCCGATCTGAGCACTCAGGAGCTGCCGGCACTGGCGGTTTTCCGCTAAAAGTGATCAGCCTGGTGCGCACATACCCCGCACGTTTTTGATCCATTGGCAAGCGCAGGAACACTCGGCGTACAACGTACGTAACGGGCAATGACCTGACATCGAACAAGGTAGACAATGTCGCCCCGTCGGTTTACCAACAGGACGACAGAACCTATTCGATTTGCGGTCATTCAAGGGAGCCATTGATGAACACCCCACTTGCCTCTGCGGCACAGAAAACCATTTTCATTACGGGCGCCACCGCCGGCATCGGCAGGGCCACCGCGCGTCTGTTTGCCGAAAAGGGCTGGTATGTAGGACTTGCCGCCCGCAGTGCCGACAAGCTGGAGGAACTGGAAAATGAACTGGGCGCGGCGAAATGCAGCGGGCATGTGGTGGATGTCACCGATGCGGAACAGGTGAACCAGGCCCTGCAGGCATTTGGCGAAAATACCGGCGGCCGCCTGGATGTGCTGGTGAACAACGCCGGCGTTCTACATGCCGGTGACTTCGAAGACATGCCCACGCACCAGCACCACAGTATCATCGACACCAATATCAAGGGCGTGATCCATTGCATGCAGAGTGCCTTTCCGCTGCTGAAAAACACACCGGATTCGCACGTCATCAACATGAGCTCGGCATCCGCCATGTATGGATCGCCCACCCTGGCCACCTATTCCGCCAGCAAGTTTGCCGTGCGGGCCCTGACCGAAGCACTGAATGTGGAATGGGCGCGCCACGGCATCACGGTGACGGACATCATGCCGCCATTCGTGGACACGGAAATGCTGGACAATCCGGTGCGCAGCCGCATCAAGGCGATCTCCCTGCTGGGCGTGCAGCTGTCGGCGGAGGATGTGGCGCAGTCGGTGTGGAATGCGATTGCATCGCGCCAGCTGCACGACCGGGTGACGCCCTCATTCAGGTTGCTGGCCCTGATGCAGAAGCATGCGCCGGACAGCATCCAGCGCCGGTTTGTGAAGTTTCTGTCTGGATATTGATCAATTACGGTCGGGCAGTGGACGCCCGGAGTTGATCGAGTCGCGGCAATACGGATGTCTCTAGGTGTGCTACCGAACAGAACGGGGCGCCCTCACTATCCATACTGGTCCCCATGGTGCTTGACCAATACTGGTGAAGTGCCGGGGAATCACAGTGGTTCCAATATTGTCGTTCTTATGGAGCAAACCTCATGAACAAGAATCAGATCCAGGGCAAAGCCGACGAAGCAACAGGCAAAATCAAGGAAGTCACTGGCAAGCTCATCGGTGACAAGCAGATGGAGATTGAAGGCAAAGCCAAGAAAGTGGGCGGCAAGATCGAAGGCGCACTGGGCGATATCAAGGAAAACGTCAAAAAGAACATTCCGTGATTCACCCTGTTGCTAACTGCCCGTAACCAACCTGCCAGGCCCGGTGACCCATTCCCTGTGTTCAGGATCGGCATCTGCCGAAAATGAATGCTGCACTATGCGGGATGAACACCGGGCACCATTCAACACTGCATTGATCAAACCAGTTTTCACACCGTGCCGGGTTGACCGGTATTGTTCAGATCAATGCGTCAGAACCCCGGGGAAGCGGTATTGAATCTTTCAGACTATCGCGCATCCACGCAGGAACAGGATCGCACGCAAGATTTGCTGGAACTGATGCCTGCCACCGGCAGCATCGCGCTGGATATCGGCGCGCGCGACGGCCATTTTTCGCTGCTGATGGCGGAGCGCTTTGAGCAGGTCATCGCGCTGGATCTCCACAAACCCAACGTCAACCACCTGCGCGTTCAATGTGTAGAGGGCAACGCAGCCCGACTGGATCTGCCGGATGCATCGGTGGATTTTGTCTTTTGCGCGGAAGTGCTCGAACATCTGTGCGACGATACGCTCACCGCCGTCTGCAACGAGCTGCAGCGTGTCTGCAACGGCCAGTTGCTCATTGGCGTTCCCTACCGACAGGACATCCGTGTAGGCCGCACCACCTGCTACCATTGCCTGGGAAAAAATCCGCCGTGGGGCCATGTCAACCGGTTCGACGAGCATTCCCTGGCAGAGCGGTTCCCCCACTTCCACATCGAGAAAAAAAGCTTTGTCGGGCACAATGCCGATGAAACCAATGCGCTGTCTGCGCTGCTGCTGGATCTGGCCGGCAATCCTTATGGAACCTACGAGCAGGAAGAAGGCTGCATCCATTGCGGACGCCCGTTGATTCCGCCGCCGGAGCGCAACCTGGGCCAGAAGATTCTCACCAAGGCCGCCTATTTGGCGCGCGACACCACCGCGCTGTTCAACAAACCCCACGCCAACTGGATTCATGTGCTGTTTTCGAAGAACGATGCGGCGCGCGCGGTCGCCCCATCCGTAGAGTCACGCTCTACCCGCGCCGCCTGACCCACCGCTGTCAGCGTCCGTCGCGCCCGCATGCACGGCGTCAGGCCATAACTTTTTATGCGTTTTTTACGCGCCCTGCGCCACCTGATCTGGTGCCTTTACGCCCTCCCGCCCTACGCTAATACCATCTTCCTGCCAATTATGAGGTTTGTATGGACTGGCTGCTGCTGACCATCGTGATCGCGCTGGCAATTTACCTGTGCATTGCCATGCTGGCGCCGGAAAAATTCCAGGGGTGATGCCATGATCGAGATCCTGCTGCTCGTCCTCATCCCGCTGCTGCTGGCCTGGCCCCTGGGCCTGTATATGACCGGTATTTTTTCCGGCAAGCCCCACATCAGCGACCGTCTTTTCCTGCCACTGGAAAGCGCTCTTTTCCGTTTAAGTGGAATCAATCCCGCCCGTGGCATGGACTGGAAAAGCTACGGCCGTGCCTTCCTGTTCAGCAATCTGATACTGGGTTTGCTGGCCTTCGTCCTGTTGCTGCTGCAATCCTGGCTGCCGCTGAATCCCGACGGCATCGGGCCGCTGTCGTGGGATCTGGCGCTGCACACGGCGGTGTCGTTCCTCACTAACACTAACCAGCAGCATTATTCCGGTCAGGCGCAGCTCAGTTATTTTTCCCAGAGCATCGTGCTGGTGACGCTGCAGTTTGTGACGCCGGCGATGGGGCTGGCGATCTGCGCGGCGGTGTTGCGCGGCATGAACGGCGGCCGCAATGCGGAAACGGCGCAGGAAAACGAGGAACGGGATCTAGGTAATTATTATGTGGATCTGGTGCGCGGTGTGGTGCGGTTGCTGCTGCCACTGGCGATGGTGACCGCGCTGCTGCTTGCTGCGCAGGGCGTGCCGAGCACTTACGACGGCGCGCAAAAAACTGCGGTGCTGGATGCCACCAGCGAAATCAAGGAACAAACGATCCCGCTGGGCCCGGTGGCCGCCATGGTGGCGATCAAACAGCTGGGCACCAACGGTGGCGGCTGGTACGGCCCCAACAGCGCCAATCCGCTGGAAAATCCCACGCCGGTGAGCAATGCGATCGAAACCATGTCCATCGTGCTGATTCCCATGGCGGTGGTGTTCATGGCCGGAGGCCTGCTGCGGCGACGCGGCTTCACGCTGATGTCGCTGGCGGCGATGGGATTGCTGAGTGCGCTCTGTATTGGCGCCAGTATTTACAGCGAGCAGCTGCCGAATGCAGCGTTTGCGGGGCTGGCGGCGGAAGGCCCGAATCTGGAAGGCAAGGAAGTGCGTTTCGGCGCTGATGCCTCGGCACTGTGGGCGACGCTGACAACGCAGACTTCCAGCGGCTCGGTGAATGCCATGCATGATTCGCTGAATCCGCTGGCGGGTCTGGTTACTCGCGCCGGCATGCTGGTCAACGCCATCTGGGGCGGTATCGGCTGCGGCTTCGTGAATTTCCTGGTGTATGTGTGGATCACGGTATTTCTGGCGGGGCTGATGATCGGACGCACGCCGGAAATCTTTGGCCGCAAGATCGAGACGCGGGAAATTACGCTGCTGGGCGCGCTGATCGTGCTGCCCACGCTGTGCATTCTGGGGCTGACTGCGTTCACCGTTGCCATTCCCGCGCTGACCGGAAATTCCAATCCGGGTTTTCACGGCATCGCCCAGGTTTTTTACGAGTACACGTCCGCCTTTGCCAACAACGGTTCGGGTTTTGAAGGGCTGGGGGACAACACGCCCTGGTGGAATCTGAGCTGCGTGCTGGTGCTGCTGGTGGGACGTTACCTGCCGCTGGTGATTCCGCTGATGATCGCCGGATCGCTGGCGCGCAAGCGGGTGGCACCGGTGTCCAGTGGCAGTCTGCGGCTGGAAAACGCCACCTTCTGCCTGACGCTGGTGACGGTGATTCTGATCCTGAATTTTCTGTCGTTCCTGCCAGCCACGGTGCTGGGCCCGATTGGCGAAGCGCTGGAACTGGCGCAAACGGAGTAATGGCCATGACATCCACCGTAACTGTCACAGCAACCGGCGCAAAAAAATCCCGCGCCCAGGCGTTCGATTCCGCCCTGTTGCGCGAAGCCGCCGGCCTGGCCTGGCGCAAATTCGCCCCTGCCAGCGCAGTAAAAAATCCGGTGATGTTCGTGGTGCTGGTGGGAGCGGTTGTCACCGCTGTGATTACTGCGCACCGCATCGGCACCGGTGCGTCGTTCGGGTTTGAGCTGGCCAGCGCGCTGATCCTGCTGTTCACGGTGTGGTTCGCCAATTTTGCCGAAGCCATTGCCGAGGCCCGAGGCCGGGGTCAGGCCGCCAGCCTGCGCTCGGCTCGGCGCGATCTGACGGCGCGGCGCCTGCTCGACAAAAACGGCAATGGCAAAAAGGAAACTATCGCCGCCACCGATCTGCGCAAGGGCGATCGCGTGCTGGTGCAGGCGGGCGAATACGTGCCCGCGGACGGCGACATCACCCAGGGCGTGGCCACCATCAACGAATCCGCCGTCACCGGCGAATCGGCCCCGGTGTTGCGGGAAGCGGGCACCGACCACTCCGGCGTGATCGGCGGCACCCGCGTGCTCACCGGCGATATCGAAGTGACCGTTTCCACCGATCCCGGCGAAAGTTTTCTCGACCGCATGATCGGCCTGGTGGAAGGTGCGAAACGCCAGAAAACACCGAACGAGCTGGCGCTGACCGTATTGCTGGCGGCGCTGACCCTGGTGTTCCTGATTGCGGTGTCCAGCCTGCCCGCGCTGGCAGGTTTCATGGACGTGCAGCTGGACACCACCATGCTGATCGCGCTGCTGGTGTGTCTGATTCCCACCACCATCGGCGGCCTGCTGCCTGCCATTGGCATTGCCGGCATGAATCGCGCACTGCAGGCCAACATCATCGCGAAATCCGGCAAGGCGGTGGAAGTGGCCGGCGACATCGACACCCTGCTACTGGACAAGACCGGCACCATCACCTTCGGCGATCGCCAGGCCACCGAGTTCCTGCCGTTGAACGGCATTGGCGAACAGCGGCTCGCACTGGCGGCGCAACTGGCATCGCTGGAAGATCCCACACCGGAAGGCAAATCCGTGCTGCGGCTGGCACAGGAACTGGGTTATGAAAAACCGGCGATGCCCGTTGACTCGCAGTTCATTCTGTTCTCGGCCCAGACCCGCATCTCGGGTGTGCAACAAGCAGATGGCAGTCACTGCATCAAGGGCGCGGCGGAAGCGGTAAAACGCTGGGCTCAGCAACGCCAACTGCCGGTGTCGCCAGTGTTGGATACGCTGGTAAACCGCGTGGCGCAGCAGGGCGCGACGCCGCTGGTGGTGGCAGACAGTCAGGCTGTGCTGGGCGTGATCGCACTGTCGGACGTGATCAAACCCGGCGTGGCGGAACGGTTCGCGCGGCTGCGGGCACTGGGTGTGAAAACCATCATGGTGACCGGCGACAACCCCATCACCGCCGGTGCCATCGCTGCTGAAGCCGGAGTGGATTCCTTCATCGCCGAAGCCCTGCCGGAAGACAAGCTGGAATTGATCCGTAACGAACAAACGGCGGGCCGGCTGGTGGCAATGGTGGGCGATGGCACCAACGACGCCCCTGCCCTGGCGCAGGCTGACGTGGGGCTGGCGATGAATTCCGGCACCCAGGCTGCGCGCGACGCCGGCAACATGGTGGATCTGGATTCCGATCCCGCCAAACTGCTGGCAGTGGTGGAAGTGGGCAAGCAGCTGCTGATCACGCGTGGTGCGCTGACCACGTTTTCACTGGCCAACGACGTGGCCAAGTATTTCGCCATCGTGCCCGCGGTGTTTGCCGGCGCCCTGCCCGCCATCGCCGCACTGGATCTGATGCAACTGCACAGCCCCCAGAGCGCCGTGCTGTCGGCGCTGATTTTCAACGCGCTGATCATTCCCGCCCTGGTGCCGCTGGCGCTGAAAGGCGTGAAGCTGCGGGCACAAAGCGCGGAACAACTGCTGCGCAACAATATGCTGGTGTACGGCCTGGGCGGCGTGCTGCTGCCGTTCGTGGCGATCAAGGCCATCGACCTGATGCTGAGCCTGTTTCTGTAGGAGGAAACCGTCATGCAAACTCCACTCATGCAAACGACCGGGCGTGAATCCATTTTGCAAGCCCTGCTCACCGGCCTGCGTTTCAGCGTGCTGATGCTGGTGCTGTGCGGCGTTATCTATTCCGGCGCTGTGACCCTGCTGGCAGAGCAGCTGTTTCCCCGCCAGGCCAGCGGCAGTCTGGTGCAACAAAACGGCATCGCCATCGGTTCGGAACTGATCGCGCAGCCGTTCACCAGCGAACGGTATTTCCACGGCCGGCCATCAGCGGCCAATCACGATCCCATGGCCACCACCGGCAGCAATCTGGCACCGTCCAACCCGGCCTTGCGGGAACGGGTGGCGGCGGACAGCGCCCGCATTCAGGCGCGGGAAAACGTGGAATCCAAAACCATTCCCGTGGACCTGCTGGCAGCCTCCGGCGGCGGACTCGATCCCCATATCAGCCCCGCATCCGCCCATCTGCAGGCCGCCCGCATCGCACAGACACGCCAGTGGAAAATCGACGAAGTGAATGCGCTGATCGACCGCCACACCGAAGGTCCGCAGTGGGGTCTGTTCGGCCAGCCCCGTGTGAACGTGCTACTGTTGAATCTGGCACTGGACACCGCCAGCGCGCAGCCCCGCTCTTCCCATGACAGATTCCATCCAAAAGAATCAGACGATGACTGATCCCCGCACCCGGCAGGCCGAAGCCCTGCTGCAGAACCTGCAGAAACGCCAGGGCGGCCAGCTGAAAATTTTTCTGGGCGCCGCCCCCGGCGTGGGCAAGACCTACGCCATGCTCAATGCCGCCCGCGAGCAGTTGCAGCAGGGCGTGGAAGTGGTGGCCGGACTGGTGGAAACCCACGGCAGAAAAGACACCGAAGCCCTGCTCACCGGACTGGAACTGCTGCCGCGCCGCAACCTGGATTACGGCGGCCACGGCCTGACGGAATTTGATCTGGATGCCGCGCTGCAACGCAAGCCGAAGCTGATTCTGGTGGACGAACTGGCCCACACCAACGTGCCCGGCAGCCGCCACAAACGCCGTTACCAGGACATCGAGGAACTGCTGGCTGCCGGCATCGATGTGTACACCACGCTCAACATCCAGCACCTGGCCAGCCTCAACGATCTGGTGCTGCAGATCACCGGCGTGCGCGTGCGCGAAACCGTGCCCGACCAGTTCATCGACCGCGCCCACGAAATCGTCTTCGTCGATCTGCCGCCGGACAACCTGATCGAGCGCCTGCGCCAGGGCAAGGTCTACCTGCCGGAATATGCCCGCTCCGCGCTGGACAGTTTCTTTTCCCGCGCCAATCTCACCGCGTTGCGGGAAGTGGCCATGCGCGAAGTAATGGAGCGGGTGGACTCGCAGTTGCAAACCGAACTGCACGCCCAGGCCCACCCCGCCGATTACCGCATCCAGGAAAAACTGCTGGTGCTGATTTCCCACCGCAGCGATCACCAGTACCTGATCCGGGTGGGCCGCCAGATCGCCGACAAACGCCAGATCCCCTGGATGGTGGTGTGGGTGGACACCGGCCAGGCGCCGTCGCAGCCGCAACTGGCCCAGGTGCAGGCGGCCATGGCACTGGCGCGGGATCTGGGCGCCGCGACTGAAACCCTGCGCGGCCTCACCACTTTTCACACGGTGCTGCCCTTTATCCGCGAACAGCGCATCAATCAAGTGTTGCTGGGGGCAGGTACCCGACACACATTGCTGCCCTGGCGCAAACGGCTGTACCAGAAACTGATCGGCTGCGACCTGCCGCTGGAAGTCACCGTGTATGCCAAACCGGGCGGAACCCCTGCAATCCGCGCCGAAGAACAAACCGGATGGGCGTCACTGGGCGACTTGCATGGGCACCTGTGGGGGCTGGCGGCCGTGAGCGTTGCCTCGCTGCTCACCGTCGGGCTGCAAACCTGGCTCAACAGCGGCAATCTGGTGCTGATTTATGTACTGGGCGTTGTCGCGGTGGGACTACGCTTCGGCGCGCAGCCGGCCCTGAGCACCGCCGTGCTGTCATTTCTCAGCTTCAATTTTTTCCTCACCGAACCGCGTTTCACCTTTTCCGTCAACAAGCAGGACGACCTCTCCACCCTGATTTTCCTGCTGGTGATCGCACTCATCTGCGGCCCGGCGGCATCGCGCATCCGGCGCCAGTTTTTACTGCTGAAAGAAACCAATCGCTACTCGGAAGCACTGCGTGCCCTGGCGCAGAAACTGGCAGTGGCAGGCGACGACGCGGCGCTCTGGCAAGCAGTCACCGGCGAACTGGGCGCCGCACTACAGGCCGAATGCGTGGCGGTGATGACCGACCAGGACAACCGCTGCGTGCCGGAACCGTCCACCCCGTTCAATCACGTCGACGCCGCCGCCATCGAATGGAGCAAAAAACAGGGCGCCAATTCCGGCCGCCTGACCGACACCCTGGGTGCCTCCGACTGGACCCTGTTCCCGGTGCGCCAGCAACAGCGCGTGGTGGCCATCGTGCTGCTGCGTTTCAACAGCGCTGTCACCAGCCTGCAGACTTACGACCGCGACCTGATCAACGCCATGCTGCAGCAGGCGGCGGACGCCTGGCAGCGCCTGCATCTGACACGGGATCTGGAATCGGCGCGGGTGAAAGGTGAAGTGGAACAACTGCGGTCGGCGCTGTTGTCATCCGTGTCCCACGATTTACGCTCGCCGTTATCGGCCATGATGGGCGCCGCCGACAGCCTGCGGGTGCTGGACGCACAACTGACACCGGAAGACCGCCACGATCTGATCGACACCATATTGCAGGAAAGCCGCCGCCTGGACCGCTACATCCAGAACCTGCTGGACATGACGCGGCTGGGCCACGGCACCCTGAAAATCGAGCGCGACTGGGTGTCGGCCGCCGACATCATCGGCAGCGCCCTCACCCGCCTGAAACGCTATTTTCCCGGCGTGCAGACCGAATACCGCGCCCTGGCGGAGCCGCCCCTGCTGTACGCCCACGCCGCCCTGATCGAGCAGGCCCTCTTCAACATCCTGGAAAACGCCGCCCGCTATTCGCCGCCGGAAGACCGCATCGTCGTCAGCGTCGAAGCCGAGGGCAACCGCTGCCGCATCAGCATCGAGGATCGCGGCCCCGGCATTCCCGAAACGCTGCGGGAAAAAATCTTCGACATGTTTTATGTAGTGGCGGAAGGCGACCAGAAAAAAAACAACACCGGGATGGGGCTCGCCATCTGTCGCGGTATGATTGCGGCACACGGTGGCAGCGTGCAGGCGCTGCCCGGCAGCCAGGGCAAGGGCACCCGCTTCGTGGTGGAACTGCCCATCGATCCTGCTGGTGAACGTGACTTCAGCCGTAACAGTGCAACCAGCCGAGAAAAAGAAACCAGCCGCAACGAGGAGCCCCAGTGAGCGCCAAGATCCTGGTGATCGACGACGAGATGCCCATCCGCCGCATGCTGCGCATCGCGCTGAAAAGCGCTGGCTATGAAGTGCTGGAAGCGGAGAACGGCGAAACCGGACTGGCCACCATCGTGCGCCAGCAGCCGGATCTGGTGGTGCTGGATCTGGGCCTGCCGGACCTGGACGGCCATCAGGTGCTGTCGGAACTGCGGGCCTGGTCGAAGGTGCCGGTGATCGTGCTGTCGGTGCGCAGCGGCGATCGCGAAAAAGTGCAGGCGCTGGATGCCGGCGCCCAGGACTACGTCACCAAACCGTTCAGCATCGAGGAACTGCTGGCCCGCGTGCGCGCTAACCTGCGCGACCGCATTCCGTCCACCACACCTGCCGTGCTGGACGACGGCCACCTGCGCATCGATCTGGGCCTGCGCCTGGTGCTTGTACAGGGCGAAAAAATCAGCCTGACACCGAAGGAATACGGCGTGCTGTCACGACTGGCCCAGGCGCCCGGGCGCGTCATCACCCAGACCCAGTTGCTGCAGGAAATCTGGGGCCCTGGCCACCAGGAAGACACCCACTACCTGCGCATCGTGGTGAGCCACCTGCGGCAGAAACTGGGGGACGATCCTGCTGAACCGCATTATCTGCGCACGGAACCGGGTGTGGGGTATCGGCTGGTAATGGAAGCCGGCACGGGTAACTCAAACCGTTCCTGAAGCTTGATCCAGCTGCAACCTCCCCGCCCCTTGCCATAATATAGTTCGCTGAAAATGATGAGAGAGCGAAGTCGATGTTCATCGCACTGCCTGCCCGACTGATCACCCTGCTACTGTTGCAGGCCTTGCTGCTGGTTCTGACCGGCTGCACCCGCGCGCCCGCACTGCAAACAATCGAAGGCTTTGCCCAGGGCACCACCTACCACATCACCTGGTGGTCGGCAGAAGCGGTGGACAACGCCATCCTGCAACAAGCCGTAACAGAACGCTTTGCCGAAATCGATTCTGCCCTGTCCGGCTACCGCCCGGATTCCACCATCGAACAATTCAACTCGCGCCTGGACACCGATCCGCATCCTGTGGGCAAGGAAATCGTCGCCCTGGTGGAAATGGCCCGCGCGATCCACCGCGCCAGTCGGGGCTGCTACGACCTCACCATCAAACCGGCGTTCGATCTGTGGGGCTTCCGCAAGGACGAATTCACCCCGCCCAACGCTGACGCACTGCAACAGACCATGGCCCGCGTCGGCATGGATAAACTGATTACGCTGGATCAGGAACGGTTGCGCAAAACCCTGCCCGACCTGCAACTGGATCTGGCCTCCATCGGTCAGGGTTACAGCGTCGGCCAGATCGCCGCCGTGCTGGAACAATCCGGCGTGCGGGATTATCTGGTGGAAATCGGCGGCGAACTGCAGACGCGCGGTCACAAGCCCGGCAACAAACCCTGGCGTGTAGCCGTGGAAAAACCCATCGTGGGTGAACGCAAAGTGGAAAAAATCATCACCGTCGACCAGACCACGCCGCTGGCGGTGATGACCTCCGGCACCTACCGCCATTACTTCGACCAGGATGGCGTGCGCTACAGCCACATCCTCGACGCCCGCAACGGCAGTCCGGTGCAGCACAACACCCTGTCTGTCACCGTGCTGAATGCCGATCCCACCGCCGCCGACGCCTGGACCACCGCGCTGCTGTGCCTGGGCGTGGAAGCCGGCAAACCGGTCGCGGACCAGCACGGCATCGCAGCGCTGTTCATCACCGCCGACGGCGACGCACTGCAGGAACATCCCAGCGCACCCTGGCAACAAATGCAGGGCGTGCAGGTGGAGTAACGCAACTCAGAAACGCCAGAAGGTAGCGGAAAACACCACCAGAATCGGAAAAATCTCCAGCCGCCCGAACAGCATGGCGGCGCTCATCAGCCACTTGGCCGGATCGTTCAGCACGCCGAAACCCGCCGCCGTCTCGCCATAACCGATGCCCATGTTGTTGATGCAGGCCGACACAGTGCCAAACGCAGTGGCCATGTCATAACCGGCGGCAATCAATCCCCACACGAACACACAGGCGAAAAAGATATAAAGAAAAAACAAACCCCACACCGACCGCACCACTCGCTCGGAAATAGGGTGCTGACCGATCTTGGTGGCCTGCACGGAGTTGGGATGGATCAGCTGTTTCACCTCGCGGCTGCTTTGCCGATACAGCACCAGAAACCGCATCACCTTGATGCCGCCGCAGGTGGAGCCCACGCATCCGCCAAAATAACTGGCCCCCAGCAACAGCACCACAACATGGGGCGGCCATTGCGCCGGATAGCCCACGGTGCCCAGGCCATTGTCCGTCAGCACCGACGCCGCCTGAAAAAAGCCATGCACGAAGGATTCCCAGCCAGCGAAAGTGCCAACACGAAACAGCTCCGCGCAAGTGAAGCCGATAACCAGCACAGCAATCAGCAGGAAAAATCGCAGTTCGGAATCGCGGATCAGCGGCAGCAGGCTGCGCCGGTTGATGGCAATAAAATAAAGCGCGAAATTGACCGCTGCCAGAATCGAAAACACACCACCTACCAGTTCAATGGCGTCGTTGTCGTAATAGGCGAGGCTGGCACCATGCGTGGAAAAACCGCCCAGCGACACCGTGGACAAGGCATGGCAGATCGCATCGAACCAGGCCATGCCAGCCGCATAAAACGATAGCGTGCACAACAGCGCCAACCCGGAGTAAATCAGCCACAGATGCTTGGCCGTGTCCGCCAGTCGCGGCGTCAGCTTTTCCTCCTTCTGCGGCCCTGGCATTTCCGACTGGTACAGCTTGGCGCCACCGATACCCAGCAGCGGCAGTACCGCAATCGCCAGCACGATGATGCCCAGACCACCGAGAAAATTCAGCTGCGCACGATAGAACAGAATGGATTTCGGCAGCGCATCAATGTCGGCAAACACCGAGGCGCCGGTGGTGGTGATGCCGGAGATGCCCTCGAACACCGCGTCCGCCAGGGTGATACCCAGTCGCGCATCCAGATAAAACGGCATGGCACTGACAGCGGAGAACAGCAGCCAGAACAACACGGCCACCAGAAAGCCGTCCCGTGTGCGCAGGGTGCGCTTGCTGCCCAGGGTTCCCATCCAGCCCGCCAGCCCCGCAACTGCTGCAACACCGAACGTGATCAGGAAAGCCGACAGGGCCCGCTCACCATAAAACAACCCCACCAGAACCGGTACCAACATGGACAGGCTATAGAGAAACACAAGGAAGCTGCACAGATGCAGCACTGTCAGCAAGCGTGAATTTTTCGGCATCGGACCCCATACCAACCTGCACACCGATCGTTCAGGCATGCTAGGGATCTGGCCCGTAACGATTCCAGACCGGGCCCGGGCCGAAACATAAAATTTTCGTAAAGCCTGCAAATTGATCTGCACAACAAAAAGGCTTTTTGCCTCAGCGCTGCGCATTCCAGGGGCGCAAACCAGATGAATTACATTCATCGTTCAGCAGAAACACGGGTGTAATCATTCGTCTGCACGATGTCCAACGGGCATCAGCGCGACATATAACCATTCGCCGCACTGCATAGCACACTTTGATGGCTCACAATCAACCACCAGATGAAACATTCGCTTTCATAAAGCTGATGGTCAGATTCTTGCTGTATACAGCAATGGTCTATATTGTGTCGCAGCCGAACCGGAGCAAGGAGCATCGAAATGGATTCCGCTAATTCACCTACTTTAAACGCATTCAGCAGCCGGAATATTCTGATCACGGGCACCACGGGATTTGTCGGCAAGGTTGTATTGGAAAAACTGCTCCGCAGCGTGCCCACCATCGGCAAAATCTACCTGCTGATCCGGGGTAATTCCACCAATCCGACAGCGCGGGAACGCTTCCAGAACGAAGTGGCCACCTCCTCCATTTTCGATACACTGAAAGCCCGCGATCCGCAGCGTTTCGAAGAACTGTGTGACGAGAAGCTGTGCTTCATCACCGGCGAACTCACCGAACCCAACTTCAGTCTTAGCGATCCAGAATTTCATCAGCTTGCACAAAAAATCGACCTGATCATCAACTCCGCCGCCAGCGTCAACTTCCGTGAGCCGCTGGACCAGGCACTGCAAACCAATACCCTGAGCCTGCACACCATCATCAAGCTGGCGAACATGAAAAAAGCGCCGGTGGTGCATGTCTCCACCTGCTATGTGAATGGATTCAACACCGGAGTGATGCAGGAAGACACGGTTTGCCCGAAACATGGCGGCATCAATCGCAGTGTGCATGGCCATTTTGATGTGGCTCCCGTCATCGCGCAGCTGCAAAGCAGAATCGCCGTCGTGAATTCCCGCCACAAAAACCGCAAAGAGCGTGAACGCGCGCAGATCAACCTGGGCATTGCCGCGTCAACGCAATATGGCTGGAACGACACCTACACCTTTACCAAATGGCTGGGCGAACAGGTGCTGGCGCAACAACTGCGGGGCCAGACACTGACCATCGTGCGACCCTCCATCGTCGAAAGCACACTGCAGGAACCGGCGCCCGGCTGGATCGAAGGCGTGAAAGTGGCCGACGCCATCATCCTGGCCTACGCCCGCGAGAAAGTGACCTTCTTTCCCGGCAACAAGGACGGCATCATCGACATCATTCCCGCCGACCTGGTGGCCAACAGCATCATCCTCGGCGGCGCCGAAGCACTCACCGCCACACCAGAACACCGCATCTACCAATGCAGCAGCAGCCACTGCAACCCGATCCCGATCAAGCAGGTGATCAAGCACGTGCAGGACGAGGCGATGCAGAATTTCGCCCAGTACAAAAATCTGTTCCTGCGCAAACCAAAGCGGCCGTTCATCATGGTGCCCAATGCCCTGTTCAGAACCGTGATGGGGCTCGCCTACAATCTGTTGTCGATCCGCAGCAGCATCCTGACCCGCATGGGTGTAACGGTTTCATCAGCCAAAATGGCGAATCTGGAAACGGCCATGAAACTGGCGATCATTTTTTCTTTCTACACCCAGCCGCGCTACACGTTCAGCAATGAAAAATTATGCGCCTTGGCGGAACGCATGGGCGAGCAGGACAAGCGCCAGTTTCCAGTGGATGGTTCACTGATCGAGTGGGGCCAGTATTTGCAGAAAATTCATCTGGCCGGGCTGGATCAATATTCGCTGGCGCCGAAAAAGGCAAAGCCGAAACAAAAGCAGGTACGGAAGCAGACGGAAGCGGCGTGAAGCCGGGTAAGGGCGTGAAAAAGCCTGCTGCGGGACTTGAAAAGAGAAAGCGCGACTTGCCGGAAGCGAGGCTGCACCATTGGACAGAGTGGTACAGCCTTCGCAAAGACCGGCGCATCTTGCCCGGAGAGGGCTGCAACCCACTAAAAGAGTAGATTTTAATCAGCTGAGGGGGGAAATCGACTCTTTGGGAGGGTAAACCGGGCGGCGGAATGAGTCAGCCGTCACGTCGAGCGAGGAGCGCGTATTAGTTAATCGCTATACATGATGATTTATCTTGCTCGGAGTCAATACTGGAAAGATAGCTCACTCCCGTCATCGATTCGGAAACAGACCAAAGTTGTTTGCCAAATTCAGTGCCTCGGGCCTGGGGATTGAGCCGGGCTTCTGCGGGCCTGCCCTTTATTTCAAACCAGCCGTTGGGGCCAAAATAGCTACCACCCGCTACGCCCTCTCCTACGGCCGCATGGACAATAGACATGGCGCCCTCCGCCGGTTGTGCAACTATCCAGGCTACAATCTTGTCTTGAGTCCACTGACCAAATCGGGTTTTGACTGTGGTAACCCCGGTCTTCTGACCAATATCGGTGGCAGCCAGCCCAGGATGGGCCCCCACCGATAGGGTATTGCTCCCATGTTTTTGAAGCCGACGGTGTAATTCCAGAGTGAATGCGGCGATGGCAACCTTGCTGCGGGCATAGGCTTTCCAATAAATGAATTTGCCTTTTTGCCAACCCATATCATCAAAATCAAATTTATCGAATCGATGAGCAACGCTGCCGACATTGACGATACGCGTATGCTCGTCCTTGGTAAAGAACGGCAATAGCAGGCCGGTTAGAGCGAAGGTTCCCAGATAATTGGTTGCCAGATGCAATTCGTAGCCAGCACTGTTATGAGACAGGTTGGGCGTAACAATGCCTGCGTTATTGATGAGAATATCCAGGCTGCCAACCTGTTTTTCAAAATGCTGGGCGAAAGCGGCAATAGATTCTGGCTCAGAGACATCGACCGTTAAAATACTAATATTGGCGCCAGGAACCTTCGCAAGAAGTTCATGCTGCGCACGCTTTGCTTTGTCAAGACTTCTACATGCCATGATGATATTTGCGCCCTGGCTAGCCAGTTGCAGTGCAACTTGAAAACCTATTCCGGAGTTGGCCCCCGTAATCACTACATTTTTGTTTGCAATATTTATAGTTTTTGTATTCATGTGATTGAATTATTGGGGTTAGTTTTTCGATGGGACGAGCATAAAATCTGGAAAACCTTTCATGCCTTCTTTTAGCGGCAGGCCTATGGCGTTCATATAAAATCCTGAAAGCACGTACCCACCAACCGTGAAAACAATATCCAGCATTTGTTGGTTATTAAAATGGTTGGTCAAGGCATCCCATGTGCCAGTCTCTATATTCGACGATTCATTCAGCTCATTGACTGCCTTTACCAACAAGGACTCTCTTTCCAGCCAGTCCCCAGACAATACGTTTTGTTGTAGCTCTTTAATCTCGGTTTCGCTAAATAATCCATTATCAATAGCTGCCATGGAATGGTGAGCCCACTCATATTCACATCGCCAAAGCCAGGTAGCTCTCAAAATTACCAGTTCTCGACAGCGGCTATCCAAGGTGGATTCCATAAGCAGATAGCGCCCGAATGGTAGAAACGTTCTTGCCAGATTTGGATGTTGCAATAAACAAGACAGCACCGGGGAAAGGCTGTCCTTTTCGCTCTCTTCTCCGCTTAGACCTAGATTGGATAAGTATTGTGAAAACATCTTCAGGATGTCACGTATTTCCAGAGTCCAGTCCTGGCGTGATATAGGGGAAATTCGCATATCCTTGTATTTATCCATGTTGATAAACTCCCGTGAATTTAGGAAAAAATTGCCTCAACATGCGTCCTACAGCTTCATGTTTTCAATCAGAGGCCAAAGCTTCTCATCCGCCAATAGCGTGCAAAAATATTCATTGACTTGTTTAATCTTGCCGTCTGACAAAGTGAAAACCATGCAATATTCATTACAATAATCGTCGCCATTGATGAGTTTTCCATTTCCTTCGAACTCGACTACCACCCGATCCATTTCAGCAGTAACGCTGTTAAAGGCGGGAGACATGCCACCAGGCATCAATTGTTGGAACGCTGCTATAGTTGCAAGGATGGTGTCATGGGTACGTACGCCAGCGAATTTCCCAAATCCTTTAGCCAGGGTAAATGCATCATCTGCAATGCAATTCGCTGCGATTTTCGAATCACCTCTACCCATTGCATTGATAAATTCAAGAACGATTTTTTTGTTTGCTTCGCTCATAATAGATTTACACCTTTTTTGGTAACGGACCGCCCAAATTTGATCCTCCATCCACGGGCAACACAAGCCCTGTCACTTGCGCAGATAAATGGCTGGCCAAATAGAGTGCGGCGTTGGCTACATCCGGCGGACTACCCTGCCGCCTAAGGGGTTGTACGCGACTGATCATTTCTTCCATGTCATAGAACGTCTGTGCGGCTGGGATATGGCCTGGTGCAATGCAATTCACCCGGACGCCATATTCGCCCATCTCCCGTGCTATGGATTTTGTGAAGTGAATAACGCCCGCTTTCGCTGCCCGATAGCTGATCAGAGGTAATCCAGGTTTAATGCCGGCGATGGACGAAATATTAATGATGGAACCGGAGCCCTGTTTAGCCATGTATCGGCCTGCATGCTGACTACCAAGCATTACACCAAACAAGTTGACATCTATGACTCTATGGAAGTCTGCCAGATCGTCCTCAAGGAACCGTTGGTGTACGGCACCCGAGATTCCAGCGTTATTCACCATAATGTCCAATCCGTTAAAGTGATCGATGGTGAAATTAAGTAGAGACTGGAAATGCGCGGGCTGGGAGACGTCCGTTTTCTTAAACAGTACATTGCCGCCAAGCTCTGCAACCAAACGTTCACCGGATTGCTGATTGGTATCGGCTATTACCACCCTGCACCCTTCGGCAACAAATTTCTGCGCGGTGGCCAGGCCTAGCCCACTCGCGCCACCGGTAATAATCGCAACTTTTCCAGTTAATAAATCATCCATAGGTGTTTTTGGTACTTTGATTGTGTGTTAGAGGATGTTGATTTTCAGTTTAGTGGTTCTTCCCCTGCCAGTATCGTTCGGTGCATTAACCGTCCGCTGTCCACGGAATAGGGTAAAGCTCGGTGCATTGTTCCGGTATTGCTCCAAATAAGAAGATCGCCTACCTGCCATTCATGGCGATAGACAAATTGGGGTTGAGTACACCAGTCACGTAATTTGGCAAGCAAAGCACGGCTCTCTTCCACCGAATAGCCCTCCACATAGTCAGCGGTCGCCCCAACCAGCAGCGATTTTCGTCCTGATCTGTGCGTCCACACTAGCGGGCATGATTTGGTTGGGGATTTTTGCCAGAAACAAAGCTCTTCGTAGCTCATCTCCGGTGTTACGTAATATTGAGAGCGTTCCGCGCTGTGCACGACGCGAAGACTTTCGATGGCATTTTTTTCATCATTTTGTAACGCTTCGTATGCAGCGTAGGTATTACAAAATTCAGTTTCACCGCCGATGTCAGAAAGCTTTATCGCTCTGAGTAGTGCTGCAAAATTGGGGTAAGGCTGGAGAGATCCGTCCACATGCCAAAACAGGGATCCTTGCAAGTATTTCGCTCGGGCGTTGACGCCTTGATCCAGACTTATTTTGTATATTCCATCTTCGCCTTCGGAATCAACGGTATTGCCAATGGTCTTGGCAAAAGCGACCTGCTGCTTATCATCGATTTCGAGACCTCGAAAAAAAATGACGCCACGTTGCTCGAGTATTTCGCGAATGGCCTGGGCTTCGTTGCCACTCAACAATGTGTCAACATTTGCTTTAATTTCACTTCCGACATGAAGAGTTTTGTCAATTGTTAGAAGTCCCATTTCGCCTCCCTCCATCAACACAAACGGGTGAGAATGGTTTTAGCGGAGTTTTTTACTCTAGGCTGGCGCCATAGTTCTACAGCCAACGACACTGTAATCAATGTAAAGAGCAAATTGCGCAGATTTTCGGCATCATCCGGCAGAGCTTGCTGATAGTCATACTGGTCGAGGTAGTCAATGGCATCTTTACCACGGGGAGCCATCGCATTGTAAAACACTTTCATTTCATCCATGGTGCTGTTTACTCGTTTGAGATAGCGCTCATGTCCATCCTCGATCGCCCACTCTCCCACCAGGTACTCGAGATCTTTAAATGCGTCGGGAAGTTTAGCATTCACTATTTTTTTTCCTTCTCTGCATTGGCCACATAGTCCTGTACGGTTTTATGAAGGTGTCGTATCAGGATTTCTTCATCATTAACGTGAAACTCTTTGATCGCACCACTATTTAGCATCGCCTGCATGCCCTCCAGTGGACTGGCATCTTCCAAAATGACGTCATTCAGAAAGGATACCGTAAGCTCCTGTGCGATGCGCTCTTTGTGTGTGGTTGGGGGAAGATAGTACATGTCCACTTCCACGATATGAGAGTGTGGCCCGGTGGGCCAGTGTGCATGGGTGGTAAAGCCAGACGAAGAAAAAATCAAAACAAAATTTGGAAAAAATTGGAAAGAATCGAAGCCGTACTTTTCAGACCTTGTTGGATTGAGACCTTTTGGTAACGGATCTTTTTGAGGTCTTTTGTTCCAGGGTCCGGCTGCACCAGCCTGAACAAGTTTCTCTATGGGCAGAGAATAGGGTGTTTCTTTTGACGGCTCGCCATAGAAGGAAAACATCCTGTGCAGGCCTTTTAATTCATAGCCCAACGCATCAGTGTACTGATTCGGAGCGTCAAGTTTGGCAAGTGCCGTTAAAGCGCCGAAGGTTCCCGCATGCAGATAGGGCCCGTGATAGCTCTCGGCAAAGCCATCCATAAAAATTTTCCAGTTGCATTGTAATTCTGCTTTGAACTTGTAGGTTTGACGGTGCCGGTCAAATGGGAAGCCTTCAATCCCCTGGGCAAAATCACCCAAGAAGTCACTCACGGTTTGTTTGTTGTCTGAATTCAGATTGATAAAAACGAAACCGTTCCACACCTCGCATTGAATAGCGGGCACTTGGCATTTGCCGGGCTCAAAATCCAGCAGAAGGTCTTGTCGAGATGGCTTTATCAGGTGTCCGTCGAGACCATATCGCCAGCCGTGAAACCGGCAGTACAACCGTGATGTTGTCCCTTCAGTTTCAACGAAGGGGTCATCTTTCCAGACCAACTTGTTACCCCGGTGCGGGCAAATGTTGTGAAATGCGCGAATACTATCCTCGCCGTCTCGTACAACCAGAATTGAAGTATTCAGCACCTGCAGCTCACGCGTGAAATAGCTGCCAACCTTGGGTAAGCGCTCTACCCGACCGATGTACAGCCAGTTCTTTTTAAAGATGTGCTCCCGCTCTTTTTCATAAAATTCGGCGCTTACACAATCATCCAGTGAGATAGGGCCGCGGCCAAGCTGTGGGTAAGCATCAGTCCACTTTCCGGACTCTGGCTTCTTTAAAAGTGGTTCTTGGCTCATGGCGGCCCCTTTATTTATAGTTCTATTCAGATTCGCAACGAATTAACAGAGTGGGATCTGAGCGATTTCTGTTCGATTTTGCTTGTGATCGAAATACTACTATTGACGAAATAATGAAAGAAGGAATTTAATTTCAACTCGGTGTTCCAATTTTGGAACAAGGCATATGAGCCCCTGGCAGCGAATAAGAAATGAGCAAAAATATAAACTTCAATATCAATACTTTGATCATTTTTGCCAAGCTGGTGGAATGCCGCAGCCTTTCAAGGGCAGCCGAAATACTGGGAATGCCAAAGTCGACAGTAAGCCGAAGTATCAGCAAATTGGAGTCTGATCTTGGAGTAAAGCTGCTGCGTAAAAATACCCATCAAATAACGGTGACAGATCTGGGCGAAAAGATTTACAGCCACAGCTTGAAAATACTTGCAGAAGCCAATGATGTTCGGTCTTTGATTGAAGGAAGTCATCTTGAGCCGCAAGGGGAAATACGAGCTGCATTGCCTATATTCATGGGAATAGATTTCGCAACCAGGGTCGGCAGTACCTTTTTGCAACGTTTTCCTAAAGCACAGCTGGATTTGCGCTTGGTGGACAATATGGTCCACCCCATTAAAGATGGCTATGACGTTGTGTTCGGGATTGGCCCGTTACAGGATTCCACTTTATTTGCCAGGAAAGCATTCACGTTGGAGTGCTTTCTTTGTGCATCCAGTGATTTTATTGCCACTCTTGGCAGCACCATTTCCGTGCCTTCGCAGCTCAACCAATTGCCTTTTATCGATTTTGACTTTTACGGGCGCAGCAGCAAAATATCATTAAAAAAAGGCAAGAAAAGCTATGATTTTTCACCCATGGTACGCGCCAGAGCCAATAATTTTCATGTAAGCAAGGATTACATCCTGCGCGGTTTGGGATTTGGCATCATGCCGAGAGAAATAATTTGTTCCCAGGAATTGAAACTGGGCGTACTGGTTCCCTTGCTGCCAGAGTGGGAGCTGGAGTCACTCGATGTCTTTATGATCTGTCCGTTTCAGCTGTCATTGTCGAATTTGATTAATGAATTCTCCCGAACAGTTCTTGAAATCGTTACAGAGAATACCAAGAGCATAGCTGGCCAATAAACTTCCTCAGCATTGCAGTTTATGAAATTCAGGATGGACTTTCACGACATAGCCGAACAACTCATTGTTAGCAGGCTGTTGAAAAACGGCCTGCTAGTCGAGACCCGCCAGGGACGGTACAGAATTTCTCTCAGGCTCTCGCCTCATACACCAGATTGAACGGCGAATGGGTTGCCCGGCGGAAGCGCGTGAATCCAGCCCCCATCACCACCTCGCGCATACGTGCCTCGCCGGCCTGGGCGCCCAGCGCCAAACCCACTTCCTGCGCCAGCGAGCACGGCGTGCAGATCATGGTGGAACCGGCGTAATAGGCACGCCCCACCGGATTGAGATTTTCCTCGATCCGATCACCGGCATAGGGTTCGACGATCATCCAACTGCCGCCCGGTGCCAGCGTGGTCAGCACATGTTGCGACGCACCGGCAGGATCACCCATGTCATGCAGCGCGTCGAAGATCGTCACCAGATCATAATTGCGCCCCGGAAAATCCTTCGCACTCGCCACCTCGAAACGGCAGCGGTCAGCAACACCGGCACGACGCGCCCGTTCATTGGCTTCCTGAACCGATTCCCTGTGATAATCGAATCCGACAAATTGCGACGCCGGAAAAGCCTGCGCCATCAGAATGGTCGACGCGCCGTGGCCACACCCGATATCCGCCACCACGGCACCCGCGCGCAGTTTTTCCTCCACCCCGCTCAAGGCCGGAATCCAGTCATTGACCAGATGGCCGATATAGGACGACCGAAAAAAGCGCTCGATGCCGTGAAACAGGGAATGATCATGTTCATGCCAGCCGATGCCCTGGCCGGTGCGAAAAGCGCTGGCCAGCCGATCTGCACTGCGACCCGCCGCCAGCGCCACCTGGAACGCGCCCACCACAAAAACCGGGCTGTCCTCTTCCGCCAATGCTGCCACCTGCTCCGGCGTCATCCGGTAATGGCCACTGTCCGCCAGGTATTCGACATAGCCCGATGCCGCCTGCGCATTCAGCCATTCCCGCACATAACGTTCGTGGGTTTCCGTGCGCGCCGCCAGTTGCGCCGACGTCAGGGCACCGCCCTCCGCCAGCGCCCGATACAGGCCCAACTGGTCACCGATCAAGACCAGCGGTGCCATGGACACTGCGCCAAAATCGACGACGATGCGCCCCAGCAATGCATTCATTTTGTCTTCATTTATAACGGTGTTCATCTCAAGTCCTCCGGGTTGAAAGTGAACACAGTATCGGTGCATCATGATTTGGCCGCTTTGCAGCGCGGCCATCATTCTTGCTTGCGCAACCGCAGGATTGATCGGACTTGACCGGCCGGCCGGAATCATTGACCGGTAGACCACCACACCAGATCGAACCCGCATATGGATGCACTTTCAGAACTGCTTCGCGTCATCAAACTCAGCGGCGCCATTTTTTTCAGGGCGGATTATTCGGCGCCCTGGTGCGTGCATTCGCCGGCGGCCGAGCGATTCAGGGAATACGTTGCATCCCCCACCAATCGTGTCATTGAATTTCACCTGATTGCGGACGGGCGCGGTTACGTGCGGGTGGGAGAAGAGACAACCCCGCTGGCAGCAGGGGATTTCATCATGATTCCCCACGGCGACAGCCATTACATGGGCAATGGCAGCGGCGCAAAGCCGGTCGATGGCGAAGCCTCGCTGCCATTGCTGCTGAATCAGAACCTGGAAATTGCCGACATGGGTGGCGGTGGCGAACGCACCCGGCTGATCTGCGGCTATCTGGTGTGCGAGGACCGCCTGATCCAGCCGCTGCTGACCGGGTTGCCCAGAGTGGTACGCGTGAACATGCGTGCAGATCCCGCCAGCGAATTGCTGGAAGGCATGATCCGGCATGCGGTGGAACAGGCGGCGGCGTCCGCGCCCGGTAGCCGGGTGATTGCGGCGCGGCTGGCGGAGGTGCTGTTTGTGGAAGTGTTGCGGCGTTATCTCGCCCAATTGCCACCGGGGCAGATCGGCTGGCTGGCCGGCGCGGCAGATCCGGCCATTGGCCGTGCCCTGGCGGCCCTGCACCAGCGGCCGGAATATCGCTGGAGCCTGGAAGAGCTGGCGCAGGAAGCCAACCTGTCGCGATCATCGCTAACGGAACGCTTCGCCCGCTATTTCGATGAAGGACCGATGGCGTATCTGACGCAATGGCGGCTGGAACTGGCAGCTGAATCCCTGCGCAATACCAGTCGCAGCGTGCTACAGATTGCCAGTGAAGTCGGCTACGATTCCGAGGCGGCGTTCAACCGCGCATTCAAGCGCCGTTTCTCGGCACCGCCAGGGCAGTACCGGAAAGCCTGGCGCGAGAACTCTGCCAGTCGCAGCGCAGCGCTGGACCGTGCGCTGCAGAACTGACAGGAACGCCCTTATCCGCCCGCAGCTACCCTCTTCGACTCTGCCCGCTTTTTCTTCTTCATTTCAATCTTGTCCAGTTCCTGCAACGTCACCAGACCCGGCCCATGGAAGCCCAACATCACCAGATAAGCCACCGGGTTGTAACGCAGCGCACGCGGCACCAGTTGCGTATAACGTTGCAGGCGCCGGCACAGTTTCTGGAAACGAGCCTCATCATGGGCGCTCCAGGGAAGATTGAAACGTTCGCGATATAACGGGTGCAGACAGCGGGTCGCACACAGACGCAGAGTGGGATAAACGTAGCGCTCGTGGAACGCATTCGCCAGCGGCTGCAGACCCTTGAAGTATTTCAGTCGCGCGGGGGATTCGATGCCGGTCGTCGTCAGGAACTGCACCGTTTCGTTATAGGTCATGGTGTTTTTGATCAGGTCTTCGTAGTACACGTAAAAATCTTTCAGCGTGGGCTCGATATCTTTTTGGGGAATGCCCAGCAGCAGGCACAGCTGCACGTATTCGTCGTAGAGTTTTTCTTCTTCCTGCGGCGTGAGCGGTTTGCCCATGTCCTGGCGGATGCGGATCACGGCATCCAGAAAGGTGTCGGGCACGATGCGGAACGTTTTCGGATTCAGCGCGTAGTATTTCGAGCCGTCAGGATTGGTGCCCTTGATGTTGGCGTGCAGGGCGCGCAGGTCCGTTGATTCCCGTTGCGCCAGATCGCCGCCATCCCACAGAAAGCGCATCATCGACCAGTTGGTGCGCCGCCCGCGCGCCTGCGGATCAGATTTGTAGATACCGTATTTGTTCACGGCGGTACCCACCGCCGGCAGCGCCGATTGCATGGTGGCAATGGGCAGCATCAGCGGCAGGTTGGCCATATCGCTGAGCGTGTCCCACATGATAGAGCCGCGCCCCGGCGCCCGGCCCAGTTGTTTCCGCTCGGTTGCGCTCTTGGCGCCGCCCTGCACAGCCTTCAGTTTTGCCATGTCGTACTCTCCTGGTTTGAGCCCACTGCCGCAACCCCGGCACAGGCCGCAGTTGACGCCGCGGCCTGTCCGTTGTCTGATAGAAAAATTCTAATGCGAGAGAAAGGCTATTGCTCTCACATTAAAAACACCGGCAGCGGGCCATCCATTCATGGAAAAAGACAAGCAAAAACAGCGACGTAAGCCAAAACAGGCGCGAGCGGTGGAAAAATACAACGCGATTCTGGACGCCAGTGCTCGCGTTTTGGAGAGCGTGGGCTATCGCCGTGCCACCATGAGCGAGATTCATCTGGAAAGCGGCCATCCTTACGCCACCATCTACCAGTATTTCGGCAGCAAGGAGGACGTTTACCTGGGCTGGCTGGAGCGGTTCATGGAGGTGTCGATCTTTGAACTGGCCACCCTGATCCGCAACGCGCCCAAGGGCGATCTCGACCGGTACATCGAAATTGCAGTGCGCTATTCGCTGGAACAGATCGTGAGTAACCAGAAAACCCTGGTGCGGCTGATCAACGGCATGTCGCTGATTTCCTCGCGGCTGGTGGAAATCATGGAGGAAAAAAGCGTGCAGTGGATCGAGCAGGCGCTGGGGCCAGAGATGAGCAAGTACGACAACCCGCGTCTGCTGGAGAACATGGTCACCACGGCGCGGGCGGGAAATGGTTACTGGCTGATGCTGGTGCTGAACAGCAAGCGCGAGATCAATATCGAGCGGGAAACAAAAAACTACTCGGCGCTGATCAGGGCACTGCTGTTTATTCGGTGAGAGTTACCCGGAAAATTGCGCGGCGGTTCAGCGGACAGGTTTCAGGCCTGCCAGCCCCGCCCAATCCATCATCAACATCGACTCTTTCAAATGTCCTTCATCAGGTACTCTGCCTGAAACAACTCGGGCAGGAAGTACTGCAAAAATTGCATTTCCTGTTGCGCATGCCTGGCCAGCTCACGGGAAAAACCGGGAAGGAAGAAATCAAAGAAACTGGGGATCGTAAACGTTGACCGCATCAGAATGCCGTCCCCGGTGTTGTTCAGCGTGTACTCGTGAATCAGCCGCTGGGGAAATACGCCGCGCAGCCCTTTCAATTCGGTTTTGGCGTAAAGCCAGTGATCATAGGTGACTTTGTCACTGGCACCGGCAGGATCAAGCCACGTGATGACCAGATTGGATTTGTAGCGTCCAAGATATTCTGAAACCTGTTGCACGGCGCCCACGGAGTATTCAAGCTGGTCGGGATGGGTTGGCGCCTTCAGCCATTTAAAGCTGACGTGAGCGGTTGGATGCCACTGCCTGTATCGTCTTGTCGTATTGATATTGTTCCACCACCAGTCCAGCATGTCGGGCGTAATGCCTTTGATCTCCTGATCGACCACCACTGTTTTGGTCAGAAAACCTGAGTGAAATACCTCATAACGTCCCCGCGTAAGCAGTTCGCCTTCAACGAATTCTTTCTGGAACAACACAGGCAGGAATTCAGGCAGGTTCTGCATTGCCTGTTCAATGTGCGTTGCATAGGCACCTTCATATCCTGGATACATTGCTGCGACCGCGCCCGGCACCACGAATGAAGTTCGCAACAAAATCCCATCCCCTGCTTCATTGGTGCTGTATTCGTGCAGTGTCCAGCCTGGTTCGGAAATATCTTCAAATCCCGCAAATTCGGTTTGCGCCACAATCCAGTGATCATGGGTTACGCACGTCTGCACGTCGGCCGGGTCCATCCAGGTGATGCTGGCGTCCATGTCGACTCCCCCGATGCGGTCCGTAACCAAATGCGTGGCACCAATTGAATAATCCAGATGATCCGGGTTTGCGGGCGGCGTTAGCCATTGGAAGGCAACATGTTCTGACGGATGCCATAACTGGTAGCGTTCGGTTGTATTGATGTTGTCCCACCACCAATCCAGCATTTCGGGCGTTATGCCCTTAATTTCCTGCTCCACGACCACAACATTCTCATGCCCGCACAATGCGATCCCCGCAAGGCTGCTATTGGCGATCAGCAGTGACGGTACGACAGTTGCCGCTAGCGCAGCCATTCCAAGTATTGAATGTTTCATATCAGCTTCCCCGTGGATTCTTGTTTTCATTATGCTATCCACTTGGATTGCATAAAACAAGATCACGGGCAGGAAAAACGCAACCAGTGGTGGCCCTATCGCTTTAATGCGGTTAAATTTGCGTAAACTATCAGCCTGTTACAATAAAATTTCAGCTTGATTGCCGGAACGCAATCCGCCCATACCAGGAACCATACCGGATAGTATAATGGGCACCACCCGCAGCGGACTTTGCTGGTCATACGCTGCCTTGCGCCGTTTAACCGGAATTCACTTTTATAGAGATGCAATGACAGACGTATCCAGGAAGAAAGGAAAACAAAGCGCTGAAGTCGCGGAACTGACCAAAGCAGAGATTATTGCGGCGGCAACCCACTTGTTCTCAACGAAAGGCTTTGAAGCCACCGGATTGAGGGAAATTGCTGATCAGTCGGGGATGACGCATGGCACCATCCGGCACCATTTCGGCAGCAAGCTCGACATCTGGAAAGCCGTGGCGGATCAGGTATTCGCGCGCTATCAGGAAAGACTGATTCCGGCCCTGATGGACGCCACTCAAAGCGAACATCCCCTGGCAGCATTCAAGAATGTGGCAAGAGCCTTTATCGCCGTTTCCAATGAGAATCCCACCTTTGCCCGGTTGTTGACGCGGGAAGGAACCAGCCAAAATGAACGGTACGAATATTTCGATGCGCATTTTGTGCAAATACATGTGCTGATAGAAGTGCTGTTCAAAAAAGCGCAGAAGGAATCAACAAAACTGCAGTCCTTCACCAATGACTCTTTTTTCATGACGCTGATCAGTCTTACGTTTTTTCCGCTTGTGCTCACAGAACTCAGGCGATCGCTTCCCGCCGCTGAGCTTGACGATTTTTCCGGGCGGGAAGAGCTGATACTGAAGGTTCTTTTTTCTGAATGATGTGTCAGCAACCAGTATCGGTGTCAACATCGTTCACCCCACCAAGCCCGCCTCATCCACCCCATCCATCTGTTCCTGCGTCAGGAAGCGTTCCGCATAGGCGCGGTAAACGCCGCTCTGGATAAACAGGTGGAACAGGTCCGGATCGATGTGCTGTTCCTTCGCCATGCGCTGCATGATCCGCAGCGATTCACTCAAGGTTTTGGCCGCTTTGTAGGGCCGGTCCCCCGCCGTCAGCGCTTCAAAAATATCCGCAATCGCCATCATGCGCGCCGTCAGTGGCATTTCTGTTGCGGTCAGTCCGCGCGGATAACCGGTGCCATCCATTTTTTCATGGTGACCACCGGCAATGGCGGGCACGCCGCGCAAATGTTCCGGGTAAGGTAGATGTTCCAGCATCAGGATCGTCTGCACGATGTGATCATTGATCAGGTAGCGTTCTTCATCCGTGAGCGTGCCGCGGTCAATGCACAGATTGTGCAGCTCACCCAGATTGTATTTGTGCTGCGGAGGAATCAGATTGAACGTGGCTTGACGGCCGGCGCGCAGGGCGTCGGCATCGTCGCGGGGAATCAGATGATCGGGCCGGTCTGCCAGCAGCGGTTCGTTTACGGGCAACGCGCTGTCGGGAATATTCTTCTTGCGGCGGGATTCTTCCCAGCCGATACCCAGGCGATCGCTCAGCGTGCGTCGCCATTGTTGCTGCGCGATTGTGTGTAACCGCTGCTGGTCTTCCTGCGCCAGGTTCTCACCGCCCAGGTTGCAGCGGGCAACGAACGCGAAATCCTCGTCCAGGCTCTGCAATGTGTGTTGCAGCTCTTCTTCACTGGGATACTCACTCAACGCCCGCGCGCGCCAGTAACGAGTTTCGGCGTTGGCTTTCGCCACTTCAAAGCGCATGCGGAT
Organism: Gammaproteobacteria bacterium; assembly: GCA_013178375.1. Lineage (GTDB taxonomy): Bacteria > Pseudomonadota > Gammaproteobacteria > Pseudomonadales > Ketobacteraceae > Ch67. The sequence continues at coordinate 93,506 of JABLXQ010000019.1, forward strand.
TTCGTGGATGCGGTCATAGCGCGCTTCCAGTTTGGTGGCCTTGTCCACCACGTGCTCCGGCGTGGTGACCTTGCCGCAATCGTGCAGCCAGCTGGCCACATGCAGGGCTTCCCATTCGTCCGCATTCAGGTCGAATGTGTCGAACGGTGGCTGATCCGATTTGCAGGCGGCACGGGCCAGCATTTCCGTCAGCACCGGCACGCGCTGGCAGTGGCCGCCGGTGTAAGGCGATTTGGCGTCGATGGCGCTGGCGATCAGTTCGATGAACGCGGTGAACAGGCGTTTCTGCAAGGTGATCAACTGGCGGGTTTCCACGCTGACGGCTGCGAACCCCGACAAGCTGTGAATGAAGGCAAGGCGCGTGCGAATTTCCCCGGTGACATAATCGGAATCCTCCAGCGACTGATACAACAAACACAGCACACCCAGCACACGGCCCTCGCGGTTCACCAGCGGCACCGTCACCAGTTGTCCGGTCGCGTCCGCCGGCTGCATCAGCAATTCACACAGCAGCGGGCCCAGCGGACTGTCCATTTGCAGCGGCGCCTGGCCCGTCTGCTGGTCACGTAGCGCGGCCTGCAACTGGGGCTCGCTGCTGCTGATCCGGTGCGTGTCGTTTTCCTCCAGCGACCAGCTGGCGTTGCTGGTACTGATGGCACGGGGCACCAACGCCGTGCGGTCTTCGGCGTAAAGAAACAGTACTGAAGCGTCAGCACCCGCCGCGCCCCGGGTCTGTTCCGCCACGGTGGCCACCAGGGAATCCAGCCGTTTCTCCCGCGCCAGCGCCACAGTGAGTTGCAGGAAATGCTGGATGGTTTCGCTCATCAGGTGAATCGACTGGCTCAGGTTGTCGATTTCCAGCACCAGCGAACGGGTCGGCGTGGTTTTGTCGAACTGGAATTCGCGCACGGCGTTGGTATCGAGCACCAGTTGCCGCAAGGGTTTGGACACGAGGCGCGACAGCAGCCACGCCAGCGGAATCGCCACCAGCAGGATCAGCAGGGTAATCAGCACACTGCGGTTTCGTTGCTGCATCGCTTCCTGCAGCAGTTCCTGCTCTGGAATCAGCACGGTCAGCCGCAATGGCAGGGATTGCAGCAGAGTGACATCCACCACTTCACCAAACCAGCGTTCGCCGGTGGATTCGAAGAACCAGGTGCCATCGCTGCGCTGCAGCAGGTCGGCCGCTATGTCACGCACCAGGGCCGAATCCAGTTCCTGCAGGCGCGGCACGTGACGGGTGTCGCCGTCGATGCGTGGTCGCGTCTGGCTGCGATCGGGATATCCCAGCACCTGACCCAGCGGATCAAACAACAGGATGGTGCTGCGGGCCGGCAGTTCGAACGACTGCAATATGTCCGACAGCGATTTCAGCGTGAGGTCGACGGCCACCACCACGCCGTCCGGATTCGAACGTGCCATGGTGATGCCCACCGTGGGCGAACTGAAAAACGCATAGGGCGGCGTGAATTCCATCTGCGTGGACGTCGCGGCCTGACGGTACCAGGGCCGCTGGCGCGGATCGTAGTCAGGATCAGGCAGCGGTTGTTCCTGCAGCTGATTCAGGTCGGCGTCGTAACTGATCCGCCGTGCGTCGATCACCTGATCGCCATTGCGGTCGATGTGATCGATGGCCATAAAGCTGGCAGCGGGTACCCCGTAGGTTCGCTGCTGCGCTGCCGTGCCAGCCGCATGCACCAGCAACACATCGCCATCGGGATAACCGACAATAAAGTTGGTGAGGCCTTTGTGATTGCGCAGGATCTGCTGCAGCCAGGGCAAATAGCGGCTGCGAGTTTGCCAGTCCGCTGCGGTGGCGATGCCACTCAGCCGCGCCAGATTCAGGGTGGCCGCCACCGCATTCTGGCGCGCCTTGAGGTCAGTCTGGATCTGGCGGGCGATATGAGAGGTAAGCTGGCGGGAGGAATTCAGGATGATATCGCTGGAAGACCGATACTGCATGGCGGCCATCAGCCCACCGATGCCCAGCACCAGCACGACAAACAGGGTGGCGACATGCACATGGAGCGGAGCCCGCAGGCGTGAGGCATGCAAACGTGCAATCATCCGGTTCTCCTCCCTTCCCGGGAATTACCAGGGCCTGTTAGTCTGACTTTCTTCCTTATTTATAGTCCTTAACTGTAGCCTGAATGCCGGTATTTCAGGAAGTTCTGGCCGCGCCCCTTACTTCTTCTCGCTGATCCACAGCTTGATCACACCCTTCACCACCACCACGCCCTTGTCATCCAGCGCGGTGACTTTCACATCCAGATCACCGGGCCGCCAGTCTGCGGGATTGATTTCGGCGGTGCCGGTGATGTCACTGCCCGCCTTCGCCGTGTAATCCACAGTCATGCCCTTGGGAATCCAGCGCAGGTGTTTCGGGATCGACGCTTCGGCACACACACCCATCGCCATTTCAAGCATGTTGCAGATCGCGATCACATGCACAGTGCCGATATGATTTTCCACCGCGCGGCGTTTCCTGATGGTCAGCTTTGCATAGTTGGGTTTCAGCTCTTCAACAATGGCGTTGACAGTTCTGAAATATGGCGCCTTGAATTGCACAGCCTTGGAGAAAATGGTTTTGCCTCCCGGATAGGCCGACATTTTGTTCCAGGTAGCCAGAACGGTATTGGTGTCGCTCATGGAAAAATCCTCTCGCATCAAAAATAAAATCAGTGGCCCAGTTTGCGAATGGTATCGCCGGTAGCCACCTGCCCCGGCTGGATGACTTTCGCATTGATACCGCGCAGATTCAGCGTCTTGCCGGCATCGGAATTCACAAAGCGGGCAGCGTCGCGGCCAAAACGTTCGGCGAATTTCGCGCAACCCCGGTGAGGTTCCGCCGTGACTTCAATGATGGCGCTGCCGATCTGCAGCTGCGTGCCCGGCGGCAGGTGGCCGGGGCTGAGATCCAGATTCACATAGAACTGGTCGCCGGCCATTGGCCAGCGCGCCGGTGATTTGGCAATCAGGGCAATCGCACGGGCATTCATCAGGTTCAGCTGCATGTCGGGATGGGCACGGCCATCGGGGGACTTGCGAAAACCGCGCTGCTTCCAGTTGTCGCCCACCAGACCCAGTTCCAGATTCAGCTCGCAGCGCGGCAGCACCTTGCGCTTGCCGACACGGGGACGGCACACGATCAGATCCACCGTGCCAGCATCTTTCGGTGCCTGGCGCACGTGCTCCAGCCCTGCCTCAAGTTGTGCATAGGGCAAATGCCATTCGCTGCCGCTGTCGATGCCCGTCAATGGCAGTTGCGTGCCATCACTTTCCTGTTTCATTTTCCTTCTCCTTTTACTTACAACAACTGGCACTACAACAACCGACATTACAACAAAAAGACCAGCAACACCGGAATCAACGCAAACGACAGCAGCGTGGAGATGATCACCATACCCGCCACCACCTGCGGATCGCGGTTGTACTGCATTGCGAACAGATAATTGAACACCGCCACCGGCATCGCCGACTGCAGGATCAGCACGCCTTTCGCAACGCCCTGCAGATTGAACAGATATGCCACACCCCAACCCACGCCAACCCCGATCAGCAAACGCGCCAGTGAAAAATAAAGGCTGCTGCCCACCGCCTGCAATTTCATGTCCGCCAGACTCACGCCTAGCGTCAGCAGCATCAGCGGAATGGTGAACTCACTCAGCAACTGCACGGTGTTGCCCAGCCACAGCGGCAATTCGATGCGGGCGTAGATCATGATCACCGCCAGCACGATGGAATAAATGATGGGGTTGCTGATCATTTCCCGAAATACCGAGCGCCCGCTCACCAGCGCAATGCCCAACGTGAAATGCAGCACCGACAGCACCATGAAAATCGCCAGCGCCAGAGTCAGCCCCGCGTCACCGAACGCGAACAGGCAAATCGGCAGGCCCATATTGCCGGCATTGGGAAACAGCAGCGGTCCCAGGTAGGTGCGCAGCGGCTGCCGGGCCAGCAAGACAGCCACCACCGCCAGCGCCGCCGTAGCGGCCACCATGGCCAGCGTCACCAGCAGCATCTGCTCCAGCAGATCCTGCGACACCGGCGTGCGGCTCAGGGATGACACCACCAGGCAGGGCGCGCCCACCCGCATCACCAGCTGCGTCACCATGCGGGTGTCGTAGGCCCAATTCAATCGCTTCCAGACGAATCCCAGCAGGACACAGACCATGACGGGTCCGGTAATTGGCAGCAAGGTGGCAAACATGCGGAGGGTTCCTTAGAATTCGCTGCATTATAACGGAAGCACAGGCCGCTCGAATGAGCCAGGATTGCCAAAACACCCCGCCACTTCGCCCCGCCAGCCTGGACTGGCAGGATGACGTGCCCGTTTCCCGCGACTTTGGCGACGTGTATTTCTCGCGCGACGACGGCGCCGCTGAAACCCGTCACGTCTTCATTGGTCAGAACGATCTGCCGGCGCGCTGGCAACACTGGCACACGCCTGGCAGCTTCGTGATCGGTGAAACCGGCTTCGGCACCGGCCTGAATTTTCTGTGCGCTTGGGAGCTATGGCGGCAGGCACGCAAACCGGGACAGCATCTGAATGTGGTCAGCGTGGAAAAATTTCCGCTGGGTCGGAATGACTTGGAGCGGGCCTGCGCTGTACGAGCGGATTTTGCGGATATGGCCACACAACTGCTGGCGCAATACCCGCCGCTGGTGCCCGGCAGCCATCGCCTGCATTTTCACGGCGAGCAACTGACGTTGACGTTGATTTTCGGCGACGCCATCGACAGCTTCGCCGCACTGGACGGCCAGGTGGACGCCTGGTTTCTGGATGGCTTCGCTCCCGCCCGCAATCCCGACATGTGGCGGCCGGAACTGTTTGCGCAACTGGCGCGGCTCAGTCACGCCGGAACCACCTTCGCCACCTTTACTGCAGCGGGCGATGTTAAGCGTGGACTGCGGGACGCCGGTTTCAGCGTGGAAAAATGCGCGGGCTTCGGCCGCAAGCGCGACATGCTGAAAGGCATTTTCACTTCCATCGACAAGCCAACCACCTTTCCGCCGGCACAGGCACCCTGGTTTCGTTTTAAATACCAGCGCCAGACACCGGGCCATGCCGCCATCATCGGCGCCGGTCTGGCGGGCTGCACCGCGGCACATGCCCTGGCTTTACGGGGCTGGCAGGTCACCGTGCTGGAAGCGGAAAACAGCATTGCGACCCAGGCCTCGGGCAATCCCACCGGCATCACCTACACCCGCCTGAGCGTGCACGACTCACCGCAGAACCGCTACTACCAGTTCGCCTATCTGCACGCCTGCCGTTTCGTGCGGGATTTTTTTGCCGCGCGAAAAATGGAACCGGGCACCGACTGGAACCTGAACGGCGTGCTGCAACTGGCATGGGATGAAAACGAGCGCACCGAGCAGCAAAAATTGCTGGCCTCGGGTCTGTGGCCGAACGACGTGGTGGAGGCGCTGACAGCGGAACAGGTAGCGATGCTGACACACACGCCCTGCCCTTACCCCGCACTGCTGATGAAAATGGGCGGCTGGCTGAATCCGGCGACACTGTGCCAGGCGTTATTACAGCATCCCAATATCCAGCTGCGCACCGGCATTCGCGCGGAACAGTTCACGCGCGCCGATTCCCACTGGCACATCAACAACGACAGCACACCATTCGATGCCGTCGTGCTGGCCAACACCTTTGCCTCCAGCCAGTATTCCTTTACCCAACATCTGCCTTTACGCTGGGTGCGCGGCCAGATCAGTTATGTGCCGGCCACACCTGCATCACAAAAACTGCAGCATGCCATCAACTACGATGGTTATCTGAATCCGGCGCGGGATGGCTTCCACTGCATCGGCGCCACTTTCAATCCGAAAGACAAAGACCCGCAGCAACGGGAACAGGATCATCACAAAAACCTGCAGCAACTGCGCGACACCTGGCCGGACATGGCGTCCGCGCTGCAACTGGATGCGGGAATAAAAATGGAAGGTCGGGTGGGATTCCGCTGCCAGACGCCGGACTATCTGCCCGTGGCCGGGCCGCTGCCAGATCCGCAAACATTCGCGCAGATCTATGACGATATAGGCAAGGGATTTCTGAAACGGGAATTCGAACGCTGCCCGCTGTTGCCGGGGCTGTACATCACCACCGGTCACGGCTCAAAGGGAATTACATCTTCGTTACTGGCGGCGGAAATTCTGGCGGGTTACATCACGGGTGAGCCGCAACCGGTGGACCGCGAAGTGTTGTTCGCAGTGCACCCGGCGCGGTTTCTGTTGCGGGGAATCAGACGGCTTCGCCGCGAATATACCCTTCCAGCTGACGGATCAGGAACTGCTGATCGGAAATGATGTGCTTCACGATGTCGCCGATGGAGATCACGCCCAGCAGCTGACCGTCTTCCAGCACCGGCAGGTGACGCAGGCGGCGCTCGGTCATCAGTTCCATGCAATGCTCGATACTCTGGCTGGGATCCACGGTGATTACGTCGGAGGTCATAATTTCTCGCACCTCGGCCGTGTGTGAAGAACGCGCCATCAGCACCACCTTGCGAGCATAATCCCGCTCGCTGACGATACCCACCATCTTGCCATCTTCCAGCACCACCAGCGCGCCAATTCCCTTTTCCGCCATCAGCTTGATGGCATCCAGCACCTTGGTGCCGGGATGCACGCTGAATGTATGTGATATGGCCTTGGACCTCAAAATATCCCTAACGCTCTTCATCCGCACCGTCCTCGTTTTTATTGGTTTTTATAAATTGGAGTGTTTTCCGAGCTTACTACTGTTCCAAGGGGTTTGACAATTGCACCGAATTCCCCGGGTTTTCCCGTGGCTTTTCAATGCGCTAGGTGTCCAGTCCGGACTGACGGACAGCCTCGCGCCACTGCTGCCCGGTCAGAATGTGGGTGGATTCCGCCTCCGTGTCGAACACGATCACGTAATCCTTGCGCCGGATGCCGTTGACCACCTGGGCCACCTTGCGCTCCAGCGCCACTTCCTGCTGGCCATAATCCGTGCCCTCGCGGGTGACGAACTCCTCCACCAGCGCGTTCAGGATGTCTTCCGCCAGGGCGTCCCAGGGGATTTCAATCAGATTGTCCATGGCTTGCCTGCACCAGATCGTCCCGTAGAACGTCCTCGCCGAATTGGTCGATAATGGCCGCGATCACCTGCGGGTCCAGCAGATTCACCCGGTTCAGGTCCACGTGCTTTTTCAGCTGCTTGCCGATCAGCTTCAGGGCATGGACGCGGGCATAATCCTTGTCGTCGGCACTGAGGACAAACCAGGGCGCGTAATCAGTTGCCGTGCGGTTGAGCATGTCATCGTAGGCACGCTGGTAGCCATTCCAGAAACGCCGGCTCTCCAGGTCCGACACCTTGATCTTCCAGCGCTTGGTCGGTTCGCGGATGCGTTCCATGAAACGTGCGTACTGTTCCTCCTTCGACAGGTGCAGGAACAGCTTGATCAGGATCACGCCGTCCTCGGTGAGCTGGCGTTCGAATTCATTGATCTCGCGATAGGCGCGTTTCCATTCCGTCGCGTTGGCGTGGCCTTCCACCCGCTCCACCAGCACGCGGCCGTACCAGGAACGGTCGAAAATGGTGAGTTCGCCCGGCTCCGGCAGACGTTGCCAGAAGCGGAACAGATAATGACGTGACTGCTCCCAGCGCTCCGGCGCGCCGATGGGCCAGACGTGGGCGCTGCGGGGATCAAGATGGCGGGTGATGCGACGGATGATGCCGCCCTTGCCTGCGGTATCGGTGCCTTCGATCAGGACGATGGCACGCTTGTTTTCCTTGAACAGCGCCAGCTGCGCCCGCAGCAATTCCAGCTGCAGTTCGTCGATCTGCTCGCTGGGATGATCGACGCCCTTGTCGGAACGGGTCGGCATGTCCTTGAGCTTGAATTTTTCATTGACCAGTTTGCGTGGTTTCATCCGCTGTCTCCTGCGCTGCTTCTGGTTCGAATAACAAGGGGTAGAGAAATGACTGGAATTCATCGCTCATGCCGTTGAGCTTGGCCTTGTCCGCATCCTGGTTCACTTTATAGCGGTACTCGGCGCCACTGGCCAGCTGCGTCGACAGCTTTTCGAACAGGGTGATGCGTTTCTGCAGGAAATGACGGCCGCCCATGTCCATAAACGGCTCCAGGCCGTAGCAGGATTTGCGCATCTGGTGCAGCGCATTTTCCAGCAGCGTGGTATCGCTGCGGTTCACCGCCAGCCAGGCGTCCGACACGGCACCCATGAAATCCGCATAATGCCGCTGCTTGATTTCGAACGCCTTTTCAAAGCGGCGGTTGGCGGCTTCCTGCTTCAGGTATTCCGTGTACTGGTCCTGCACATGGGCCTGGGCCCGCTCCTGCAGCTGCTGCGATTTCAGGATCTGGGTGGTGGCGGAACGGTGCATGGAATAATTCAGCCAGGCAATCCAGCCAGTGAGCAGAAATGCCAGCAACATCAGCACCAGGCTGAAAATCAGGAAGCGGTTTTCCCTGAACGGGATGTGCGTGTGATGACCCGTTTCGGACATGATCAGATTTCCTCAGTACCATGCTTGATACCATGGTCGCGCAACAGTTGGATGAATGCGCTCTCGTCGATGATGGCGATGCCCAGTTCATCGGCCTTTTTCAGCTTGGAGCCAGCTTTCTCACCCGCCACCACCACATCCGTATTTTTCGACACGCTGCCCGCCACTTTTGCACCCAGCCGCTGCAGATAATCCTTGGCTTCGTCGCGGGTGAGCTGGGTCAGCGTGCCGGTGAGCACGTAGGTTTTGCCGTCGAGCGCACCCGCTTCCCGTGCGGCAGGCTCCTGTTCCGTCCAGTGTACACCGGCCTCACGCAGGGCGCGGATGATTTCCAGGTTATGGGGCTGGCCAAAAAATTCCACGATCCGGCTGGCAACTATGGGCCCCACATCCGGCGCTTCCTGCAACTGGTCTTCGCTGGCGTTGCGAATATTCTCCAGAGTGCCGAAATGCTGGGCCAGGGTGAGCGCGGTAGCCTCGCCCACATCGCGTATGCCCAGCGCGAACAGGAACCGGGGTAAGGTGGTGGCTTTGCTGGCCTCCAGCGCATCGATCAGGTTCTGGGCCGATTTCTGCCCCATCCGCTCCATCGCCGCCACCGGTTCCACCTGCAACCGGTACAGATCCGACACATGGGCGATCAGGCCCTGGTCCACCAGCTGCTCCACCAGTTTGTCACCCAGGCCTTCCACATCCATCGCCTTGCGCGATGCGAAATGCTTGATGGCTTCCTTCACCTGCGCTGGACAATACAGGCCGCCGGAACAGCGTGCCACCGCCTCGCCCTCGGGCTTGATGATGTCGGAGCCGCACACCGGGCAGTGAGCGGGCATGTGAATCGGCTGCGTGTGTTCAGGACGCTTTTCCAGCACCACTTTCACTACTTTTGGAATGACATCACCGGCGCGGTGAACAATGACAGTGTCGCCTACCCGCACATCCATGCGTGCCACTTCGTCCATGTTGTGCAGCGTGGCATTGCTGACGGTGACACCGCCAACGAACACCGGTGCCAACCGTGCCACCGGCGTCAACGCACCGGTGCGACCCACCTGAAAATCCACCCCCAGCAATTCGGTCATTTCCTCCTGTGCGGGGAATTTGTGGGCCGTGGCCCAGCGCGGCGCCCGCGATACAAAACCCAGTTCTTTCTGCAGCGTCAGTGAATTCACCTTGTAAACGATGCCGTCGATTTCATAGGCCAGCTGGTTCCGCTTCGCCAGCATGGCATCGTGATACTGCTGCAATTCCGCCGCGCCCCGCGCCAATTTTGTTTCGGCGTTGATGCGCAATCCCCAGGTTTTCAGCAATTGCAGATTATCGAAGTGGGTCTGCGCCAGTTCACCGCCGGCAATGAAGCCCACGCCATAACAGTACATATCCAGCGGCCGCTGCGCGGTGATGCGCGCATCCAGTTGCCGCAGGCTGCCGGCAGCGGCATTGCGGGGATTGGCAAATATCTTTTCGCCTTTTTCCGCCGCGCGGCGATTCATTTCCTCGAATCCTGCCCGGGGCATGAATACCTCGCCGCGTACTTCCAGGGTGGAAGGATAGCCAGCGCCATGCAGCTTCAGCGGCAACGACTGGATGGTGCGAATGTTCTGGGTGATGTCCTCGCCGGTCTGGCCATCGCCCCGGGTCGCAGCCTGCACCAGCACACCATTCTCGTACAGCACGCTCACGGCCAGACCATCCAGCTTCGGCTCACACACGTATTCGATTTCATCTTCTGTTTTCAGGCGGTCGCGCACGCGGCGATCAAACGCAACCAGTTCCTGATCGTTGAACACGTTATCCAGCGACAGCATGGGCACGCGGTGCGTCACCTGGGAAAAGGCGTCCAGCGGCCGGTCGCCCACGCGCTGGGTGGGGGAATCATGCGTGATCAGATCAGGGTGTTCCTGTTCCAGCTGCTGCAACTGGCGGAACAGGCGGTCGTATTCCGCATCGGGAACACTGGGGTTGTCGAGGACGTAATAGCGGTAGTTGTGCTCGCGGAGCTGTTCCCGCAGGTTTTCCAGTTGTTGGGCAATGGCGGTCGATGAAGCAGAAGGCATTACGGAATCCGGTCGTTATGGAAGCGAGCGTTATATGAACGCAGGTGTACGCGAATTATACACAGCCCGCCCCTGCTGCGGACAGGGGTTAAAGGGCCCGCCAGCGGGGCAGGCCAGCCGCTGGCCAGTACGCCCCCTCCAAAGGTAGGGCAAAACCACGCTGCATTTTCAAAATGTCACCGCGTTATCGTTGTCTTTCCGTGCGCTTTGCTCAACAAAAAATCATATACGAAAAATAACAAAATAAACCCTGATTGAATCCGGATTGAACCGTCTAAACTGCGCAACGCAGGCTGCAGCGCACAACAAAAACCAGGAGTTCACAGCATGAGCACCCCCATTTCTCTCGACACAATCCCCGATCTTTGTCGCATTGAAAATGTGCAGAAGGAAGACATGCAGGAACGCTGCATGGACATGACGCACTCCATCTATCCGCACGACAAAATATTCGGCGACTACTGCACCATCCAGGAATATATTCACTGCCCGCCGCAAACCACATTTGAATATCTGGCGGAAACGTCCAATCTGCTGGAATGGACGTACAGCCTGCGTGACATGACGTATGACGAGGAACGGAATCTGTACGAGTTCACCGATGCTGTCGGCGGCAAGACCAAATGCTACTGCCGCACCGTAGCACACAGGGACGCCATGACCGTGGACTACCACTGCGCTTGGGACCAGGGCGATGAACTCTGGATGATTTACCTGATGCGTGTAATTCCCGCGGAACCTGTACTCAACAAGCCGGGCTCTGTCGTGCTCTGGACCAACTGCCATCACCCCTACTACGAAAAAAATCCGTACCCGCAGCAGGCTCCTGCCGATCGTAAAATCTGGGTGGGCGACATGTGGCCCATGTTCTACGCCGGCCACTGGATTGAAATGCAGAACCTGAAGAAAATTCTTGAACACCGGCACGCCAGCTTGCGTTGAACACGCACAGGAGATTACAGGATGGAACCCATTAGCCTGCAAGGCGTAGCCAGCTATCTGCCCGACAGCGTCGTGGACAATGATTTTTTCCGTCTGGCATCCGGCATCGATCGTCATCCCATGTTTCGCGGCACCCACTTGCGTCATCACATCGATCATGACGAATCCGCCACCAGCATGGCGGTAAAAGCCATCCAGCGGCTGGCAGAAAAACTGGATCTGGATGTCGCGCGCGATGTGGATGTCCTCATCACCAACGTGACACTGGCGGACCTGCCTTTCGTCGGTTGTGGCGCCGCCATTACTGGCGAGCTGAAACTGAATCCGCGCTACATTTACGATCTGCAGAACGGCGGCTGTGTGTCCTTCATTTTCATGCTGGAACTGGCGCAACTGATCCTGCAATCCACCCAGGCGCGCTCCGCCATACTGTGTAATTTGCAAACGGCGGCCGGCCGCGTGTTTTCGTTGGAAGACAATCGCAAACTGCCGCAATCCTGCGTACCTGGCGACGGCTGTGGTGTGGCCTATGTCACCCGCGAAGGCAACAATCCCGTACTCACCACCGTTACCCGCACCCACGGCAATTTCGCCAACGACATGGAAGTAAAAGCGCCGGACGGCCGCCACTGGTGGCAACCCGGTGCCACGGCATTCAACATCGATTTTGATGAAACCAAGATTGCGTCAATCGTGGCGCGCGGCAACCGGCTGGTGCCGGAAGCGCTGTACCAGGCACTGAAGCAGGCCGGACTCGGCAGCCAGGATGTGGATTTTCTGGTAACCAACCAGCCCAACCGGATTTTCCTGCGCAACTGGCGCGAGTCGGTGCAACTGCGGGAAGAGCAGCACATCCAGACCCTGGCGGAACATGGCAACCTGTTTGGTGCCGCCATTCCCATCTGCCTGGAACGGGGGATCGACGATGGCCGCATCCATCCCGCCAGCAATCTGCTGCTGGGCGGATTTTCCCACGCGGGGGATTACAGCGCCGCCGCCATCGTGCGCTGGAACGGATAGGTTTCATGATCTCCCTGCAGCGGACGGAACTGACACTGGCGGAAGCGTTGACGCTGGCCATTCGTGACGCTGGCGTGAGCCATGTGTTCGGCGTCAGCGGTGCCAATATTGAATCGTTCCATGATGCGTTGTTCCGTCTGGCACAGCACGATATCACCAGCCTGCTGTGCAAGAGCGAGCGCGGAGCCAGCTTCATGGCGGACGGCTTTGCCCGTCAGAGTGGCACGCTGGCCGTGTGCTGTTCCACCTCCGGCGGCGGCATGATGAATCTCGCCGTGGGCCTGGCGGAGTCGCGCAATTCCGGCATTCCGGTCCTTGCCATCATTGGCTGCCCGCCCTCCGGTCTGGCGGGCCGGGGCGCCTTCCAGGATGGCTCCGGTGGCCGCGACCGCATCGACGCCGAACTGCTGTGGCAGGCTGTCGCCAAGTACAGCACTACGGTCACTCCCGCCAAATTCTGGTTGCAGCTGCAGCAGGCGATCAAAGCAACCCGCGAAGGATTCAAGGGCCCGGCGGTGTTGCTGATTCCCAGTGATTTCTTTAATGCGCCAGTGACCGCGCGACCCGCATTTTTTGCAGCGGAAACCAGTACCGGTGGCGGCACAGTTCCGGCGCACCAGCTGTACCAGCTGGAACTGGCACTGCGGCGATCCCGTCACCCCCTGCTGATTGCAGGACCTGCCGTGAGTGGCAACCGGGAACTGCAACACTTCAGTTTCACTAGCGGCATTCCCGTGGCCACCACCATGGAATCGACCGCTGCCTTTCCGCATCATCACCCGCGCTTCATGGGCGTGCTGGGCGTAGCCGGCCATCGCAACGTACACGACTACCTGCGCACCTGCGATCTGGTAGTGAGCCTGGGCTCGCAGCTGGAAATCATGACGCGGGGTGCCGCGCAGGAAGCGCTGGATTCGATTCCCATCCATATCTATCACACGTCCACCGCCAGCGCGCCCGTGTCAAACCTGATCCGGCTGTGCGAATGCGATCCAAACTCGGTGATTCTCGGCTTACGGCAGACACTGGTGCAATTCCGCAGTGCGCCGCTGTCGCAACCGGAACGGGCGCCAACCCGGCGCCGGCTCGCCGCAACATCGCGCGAAGACGGAATGACCACCACCGAGGCACTGCAACTGCTGCAACCCTTCGTGCCGCATTTCAACCAGTTTCTGTTTGACGCCGGTAATTGCGCCGCTGCGGCAGCACACCTGCTGGCGCTGCCGGACCACGCCCGCTCCCACATCGCACTCGGCATGGGCGGCATGGGTTATGCCATTGCAGCGGCCATCGGCATGCGCCTGTCGCAACCGGAAGGCGCAACCCTTGTTATCTGCGGCGATGGCGCCTTTCTGATGGAAGGGCTGGAAATTCACACCGCCATCGAACTGAAACTGAGAATCCTGTACCTGGTGTTCAACGACAGCCAGCACGGCATGTGTGTGAGCCGGCAACGACACTTCTTCGATGACCGGATTTTCTGCACCACTTACAGCACCGTGAATTTCACCGAGCTCACCCGCGGACTGGCAGGCGAAAATGCCTGCTACTGCGCCCAGGTCACTGATGCCGGGTCACTGCATGCCTGCCTGGACGAATACCTCAGCCAGGACGAAGCCATGCCCGGTGTCATCGAGCTGATGATCACGCAGGAAGAGCTGCCAGCGTTTTTTCCGCTGAATTCCGACATCGTCACACAACGTTCTTCCCGGCTTACACAATCTGAAGACGAACTCCCGCTGATACCGGAACAGGGCCTCAGGTAAACACGCCATGCGATCCTTCACCCGACTCTCCCACGCTGCGCGCCTGGGTCTGAATGTGGAACGCTTTTTCCACAGCATGCGTGTACGGCATGGCAATACCTTCAGCGTGCTGATGCCCGGATTGAATGATGTGGTTTTCACCAGCGACCCAATACTCGTCAGCCAGTTGCTGCAGGCCGACAGCGGCACCCTGTCATCGTCCCTGCCCAGCCCGCTGGAACCCCTGCTGGGGAACGGCTCGCTGATTCTGTTGCAAGGCCAGGCCCATGCGCAGGAACGGCAGCAACTTAAACCTCTGTTCCAGGGCACTTGCCTGCACCGCTATTCCGGTTTCATCCGGCAGGCGATCAGCGACGCAGACCAGCATCTTGCCAGTCCGCTCGATGCGCAGGCATTCATGAAACAGGTGACACTGGATGTCATCCTGCGTGCCATATTCGGCATCAATACGCCCGACCGCCGCGCCCTTTTCAGCGCCGCCATCGGACGGTTGCTGGCATCCTTCTCCTCGCTGCTGTTGTTGGTGCCACAATCCCGTTTCAGTTTGTTCGGCATCGGCCCATGGGACCGCTTTCTGCAGGCACGGCAGGCACTCGATGACCTGATCTTTGCCGAAATCCGCCAGCGCGCGCCAGACCAGAATGCAGATGACATCCTCAGCCATCTGCTGCGCCAACGCACGGACCCATTGCCAATGTCGGAAGCAGAACTGCGCCACATCCGCGACCAGCTCACCACCCTGCTGCTGGCCGGCCACGAAACCACCGCCAATTCGCTGGCCTGGGCTCTGTACTATCTGGCGACGCACACGGCTGCACAATCGGCAATCCGGCAGGAAATAAACACTGTCCCTGACATCGACAACTCGGCATGGATCAGCAATGCCATGAAATCGGACCGGCTCGATGCGTTCTGCAAGGAAGTATTGCGATTGCGGCCCGTGGTACCACTGGTAATCCGGTCGGTACTGAAACCCATCACGCTGGGCCAGCACCTGCTACTACCCGGCACCTACGTGGGCGTCGCCACGCACAACCTGCACACCGACCCGCAGCTGTATCCACAACCCCATGCATTCCAGCCCGAGCGCTTTTTGCAGCGGAAATACAAGACGCATGAATACCTACCCTTTGGTGGCAGCGACAAAAAATGTCTGGGTTACGGATTTGCGTTGCACGAGATGAAAATCATTCTGGCCAGTCTGGTGGCCCGCCACGCCATCCGGTTACACCAGCCCGTTGAACCGGTCGCCAGCATTCAGGGACTCGTCATGGGACCGAAACAGAAAATCCTGCTGGAGCTGTCAGACCTGCCCGCGGTCACTCCAGCGCTGGCTGAATTACGGAAACAAAAAACCCCGGCGCCGGTTCCAGAGTAAAGAAATGCGCCGGGGTTTTGAAAGATAAATCCAGTTTTCTACCGCGCCGCAGTCTCAATACTGCCGCTGCCCGCCCTGCATCGTCAGCATCTTGCGTTCAAAATCCAGCACGCGCTGCCGGTAGTGTTCGGCGGTCTGCTGGCGCAGGATGTTGTGCTGCTCGTCGCGAATGTCCGCTTCCAGCAGATTCGCAATCTTGCGCGCGGAATCCATCATGATTTCGAAAGCATGCATCGGCCGCTTCGGCCCTGGCAGTTGCATGAACATGCAGATGCCCGGCGTGCTGAAGTTATCCATGTTGTCCAGATCGAAGGTGCCGGGCTCCACGCCGTTGGCAACGCTGAACAGCATGGCGCCCTTGCCGCTGTGCTGCTCATAACGGTGGAAAATGTTCATCTCGCCGAAACGGAAACCGCAGGAAAGCAACACCCGCAGCAGGTCAGCACCGGGCAACTCGCCCTGCCGCGCCATCACATTCATCACCAGCACTTCCTGGATATCCGGCAGCGGCGCTTGCACCGGCTGGTCACTCACAGCCTTGTCACGGGGCGCTGCTGCCGGCTCGGCGGGCTGCGGCCGCCCCTTGCCCCGGGTGGCTTTCGCCAGCCGTGCCTGCTGGTCGGCACGAGCCGCCAGCAGAATGTCGTCATCGGCAAACAGGTCGGACTGGTTGAGGGCATCCCCCTCCGGCTTGCGCTTGCGCTCCTGGCCACCATCACCGCTTTCACGGGCATAGGCACTGCCCAGCTTTTCCGGCTGGGCGTCATCGATTTCCTGCGCCGAGCCAAAAGGTTCCGAGTAGCCAGAATCATTCCGGACATCAGGATCGGCATCGCCAGCATGCTGCTGGGACTTGCTCAGTGGCACCACGCGGGCGCCGCCGTTGGGCAGTTCGCTGCGGTAAAAATCCCAGGTCTCTTCACTACCTTTATCACCGGCACCGGCTTCCGTTTCAGGGCGCATGATCTGCATTTTCAGCCGGCCACGGCGCATGCGGAAATAACCATCCAGCAGGATGCCCGCCACCAGCAGAAAGCCAATCAGTATCAGCACTTCTTTCAGGCCAATTTCCATCAAAGGGGTCCTCTTGTCTTCCCTATCCGCCCTGCGACACCTGCGCAACGGCAACGCTTTGATTCACTAATCAACAACATAGAGCAAATCCGTCAAAAATAAAGTTGTCTGCGTCAATCTTCGGCCAATCCGGGCACCCCGGAGCCGTATTTCCCGGCCTCAGGCAATTGCCAGGGCCGCCGCTTCCTCCACGTTCACGGTCACCAGACGCGACACGCCGGGCTCGTGCATGGTCACCCCCATCAGCTGATGTGCCATCTCCATGGCGATCTTGTTGTGGGTGATATAAATGAACTGCACCTTGGACGACATCTCTTCCACCATGCGGGAATAGCGGCCCACGTTGGCGTCGTCCAGTGGCGCGTCGACTTCGTCCAGCATACAGAACGGCGCCGGATTCAGCTGGAAAATGGAGAACACCAGCGCAATCGCCGTCAGCGCCTTTTCCCCACCGGACAGCAGGTGGATGGTGCTGTTTTTCTTGCCCGGCGGACGCGCCATGATGGTGACGCCGGTATCCAGCAGATCATCCCCGGTCAGCTCCAGATACGCGCTGCCGCCACCGAACACTTTCGGGAACAGGGTGGACAGGCCGTGGGTCACCTTGTCGAAGGTTTCCTTGAAGCGGGTGCGGGTTTCGCGGTCGATCTTGCGGATGGCGTTTTCCAGGGTTTCCAGCGCCTGGTTCAAATCGTTATGCTGGGCATCCAGGTAATTCTTGCGCTCGGACTGCGATTTGAATTCGTCGATGGCGGCGAGGTTGATGGGGCCCAGGCGGGAAATGCGCGCGGCGATCCGTTCCAGATCGGCGTTCCACTGTTCTTCGTTGGCTTCCGGCGGCAGTTCTGCCACCACGGTTTCCAGATCGTATTGCGCTTCCTTCAACTGGTTTTGCAGGGTTTCACGCTGCACGCGCATGCCCTGCCAGTCCATCCGGTTGCGTTCCAGTTCGCTGCGCACGCTCTGCGCCGACTGTTCCGCCTCGCTGCGTTTCTTTTCCGAGGCCCGCAGATCGTGTTCGCAATCTTCCTGCGCGCGGCGGGCGTTGCGCAGTTCGTCTTCCACGTTCAGGCGCGCTTCCAGTTTGGCTTCCAGTTCCGCCTGCAGTTCCACGAACGGATCGTCACCCAGCGCAAGCTGTTCCTCGATCGCGGCGCGGCGTTCCTTGAACTGCGACAGCTGCTGGCGCAGACGCTCCAGTGCATTTTTGATCGATGAGGACTGGGTTTGCAGTTGCTGGGTTTGCAGGGCCAGCTGATGCGCCTTGTCCTTGCCTTCGCGGGCCGCCAGCCGCACCTGATCCAGCCGCGCACGGTTTTCATCGCGCTGCTTCAGCAGTCTTTCCCGCTGCTCGGTGTCGTTGGTCATCAGGTCCATGGCTTCCTGCAGCACCAGCCGCGCTTCGCCCAGGGTTTCCTGTTCCTGCTGCTGCTGTTCGCGGCACTCATCCAGTTCCTTGCTGATACGTTCGCGACGCATGTTGAACTGTTCCAGCCGCACCTGCTTGGCGCTCAGCTGTGCTTTCAGGTCGGACAGCGAGCGGTTGAATTCGGTGAACTGGCGCTGGGACTGCTCGCGGTTCTCCTCCAGCTCGCGCAGACCTTCGCGGCCATCGGTGAGGGTTTCGGTGAGACTTTCGATTTTCGCTTCGACTTCTTCCAGTCGCGCGCTGGTTTCTTCCAGGGCCTTGTGACGCTTGAGAACGCTGTCTTCCTGCGCGGTGTCGCGGGCCACCCGCATCCAGTTGGCGCCGATCCAGATGGCATCCTGGGTAATCAGGGATTCGCCGGCCTGCAACTGATTGCGCAGTTGCAGCGCTTCCGCCAGATCGCGGGCCACGAACACACCGGCCAGCAGGTTTTTCGCGGCGGCGTCGCCATTCAGTTTGTCCGCCAGCGGTTGCAGACCGGAACGGGCAGGAATCGCAACCGGTTTGCCGGTATCGAGAAACGCCACCACGCCCTTGTTAAGGCTGCCGATGACAGCAGTGACCGCATCCAGACCATTGATGCATACCGCCTGCAGGTAATCGCCCAGCACGGTTTCCACGGCCTTTTCCCAGCCGCTTTCCGCTGTCACCTGCTGCGCCAGACGG
>JABLXQ010000002.1 GCA_013178375.1 Gammaproteobacteria bacterium
CAACACCGGCTGCAACGCCCGCCTATCCGCTGTTGGCCAGCATCTGCCCAATCGTTTTGCTGGCCAGCGAACTGGGTGATGGCCTGCCGCTGCAGGTGGACATCCTGCTGCCATCCGGCACCAGCACTCACGATTTTGCCCTCAGTCTGTCGGATCTGGCGCGCGTGCGCGGTGCGCGCCTGCTGCTGTGGCTGGGCCCGGCGGGTGAACCTTATCTGGCGAAAATGATGGCGTCGCAGCGCAACGATCTGCGTTGGGAGGAACTGACGGGCGTCACTCGCCTGCCCTTCCGCTCTGCGCTGCATGATGAAGACGAACACGACGACAAGCACACCGCCCACCACCACACCGGCACCGATCCCCATCTGTGGTGGAGCACGTCCAACGCCATCCTGATGGCCCGTGCACTCGCGCAACGCATCGGCACCGACCAGCCGGACTGGGCGCCCCGTCTGCAGCAAAACCTGCAGGCACTGGAACAGCGGCTGCAGCAGCAGCGCACGGAACAGCGCCAGCGTCTGGCCACTAACGCCAAACCCTTCCTGCTGGCCCACGACGCGTTTTTCTATCTGGAGGAAGATCTGGGCATTCACTCGGAAGCGGCATTGATGCTCGATCCGGAAAACCGCCCCGGCCTGCAACATCTGGTGGAATTGAAACGGCGGGTGGCGCGGCAGCAGATCCAGTGCGTGCTCACCGGCGCGCTGGTGCCCGACAGCCTGATCGACAAGATCGACACCCGGCCGCCGTTGCTGCGCGTGTCGGTGGATGAACTGGGCTGGGATTTCAATGGCGAGCGTTACAGCGAATGGCTGGCGCTCACCTATGGCAAGCTCGCGGAATGCGTGGGGCTACCTTCCAACTGAAATCAGCGTGTGATGGGAGCGGCCACCAGCGGCACTTCCCCTTCCCGGTTGAAACCGATTGACGGCATGTACCACCAGTCCAGCTTCACTTTACCGTCCACTTTGTAGGACAGCGATTTCGGCGCTGACGCCGGGTTCATCAGCAGTGGCAGCAAGTGGGCTGCAGTGGTGAGCAGGTTCACGTTCAGCCCCAGCCGCATGTCGGCCTCGCCCAGTGCCGGCAGCGTCACGCTTTTCGCCTGCCGCCCGTCCGCCACTTTCACGCCCTGCAGCGTCAGGTTGTATTCCACGCCGGTCACCGGCAATTCCATGTCATTGGGATTGCGCAGGCGCAAATCCACGATCAGCTCCAACCCTGACAGATCCAGCCGGCCCAGCTGCACGTTGCGCACCCGCACTTCCGGCGCTTCCAGATTGGCGGTCTTCATCATCGAGCAGCCCCCCAGCACCAGCGCACTGCCAACGCCCAGCCACTGCAGCAGACGGCGACGGGGCAGCGCGGACGCCAGCGGTTGCTGTTCGGTAGAAACCAGGGCCATTGAAGAGGAAACGGAATCCGCGCGCAGGGACATGATGGACATCCTTGAAGGAAGTGAAAGGCAGATGTTCTTGCAGCAGAGGATAGAGCAAAGCCGGCGGCGGGAAAACCGCGCTCAGTCCCGCTGGCGTTTCAGGCGGTTGTTGTTGTCGCGGCTTTGCCGGATCAGTTCGTCGCCGCTCTGCCTGTCACCGCCGGATTTCAACAACCGGTCATACAGCACGATGTTGACGCTGGCCGCCAGATTCAGGCAACCCCGCGTGGGAATGTAGATCACATCGCGGCAGCCGTTCACCAGATCCTGGCTCAGCGATCCATCCTCCGGCCCGAACAGATAAAACGCGCGCGGCGGATGCGTGTAATCCGTCAGCGACGTGGCGCCTTCCACCAGTTCCACCGCTACCGGCACCGCATCGTCCGGCAGCGCAGCCAGCAGCTGTTCAGTCCAGGTCAGCGGAATGGTTTCGTGATGATCCTTGGTGTCGGTGATGAACTTGCGGGCGTGGTTGAAGCGCTCGCCCGAATAGAAGATGCCGCTCACACCGAAACAGCCGGCCGCGCGCATCACGTGGCCCACGTTGGTGGGGGATTTGGGATTGACCAATGCAATCCAGGCCGCAGCCTGCAGGTCTGAGTTCACCACTTCACTCCTGTGTCCGGGAGGAAGATGATACCCGCCTGCGCCGTTCAGCGCAGGGAAAACCGGCTCAACTGCCCGGTAATCGTATTGGCCATGCCCGCCAGTTCCTGCGCCGACGCGCTGGCATTGCGGGCCTGCGCCGCCTGCTGCTGGGCGCGCTGGGCGATGTGGCTCACGTCCTGGGCCAGGGTCTGGGTGGCCTGGTTCTGCTGCGACAGCGCGGTGGCCACAGTTTGCGAATACTGCTCCAGTTCCTGGGCCCCCTGCTGCAGGTTGTCGATGGACTGGCTGGCCTGCTCCATGCTCTGCAGGCCCTGGTTCGACAGCCGCACGCCATCCTCCACCGAACCCACGATCAGGTTCACTTCATCGCGGATGCGCGCGACGATGTTGTCGATTTCATGGGTGGACTGCCGGGTGCGGGCCGACAGGCTGCGCACTTCGTCCGCCACCACCGCGAAACCACGGCCGGATTCCCCCGCCCGCGCCGCCTCGATCGCCGCGTTCAGGGCCAGCAGGTTGGTCTGCTCCGCCACATCCTTGATGGTGAGGGTGATGGATTCGATGCGCTTGGAGTTGTCGCTCAGGCGCTGCACGTTCTCGGACAGCTTCTGCACGAAGTCGCATAGCCGTTGCAGCACCTGGCCGCACTGCTGCACCATCTGGCGGCCGGCGTCGGACTCGCGGGCGGCACCGCGGGCCAGGCTCAGTTGCTGGGAGGAATTGCGCGACAGCTGGTCGATGCTCACCGACAGCTCCTCGACGGCGGCGGCCATGGTGCGGGCGTCGTCCTGCTGTACCTGTGCATCCTGCTCGCCGCGTTTGGCATCCTTTTGCAGGCCGCCGGCGGACTGGTCCAGCGCCACCGCCATGTCGGCGAAGGAACCCAGCAGCTGGCGCAGCTGATTGCGCATGGTCAGCGCCTGTCCCAGCACGCTGTGTTCGGGGGTGTGTTCCAGTTGCAGGCCGCGCCCGGAAAAATCCCCTTGCGCGACCTTCTGCAGCACTTGCTCCACCTGCACCGGCTCACCGCCGAAACGCCGGCGCAGGCCCTGCAGGATCACCATCACCACCGCCGATACCAGCAGCGTCGACACTACCAGAATCGCCAGCAGTATGGATTCGAACTGATCCACCGCGCTTCGTGTCTGCTGCTCGATGGCGGCCTGTTCCGCCAGGGAATCTGCCACCAGTTTGTCCACGGCCTTGCGGTGGACGCCGTAAAGTTCATCCAGGCGGTTGAAGGCGATTTTGGCATCCGACAGCTGGCCTTTCTGCAACGGTGGCAGAAACTCGGCATGCAGCACCTGGTAGTACTCCTCCGCCGGCTTGAACACGGATTCGGTAATCTGCTCTTTCAGCTCCGGTGGCAGGATGGTGTCCTCCAGCCAGAAGTCGTGGCGGGCGCGGAATTCTTTCTCCACCCGCTGCAGATTCTCCAGCCAGGCCTGCTGCTTGGCCTTGTTACGGGTAGCCAGAATCTGCAGCACGCTCAGGTGACTTTCGATGATGTATTCCGGGGGTGGCAGGATGTCGGCCACCAGATCCTTCACCAGCACGATTTTCTGGTAGGTGGTGCCGTTCACCTTAACGCCCTCCAGCAGGCGCTGCGACAGGAAGGCAAAGCCCGCCATGCCGACGATGAAACAGATGACGAGAAAGCGGCCGGCCTTGGCCAGTGACCAGTTACTGACGTGAGAAACCAGGCCTGACAGCATGCTGTGCTCCGATAGGATTTTTGTTTTGGGATAGACCAGGGGCGCTCCTTCAGTGTAGATGGCGTGTTTCAACCTGCAATTACGACGGCTTGTTGGCGGTGGGGGGGTGCGCCCCTCACATCCAGCCCGCCTTCCAGCTGCGATACTCCCCCGGCCGCAACCGGTACCTTGCAATATTTCCCTCATGCAATCCCATCAGCTCCGTCTCCACCACTTCCACGAATCGCCCAAACTCATGGGCCGGCACAATTCCCCCGGCCCGCTCCCGGATCAGCGTCGTGGCCTGTTGCTTGTTCTTGCCACCCTTCACCACCGCGCTCACCAGCCCGGCAATGTCTGCCTTGTGCCGCATCCGGAACAGATCCGGTTGCCCCAGCGACTGCTGCACCGCCGAATACCGCGCGCATGACCGTTCATAGGCCCACACAAACACATCGCGCAGCAATTCAATCCGGTTGAGTTCGTACAAACCTCGCATCGCCTCGACGTAGGCCTGTTCCGGCACATCCACAAACGACAGCGGGCTCAGGTTGTCGCGGATCAGCGGAATATTGGCCGCCAGTCGCGATACCCGCTTGTTCACATCCTCGAACGGTTGCAGGTACGGCAGATGCACCATCGCGAAAAATGCCTGCTCGAACGGATCGGCAATCGCGGTGGCTGATTCCAGAATCTGCGTAAAACATTCCCCGATCAGTTGCGGCACTTCCAGCGGGTGATAAACCGTGCCACCGATGCCCACCGGAATGGTGCGCAGGCGACCGCAGGCCAGCGGGTCGGCCAGCAGGTTTTCCGCCAGCAGCGCGTGCAGGTTGAGAATGGTGTAGCGGTTGAAACCCACGTCATCGACCTGCTCCACCAGCAGTTCGATGGCCGCCTTGTGGTTCAGAATCATCTGGGTTTCCAGCGCGTTCCTGCCCTCGGCGGCGGCACCGGCCTGCAGCAGGCGTTCGGTCTCCAGCAGGGAATAGGTGTTTCCTTCCAGGCGGCTGGAGTTCCAGGACAGATCGATCAGCAGCCGCTGCAGGATGTGGCGCGCATAGGTGCCGGCAGGGCGCTGCGGTTGCTGGGGCGTACCCATTGCTGCCAGTTGCGCGCGGGTATGTGTTGGCAGGTAAAACGTTTCATTGGGGCGATAGGCGTCGAGAAAGGCGCGCTGGTAGCCCACCGGCCGACGCTGTTGCAGCGGCGCGCGGATGGCGGTGCGGACGGCCAGTCCGTCGGTTGACAGCGGGGGGTAGAAATCACTTTCCGCCACGCCCATGGCGGTCTGGGCCACTGTCCTGTCAGGTGACAGTGGCGGATAGGAAGGGTCGGGTGCCAAACGATATCGGGTGGCGCGGCCACGTCCTTCGCATGTCAACCGGTTCTCATTGACCAGCAGGGCCAGACGCCGTTGCAGGGTGCGGTGCGACAAGCGGTTGGCCAGCGTGCTGTTGATTTGCTCGACAGATGCCCCCGCGGGAAAAGCGGTGAGGGCGTCGAGCACGATTTGCAGTTCCAGGGGAGTGATCTGTTTTGGCATGATTGAGATATTATGGCGCGATTTTGCAACTCGCGCCATTTTACCGGTTTTAATGGCGCGAAAAAAACGATCAGGCAGCGGCTGCTTCGTGACATCAAGTCCGGATTCCCCAACACTGAAATTATCCCGTTTCTGGCGTGAGCATGCACGGCAGGTACCTGAGCGGTTACAATGCCCCGCTATGACCGAAACCGAACCCCAGCGCCTGTCCAAATGTGTCACCCGCCAGTTCAACTGTTCCCGCCGCGAGGCCGAGCTGCTGATCGAGGGCGGCTGGGTGCTGGTGGACGGCGCAGTGGTGGAAGAACCCCAGTTCAAGGTGCTGGAGCAGACCATCACCCTGCATCCGGACGCGGTGGCCGAGCCGGTGGAGCCTGCCACCATCCTGCTGCACAAGCCCGCCGGGCTTGAAACCGGCAGTCGCGGGCTGCTTCAGCTGATCAGTCCGGCCTCCCGTGCGGAGGACGATGCGTCCCGCGTCCGTCCCCTGAAAAAGCATTTTTCCCACCTGAAACTGCTGCTGCCGCTGGAAGACACGGCCAGTGGCCTGCAGGTGCTGACCCAGGATTACCGGGTGGAGCGCAAGCTGGGGGAAGAAGGTAACCGCATCGAGCAGGAGTGGATTGTCGAGGTGGCAGGCAGTATCGTGGTGGATGGCCTGGCCCTGCTGAACCAGCCATCGGTCAAGGTCAGCTGGCAGAATGAAACCCGCCTGCGGTTTGCGCTGAAAAACCCGCAGCCGGGGCAGATTGCGAACATGTGCGCCAGCGTCGGCCTGACCGTGCTGGCGCTGAAACGCATCCGGGTCGGCCGTATTTCCATGGCCGGCCTGCAACCGGGGCAATGGCGTTACCTGCCGGCCCACGAACGTTTTTGAACGCGCCACTTGGCCATCGCCCGATAGCGTCGGGCCTTGCGCTTGTTTTCCACACTTCACCCATCAGGATCGATCATGGCCAAGGTCAATTACAATTTCGAAAAACGACAGAAAGAAATCGCGCGGAAAAAGAAACAGGAACAGAAGCTGGCGGAAAAGCGTCAGCGCAAGGCGGATGCTGAACCCGATCAGCCTGCCGCAGAGGCGGACGCCACATCGCCACCGCCTGCGGATGTCTGAGACGGCCTTTGCTTCGTTGGCGGAGGATCTGTTCCGGCAGCACTATGCGGTGCTGCCGGATTTTTTCAGCCCGGCGCAGATTCGCGCCTGGCACGATGATGCCGCCGCGACATCCCGGCAGGGACTGTTCCGGGCGGCGGCAGTCGGGCGCAACGCAGACCGGCTTCGCGACACCTCCATTCGTGGCGACACGATTCACTGGCTGGAACCGGACACGCTGATTCCGGCGCAACAGGCCTATCTGGCATTCCTGGAATCGTTGCGGCTGCGGCTGAATGAGCAGTTCATGCTGGGCCTGTTTGCGGCGGAGTGCCATTACGCACATTACGTGGCCGGCAGCTTCTATAAAAAACATCTGGATCGCCATCAGGACAGCCGTGACAGGGTGGTCAGCGTGATCTGCTATCTGAATGACGACTGGCAGGCGCAGGATGGCGGCCAGTTACGTCTTTATCTGGACGATAAAACCCTGGATGTGCAGCCGCTGGCAGGAACGCTGGTGTGCTTTTTCTCGGAGCGGATTCCCCATGAGGTGCTGGTGGTCAAGCGCGAGCGCCTCAGCCTGACCGGGTGGCTGCGGGTGCGGCCGGTGCATTGACTGAGTCATAGAACAAGAGGTGGTAGACGTGACAGACCGATCCTACATAGCGCCGCTGGATGGCATCCGGGGACTGGCGATTTTGCTGGTGCTGGGGCATCAGGGCGCGTTTGCCAGCGCCATCGATGGCGACATGCTGCTGGGCGGACTCCTGATGCGGGTGCTGGATGCGGGTTGGGTGGGGGTTCAGCTGTTCTTTGTGCTGTCCGGTTTTCTGATCACCGGCATTCTGGTGGATGCCAAAGGCGCCAATATCGTCCGGTCCTTCAAGCACTTTTACCTGCGCCGTGCCGTGCGCATCTTTCCGGTTTACTACGTGACGCTGGTGGTGCTCTTCATCGCCGCCGCATTGATTACGGACGGGCCGGACTGGCTGGAAAATACCTACGATCACGACATTTGGTTCCTGCTGTACCTGAACAACTGGATTACGCCGTTTGCCGATGAGTTGCTGGGCCATTTCTGGTCGCTGGCGGTGGAGGAACAGTTTTATCTGCTGTGGCCGCTGGTGGTGTTTACCGTCAACCGTAAAGCGCTGGTGTGGGTTTGCCTCGGGCTTATCCTGTTTTCACCGGCGTTCCGTTTTTATCTCACCCTGGTGGATGTGGAGCATTACAAGCTGACCGCCTATGTCTGGACGCCGGCGCGGCTGGATGCACTGGCGATGGGCGCGTTGCTGGCGCTGGCGGTAAGGTCCGGCACACCGTTATTCAAATCCGGCAAATTGATGCTGACGTTGGGGATGGTTGCGGCGGTCTACATTGCGGTCGCCTTGGCCACGCAATACCGCTTTGTGCCGGTATCAACAGGCTGGCCCATTCTGAACCAGACGTTGTGCGCCCTTCTGTTTGTGGTGCTGATTTATTTCTGTCTGGACCTGAAGGGCAACCAGAATCCGCTGACGACGATGCTGAAATCCGCGCTGTCAGGCCAGGTGATCCGCTCCATCGGCAAATACAGTTATGCGATCTACGTGTTTCACCTGCCGGTGTCGCTGCTGCTGCGGGCGCATGTGCATCCCCATATTGAGGCGCATGTCGGGAACTTCAGTATTTCCGGCATCAGCCTGCTGTTCGTGGTGGAGGCCGGCCTGCTGCTGGCGGTGACCTATCTGCTGGCGCGGATTAGCTGGTTGCTGGTGGAAAAGCCGTTCCTGGAGCTGAAGCACCGCTGGCCCATGACGGAGCGGCCGGCAGTGCCTGCAGGTGTGCCGGCCTGAAATCCGTTGCAGCGTTCAGCGCTGTTCAAAGGCTCTGGACAAATCCTGCCGCACGCCCTCGATCAGCTGGTTGCGCGGTTTCATGCGCGAGAATGTGTGATCGGTCTTGTCGATATGGGTGACCGCTATTTTGTGAGTGTGGATTAGCTTGCGGGCGTAATGGCCGCCTTCCTGCGTCAGCAGATGGTAGCCGGGGTCGCCGGAGGAAATGAAAAAACTCAGGGAGCGGTTGGCACCGAGCAGCGCAGCCAGTTGCTGGCCCAGCAGTGTCGCCGGTTTCCGGCTCAGTATTTCACCCAGCAACTTCATGGCCGTGGTCGCTTTCTTGACGGTCTGCTCCATCACCATTTTGAAAATGAAAGCGTAATCGACTTTTCCGCTCAGCAGTTTCAGCCAGCGCCGCCAGTCACGCGCGGACGCTTTGTAGTGATTCACCTCCCACAGTTCCTGCTTGAGATTCTGCGTGAGCAGCAGCGTCACCCCTTCCACCCATTTGAACGTCAGCGGATTGATGGAAATGACATGCCTGATCGAGCTGTCGTCGCGTAGTTCGACGCCGGCATGGAAGGCGGTGTAGGCACCGGAACACAGGCCGGTCAGGGCAAAGCTCGTCAGTTTCCAGGTGGATTTCAGGTATTGCAGCGCTGCCGCAGTATCGCCAACGGCATTGTCCGGGTAGGGATGGTTTTCCTTTTCACCCTGCCGCACCACGCTGTCGCCAATGTTTTCAATGTCGATGCGGAAACAGTTGAATCCGTGCTGCGCCAGATGCCGTGCCAGCGTGACATACAGCCGCCCTGGTCCCACGTGATGCACCGAACCGGAGTTCAGCAGCAGCACCGTCGGCTTGCCCTGGGGCTGCTCGCCAGCGAAGGTCAGAATGCCGAACAGGTGCTGGTCGGTGCCGAAATGGCAGACGGTTTCGGTGAGTGCGCTAGCGCCATCCGGTGAAGGAATCAGCATGTGGGAAGCGGGCGCTGCAGCAGGATTGGTGCTGGCAGCGGGCTCGCAGGCGTCGCTGTGATCCTTCACCCAGCTGACGATGCCGGCGATGGCCTGGTGTGGCACCACATTCAGTTCCAGCCGCGCCATCATGTCGGCGTAACCGGGCAGTACCAGTTGATCGGTGGCGATGCCGCGCGCGCTTAGCGCATTTTGCATGTCGGTGTTCGGTGAGAGGTCGTCCCGCGCAACTACCAGCGCGCCGCGTTTTGCCGCCACGGGTTTGTCGAGCAGGGTGAGCGCGCGTACCTCCGCTTCCGTGTCGGCGGTAATCAGGAAGCCGCCGCTTTCCAGAATGGTGTCATCGTCCGTGTCCGCATTGTCGTTGGTGGCGGTGGCGGCGGCTTTCAGTTCGCGAATGTACTGCCGGCCGCTGATAACGGGGTTCCACAGCACCAGCAGATCCGGTTCCAGCAGCGGTGATGTCATGGCGGCGAGCGAGGCGCCGATCCGCACGCCGATCAGGCAGCAGCGCTGGTGTCCGCTCAGGGCTTGCGCGCAGGCGGCGGCACTTGCCACATCCTGCTGCCAGCGCGTCAGGCGATCCGCTTCAATTTCACCGCCGGCCGAATCGCCGGTGCCATGATAATCAAACCGCAGCGCACTGATGCCGGCCCGCGCCAGCTGATCGCACAGATGGCGCATGGAGCGATGGCTGTGGGTGTATTCAAAACCCATGGGTGCACACACCACCGCCACCAGATCGCGCGGCTGCGCTGTGTCACAAGTGTGGTACCAGCCAAACAGCGTGGGATCACCCGCAGGGAAATACAGCGGTTGACGCTTGATTGTCATATTGCCTGTCCATTGCAATGAAATGAGTTGAAGCGGGGCATGGTATCAGCGGTCCCGTAGCGTGACGGATTCCCACAGATTCAGTGCGCCCAGATAAGCCTTGAATTTTTTGGCGGCGGCGTGGGCTGGCCGGAACCGGATCTGGTAATGCCGGCCAGGCACGACGTGAAAGTGATCGGCGTCGGGCACGTAGTCGGTGCCGGTAAAAGTCACGTCCTGCAGCAGCGCGTCGGCTGACAGGGTCAGTTCCACGCCACCTTCCGCCAGCGCGGTGACCGTTGTGTGAATCTGGTGCGGTTCCACCATTGCTGCGATTTTTCGCAATGGCATATAGACATCCTCGGCAACAACCTGGCCTGAACCGGATGCAATCAGCCGGCAATAAATCGTGTCGTGCCCGGCTGGGCCGAAACGATAGGCGTAGTTGCAATCGGTGAAGTGGCCGACGATTTCATCCACCGACAATTCTGCCACCGAACGTGGTGCAAGCGTGCGGGTCAGCCTTCGCTCCAGGGTTTTCACCTTGCCGTGCTGCAGCAGGCCCAGCTCGATGTCGGCTTCGAACGCGTCGGCGGAATCGTTGCACAGCTGCAGCCTGATGCCGTCCAGACCATCATCGGTGATCAGGATGGCCCGCGGTGCCCAGGCCCGGCGCACATAATGCCACGCGGCTTTCGGGCGGTTCTCGCTGTCGATGATGCCCCAGCCCGCGCCCGGCCACAGATCCTGGTAAAACCAGATCAGGCCGCCGGCGCTGGGATTGTTGGCCCGCCGCCATTCCGCAAAGGTGCGCAGCATGACTTCGCCGGAGACAGCGCGCGACAGGGCGTAATACCGCTCCGGATTTTCACTGCGCAACTGGATCGGATCGAGCTGAAAAATTTCGCGCAGATAGAAATCGCGGATGTCTTCAAAGTCGTAGCCGGAACCGGCGTCGCGGGCGACCCGAGCCTTCCAGCGCGGATGGTGCGGTGCCAGCAGTTTGCCGTCCAGCAGCAGGGCCATGGTGTCCGGTTCGGGCACGTTGGCAATGCCCAGGCATTCGGAGGCAAATTTGACGCCGGCATGTTTGGCATCGCTGAGCGGGCGGCGATAGGCACCGACGCCGTAATAATGGGAAATGCCGGTGCCGACATGGAATGGCAGCGCGCCTTCGGACGGCGAATTGCGAAACCAGGGAATGCCGGCATGCAATTGCGCGCACAGTTGCGGCAGTTCTTCGGCAAAAAACGGGTTGGTCCATTCCGAAGCCGGCAGGCCCATCATGGCCGCCTGCTGTTCGATTTCGCTGCCGGCACAATAGGCGGCGACGCAGACATGTTTCTGCAGCAGGTCAAGTTGCTGGCGGGTTTCGCGCACAATGCTGGCGTGAAAATCCGGATCGGCAACCGGGTAGTCCATGTTGGCGAACATGAAATCCTGCCACACCAGAATGCCGAGTTCGTCGCAGAGCCGGAAAAACGCGTCCTGCTCATAGGTCATGGTGCCGCCGATGCGCAGCATGTTGATATTCGCGTCGCGGGCCAGCTGTAATTTCTGGCGCAGGGATTCGTCGCTGCCAGCCAGCGACAGGATGTCGTTGACGGTCCAGCAGGCGCCACGGCAGAACACGGGCACGCCATTGATGATGAATTCCACGGCGCCACCGCTGCGGTTGACCTGCACGCTTTTGAAACCGATGCGGCCGCAATCGATGGTGATGACGCTGGTGCCGATACTGATTTCAAGCCGGCACGGCAGCAACGGTTGCCCGCCATGGGTGTTGGGCCACCAGAGTGGCGCGTTTGGAATTTCGCAGCGGCCGCTGATTGCGTGCGCCTGTCCGTTGCAGGTCATATCCAGTGCATGACGGTGCTCACCCACCACCAGCGTGGCGGCGGTGGGTGTTTCCTGCAGTGCCTGGATGTGTGCATGCACGCTGACAACCCCGGTGGTTCCGTCCAGCCGTGTCTGCAGGTCCAGCGCTGTGACGTCGACTGTGGCCACTGTTTCCAGTTGCACCGGGCGCCAGGGGCCAACAGGCTCAATGGGGGGTGTCCAGGCGGGAATGCGGCCCAGCAGCGTGGTGCGGAACCAGCGCAGGTTCTGGTGCTGTACCAGCGCGGTTTTCCAGCGCGGACGTGGCCGCTTGAGTTCGAGTGCCGTTTCCAGCGCGCGAAAGCGGATGACCAGCGTATTGGATTCCTGCAACTGCCCGGTGACATCCACCACATCGCTGCAGAACATGTTGCTGGTGGAGAGCAGTGGAATTCCGTTGAGCCACACCTCGGCCAGAGTGGCCAGACCTTCAAAGCGCAGACGGTGACACACGCTCTGGCTGCCGCGACCTGCGGGTGCCGCAAAGGTCACGCGGTACCACCAGTCGCGGCGATCATAGTTGCCAGGTTCGTTCAGGTCAGGGTGGAGACTGCTTGCCAGGGTGCCGGGAACGCTGGCATCCCGCCACTGCAGTGCGGCTGCAGCCAGTTGTTCGAAACCGATGCTGTCTGCGGCGGTGTCGGCAAGTTGCCAGCCTGTCCGCAGTTCGTCCACATGGTGTGAGCTGATGGCTCGGCTGCAGATCGGGTTCGTCATCGTCAGCGGTTGAAGCGCAGGTTCAGCGCTGCCATTCCTTTTTCCCAGGCGGCGCCCATGTTGTCGATGGGGGTCAGGTCCAGCGGTTTTTTGCGGGCCATCGCGCGCGCCAGCTGGAACTGGAACGCCTTGGCGCCTTGCGAGATCTCGGCAAAGGCCGCTGTGGCCGGCGCGACGCCATCGATGCCCTGATCCTGCAGCCACTGGGTGTAGGTCTGGGCCAGTTCGAAACAGGCGCCGTACTGACGCAGCGTGGCGAACGAATATTTGTGGAACAGGCTGATATCGGACTGCATCAGCCAGTCGATGTCTTGGGCAAAGCGCACCTTGAAGGCGGTGAACGGATTGCTGCGCGGAATCAGCGGCAGCTGATGCTTCAGCACCGCCAGCGACGCCTCCAGCAGCGCCTGGCCGTGCAGGCCACCGTCGTGGAAACGCGCAAATTCCACGTAGGGTGGCAGCATGCGCGGATGCACCAGGCCGTCCAGCTGGAAAATCTGGGTGAAGTCGTCGCCCTGCAGTTCGAAATAGCCCTGGTTGTGGAAATAACCCAGGCGCCGGTTGGCGCGGTCGATCAGGTTCACGGCGACAGTGGTTTTCACATGATCGAGCTGGTACGCGGTGCCGGCGGTATCCGGCAGATACCAGGAGTCCAGTTCCACCAGCACCGGTTTGCCGGCGCCGACCTGTTCCTCGACATGGTCGATGACCGGGCGCCAGATGGCGAGTTCCTGGATTTCGATGCCGTACAGTGTCTGCAGGTCATGGTGGGAAAACTTGAAGAAGGTCCACTGATCGCCTTCGAAACCAATGCCCAGGGTGAACGGCAGTGCGGCAACGGGCTCGAAACCATTGGCGTGGATCAGCTCGATCAGCAGATCCACGTAGCAATTGGTTTCCGCCCACACCCGGTCCGGACCATGAATGGCATGGCGTCGATAGGTCGCCGGGTCCAGTGTCAGTATCTGTTTCATGACAGGTCCAGCAGTTTGCGTACCGATTCCGGCCACTGGCTGATGTTCAGACCATGATGCTTGAACAGCGCCAGACAGATCCGCTCCAGGCCAAAGCCCATGCAGGCTGTGTGCGCGACGGCACCATCGGCGCTGTTGATCTTGAACACGCTGCCGAAGTGATCCAGGTGATAGTTGCAGGAGGTGATCGCAGTCGGTTTCTCTTCCGAGCAGATCGGAATCACCAGTTCGAATTTCAGGTGCTGGTCGCGCTGGGTGGCTTTCATCTGGCGGCCACCGCGGCCGAAGAACGGATCGTTGGCGACGACAGGCTGCACATCCAGGCCGATGGATTTCAGGATGCGCTGCGCATTTTCGAGCCAGAAATCGCGGTGTGCCAGTGCTTGCTCCGGTGTGCCGAGGCGCACGAATTCCCGCATGCGGAACGATTGCATGCGCGCCGGATCGTCCGACGGTTCGTGGCGGAACACAAAGGATTTCAGATCCACCAGACGGCCGCCTTCGGGCAGGGTGCCGGTGGCCGACGGATACAGCGGATAGCAGGCTGCCGGTGCCAGCATGACTTCGGTGGCATCCAGATCGTGGGCCCAGTCACCGCAGCACTGGAATTTGTGCAGCAACTCGGCATGTTCCGGCTCGCGGCCCATGAAGCTGTGCACCGAGCCCATCAGATCGGGAAAATTGTAGATGTGGTCGGTTTGGGCGTAGTGCTGGCGGTTGAACACGGGCGGGAAGCGCACGACTTCCGGTTTCATGTCGCGGGTCTGCCGTGTCACATACTGTTCGAACTGGTCGATGACGTTCTCGAAGGTGCCCGAGCGTCCGTACACGCCCTTGACGCCGGACGGGATGAGCAGCTTCGCATCGAACAGCTGGTTCAGATAGCGTTGATAGGATTCTTGCAGCGCGTCGGTGGTGGACATGGCAAATCAATCTCCCTTTTGCATGATCTGGATCGCGGAACTCTGACCGAGGATGCGATCGTTGTTTACCATGAGTGCTGCGCCGTAAGCATCACGAAGCTGGCGGTTCAGGCTCAGTTTGGAATCGTTGCGGTAGCTGGCGATGCCGCAGATCATCATCGCCTTGGTGAGAACTTCGATCACCAGTTCGGATGTGCGGATCTTGAGGTTGCTCACGCGCAGGTTGAAGCCGTAATCGGAAAATGCGGCGTCATCGGTGTCCAGCAGCCGCTGGTGATAATCGGCAACGCATTGCTGCACGCCCGCGCGCATGGAAAACAGTACGGCGTCCAGTTCTGCCAGACGCAGCGCCGTCGGCGGCAGTGTGCCGGGATTCTTGCGCGCTTCGGCACGCACTGATGCGCGGGCCTTGTTCATCGCGCTTTGCGCCAGGCCCAGCCACAGCGAACTCCACACGATGTGCGAAAAGGGTTGTTGTGTCTTGCGGTGGATGTCGGCGTAGGGGCCGGGAAATACCTGCTTGGCCGCGCCGCGTGAACGCAGGGTGTAACCGTTACTGCAGGTGCCACGGAAGCCCATGGTGTCCCAGCCGGAGATTTCTTCCAGAGTGCAATCCTGTTTCCGCACCAGTACCACGGACTGGTCGTTGCGGCCTGCGTCCGGCGAGCGGCGGCAGGTGACCAGAATGGCGTCGGCAGTGGCGCCGTAGGAAATCACCGGTGCCTGCTTGTCCAGCGTGAAGGTGTCGCCTTCGATGCTGACGGCGCAGATGCTCGAACGCACATCGCCGCCAATGCCCATTTCCGTGGTGGCGGATGCGATCAGCAACTGGTGCTCGACGATTTCGCGGGCGTAGGCGCGGAACGAATCGTCCTGCAGGGTGTGGTGCACGATGCAGGCGACCTGGATCTGGTGCATGGCGTAGATCATGGCACTGGAGGCGCAGTAATGGGCCAGCGCTTCGCAGATTTTGGACTGGTCGGCAATGGACAGCCCCATGCCGCCGAGTTCGACGGGTATGTAGGAGCTCAGCAGCTTCTCGGCTTTCAGCGCAGCGAAAGCCTCGTGCGGAAAGCGTGCGTCGCGATCGACGTCATCGGCATTGGGGGCGATGATTTCGCGGCCGATGGTGTGAATCCGTTCCAGTAATTTGTCGAGATCAGGGTGGAGCTGGGGGGTTGACGCTGCGTGCATGCCTTTATCTCCAAGGGCCTAACGTTGAGTGGTGATTAGCCCACCAATTCTTCCACGGCCTCGCACAGTGCCTGAATGCTGCCAAAGGTTTTCCGGCCAAGCATGTGATCGGGGAATTCGATATCGAATTGATCCTCAATCGCCAGCATCAGGTTGACCGTGGTCAACGAGGTCAGGCCGGCGTCATAGAGATCGCTTGCATCGCTCAGGGTGTTGATGTCAGTCGTAAGACGGGCATGCTGGGCAAGGATGGCCCTGATTTTTTCCGCAATCATATTCAGTTCCTGTGTCACTACATCTTGGAAGCATGCACGGGTGTGCCGCTTTTTACGTTGGTGGCCGTCAATGAGAATGTTTTCCAAACGAACCGGGTGGCTGCGTCATTTCCAGCAGCGCGGCTGCTTCCCAACAGTGCTTTCCGGCAGGCGGGGGAACCCCATCCTGGAGCACAATAAAGTTGAGTTGTGTTATCAACTATAGATGCCAGAAATTTGCGTGCACGAGTGTGACAGGCAGATGACTGGCCGACGGGAATTTGACCGCCCCATTTGGAGCGCACAATAGTATCAGCTTACGTGCTCGTGCGCTCGCCTGTAATCCTGTTCCCAAGTATTCAATATTGTGGAAAACGCGGATTTTGTCGTCACTTTGACATTTTATGTCCGCGCGTTGCGCCCGTTCGTGGTGCGATCGCATGTGCATGCGGCAAGCCTGTGTGCTGACGCATTCGATTGCGCTGCCATCCGTGATTCCGTTTCACCTTTTTTCTGGCAGTGACGATGCGTGACGGCCGGTTTCCACGGACCGGAATTCGGGATGCGGTGACGATGGCGTCGGGCCCTAAGCGGCTTTCTTGGGCAGGGCTGTTATACTGTATATAATTACAGTATTTTCCGCTTGAGAAACCTGTCCATGACGATCCACGGATCTCCACTCAACTTGCTGCGCCATCCTGCGGTCTGGCGCGCGGGAGAGGCTCCACTGTCTGCACAGCGTAGACAGGATGGCATTGCCACGGGTTTTGCCCCGCTGGACCAGGCTCTGCCCGATGGCGGCTGGCCGGTGAGTGGGCTGGCGGAACTGCTGTGTCCGCACTGGGGCTGCGGTGAGGCGGAGTTGTTGCTGCCGTTGCTGCGGCAACTGGGGGCGCAGCAACGCTGGCTGGTGTGGATCAATCCGCCCTGGCTGCCGTTTGCACCGGCGCTGGCCCGGCAGGGGGTGGCGCTGGAGCATACGCTGCTGCTGCGCTGCGAGCGGGACAAGGATCTGTTGTGGGCGATGGAGCAGTGCCTGGGGTCGGGCAGTTGCAGCCTGGTGCAGGGCTGGCCGGCGCGGCCCCAGCCGCAACAACTCCGCCGTCTGCAACTGGCGGCACAGAAGGGGCACAGCCTGGGTTTGCTGCTGCGACCATCGGCCTGCGCGCAGCAGCCGTCGCCGGCACCGCTGCGGCTGGAACTGGCGCGTCATGCAGCCGGCGTGCAGGTGCGGGTGGTGAAATGCCGGGGCAACTGGGGGTCGGACTGGCTGGCATTGCAGGTGCCGGTGGCTGCGGGGCAGGAGCGGGGGGGCGATGCCGTGGTGTCCGGTCAGGTGGCCGTGGCGTATCCGGAGCAGGCAGCTTTTCCTGCGCCCCCAGTCTTGAACGCTGATGCTGTTGCAAACGTGCTGCAGGTTCTGCCCCGGCTGAAAATGGATTCCGCCAGTGGCTGGAATGTTAGCCTTACGCCACCCGGCCCCGGACTCTGACCATGCTATGGGCCTGTCTGCATTTTCCCGCGCTGGCGCTGAACCGGGTGGAGCAAACCCTCCCCGCCCCGCGTGCGCTGGTGATCGAAATCACCCGCCGTCAGCGTCGTCTGGTGTGGCAGGCCAATGCACAAGCCCGCGCTGTCGGCATCGCGCCGGGCATGACGATTCCCTCCGCCCAGGGTTTGTGCCGCGATCTGCTGTGTGTGCCGCGCAATGAAACCGCCGAGCAGGACACGCTGCAGGAACTGGGTAACTGGGCCTACCAGTTCACGCCGCACATTCAGTTGCCAAGTAGCCTGACTCAAAACAGCCAGTTGCAGGACGGCAACAGCCTGCTGCTGGAAGTGGGGCACAGTCTGCGCCTGTTTCACAGCAAGGAAAATCTGGCGCGACAACTGCTGGAAAAAATTCCCGCCGGTTTTCAGCCCTGTCATCTCGCGTTTTGCGACACGGCTTTTGCCGCGCTGCTGCTGGCGCGGGCGCAGGATGGCGCGACACTGGATTCCGCCGCGCCAAAAACCAATGCACCGCCGTTTTATTCCCTGCACGACCTGCCCGCGCAAAGCGTGCGCTGGCTGCAGCTGGCAGACGACAAGATCGCGCTGCTGGAAAGCATGGGCATTGTCACGCTGGAACAACTGTTCGCACTGCCCCATGACGCCCTGGCGAAAAGATTCGGCCCGGATTTCATGCTGTATCTGCGCCGGCTGACCGGCGCGGTGCCGGACATTCTGCCCAGCTGGCAGCTGCCGGACCAGTTCCGCGCCACGCTGGAATTCCTGCACGAACTGGACACCACCGACCAGCTGCTGTTTCCCCTGCGCAATCTGCTGACGCGATTGCAGCATTATCTGCAGGCACGGCAGCTGGCCACCACCGAACTGCATTTCATCCTCACTCTGCGCAACCGCACGCTGCAGCATTGGCCGCTGGGGCTGGCGGCACCCCATTATCGCAGTGAACACATGCTGCCGCTGCTGCAATTGAAGCTGGCGCAACTGCAATTGCAGGCGCCGGTACTGGCGCTGCAGCTGGCGGTGAACCGGTTTGTGGAATTGCCACGGGGCCAGCAGGATCTGTTGACACCCTGGCAGAGTGACAACGTCAGCCGCCAGCAACTGGTGGACAAGCTGAAAGCGCGTCTGGGCGACACCAACGTGTGCGGGCTGGGCATGGTGGCGGATCACCGGCCGGAAAAAAGCTGGGCCGCCTGCGCGCCGGGCACGGGGAAAATTCTGGCCGATCCTGCATCAGGAAAAATGCAACCACAATCACAGGAACAGCGTCCGTTCTGGCTACTGCCCACACCGCAAAAGCTGCGCGACAAAAAAGGCCTGCCACTGCACGAGGGCGAACTGCAATTGCTGAAAGGCCCGGAGCGTATCGACACCGGCTGGTGGGATGATCAACCGGTGAACCGCGATTACTTTGTGGCGCGGCAACCGGGTGGCCGTCTGCTGTGGATTTACCGCGACCGTGTCGACCAGCAATGGTATCTGCACGGAATTTTCGGGGAGTAAGGCATGATGGAATCTGCCATCGACTCTCCTGACTGCCGCGCTTTTCCGCATTCTCCGGATGTTCAGTGAGGTCACCATGACAGCGCATTACGCCGAACTGCACTGCTTTTCCAATTTCAGTTTCCTGCACGGCGCCTCGCGGCCGGAGGAACTGGTGCAGCAGGCGGTGGCGCTGAACTATTCCGCGCTGGCCATCACTGACGAGTGCTCTGTCGCCGGTGTGGTGCGGGCCCATGTGGAAGCGAAAAAACTGAATCTGAAGCTGATCATCGGCAGCGATTTCACCTCGGAAGAAGGCTTGCATTTTATCGTGCTGGCGCCGGACCGCAGTGCCTACGGCCAGCTCACCACCCTGATCAGCCGGGCGCGCCGGCGCAGCGAGAAAGGCGAATACTGCGTGCGGGTGACGGATCTGCAACCGGCCACCGATGCATGCCTGTTTATCTGGCTACCGGGCCTGGAGCAATGCGCGCAGCCGGGTGCTCACTGCGCTAATTTTATGAACAGCACGCGTTCGCGGTTGTGGATCGGCCTGCACAATAATCTTGGTGCGGCTGATGAAAATACGTGCCTGGCCCGCATGAAGTTCGCGCAACGCTCGGGCTTGCCACTGGTGGCCTGCGGCAGCGCGCGCATCCACCATCCGGCGCGGCAGCCGTTGCAGGATGTGCTCACCGCCATCCGCCTCAATACCAGTATTCACAACGCCGGTTTCCAT
This sequence comes from Gammaproteobacteria bacterium, assembly GCA_013178375.1. Taxonomy (GTDB): domain Bacteria; phylum Pseudomonadota; class Gammaproteobacteria; order Pseudomonadales; family Ketobacteraceae; genus Ch67. The sequence continues at coordinate 19,671 of JABLXQ010000002.1, forward strand.
CTGCACGCCAACCGCGAACAGCATCTGCGGCCGCTGGATGAATTGCAGCAGCGTTTTCCCGCCACAGCACTGGAACAAACGCAAGTTATTGCCAGCCGCTGCACGTTTTCTCTCGACGAATTGAAATACGAATATCCCCACGAACTGGTGCCGCCGGGCCACAGTGCGCAAAGCTGGTTGCGACAGCTGGTGGAAACCGGCGTGCGCCAGCGCTGGCCTGAAGGAGAGGATGCCAAGACCCGCGCAATGATCGAAAAGGAAATGGAGATCATCCACGAACTGAATTACGAGTATTATTTTCTCACCGTATACGACATCGTGCATTTCGCACGCGCGCAAAAAATTCTGTGTCAGGGGCGGGGTTCTGCCGCCAACTCTGCTGTCTGTTACTGCCTGCACATCACCGAAGTGAATCCCGCCACCAGTACGCTGCTGTTCGAGCGCTTCATTTCAAAGGAACGCGATGAACCGCCGGATATCGACGTGGATTTCGAACACGAACGGCGCGAGGAAGTGATCCAGTTTATTTACCGTAAGTACGGCCGTCAGCGCGCCGCCCTCACTGCCACCGTCATCAGCTACCGCACCAAAAGCGCGATCCGCGATGTGGGCAAGGCGCTGGGTTTTGACCAGACATTGCTGGATCAGCTGTCGCAATCCCTGGCCTGGTGGGATCGCAAGGACCAGCTGCCGGAGCGCCTGCGGGAACTGGGCATCGATCCTGCCAGTCCGCGCATCCGCCAGTTCAAATGGTTGGTGGACCAGTTGCTGGGTTTTCCCCGTCATCTGTCGCAGCATGTGGGTGGCTTCATTATCTCCGCCGGACCGCTGGACCAGCTGGTGCCGATCGAAAATGCCAGCATGGCGGACCGTACCGTGGTGCAGTGGGACAAGGACGATATCGAAGCCCTCGGCCTGATGAAAATCGACGTGCTGGCCCTGGGCATGCTCACCGCGATCCGCAAAAGTTTTGCGTTGCTGGAAACGGTGCGCGGCGTGCGTCACACCATGGCGGACCTGCTGCTGCAGCACGATCCGAAAACCTACGAGATGCTGCAACGGGGCGACAGCGTCGGCGTGTTCCAGGTGGAATCCCGCGCCCAGATGGCGATGCTGCCACGCCTGAAGCCGAAAGCGTTCTACGATCTGGTAATCCAGGTGGCGATCGTGCGCCCCGGCCCGATCCAGGGCGACATGGTGCACCCCTATCTGCGGCGGCGGCAGGGGCTGGAGCCGGTCAGCTACGAATCAGAGGATATAAAAGCTGTGCTGGAACGCACGCTGGGGATTCCGATTTTCCAGGAACAGGTGATTGCGCTGGCGATGGTGGCAGCGGGCTTCTCCGGTGGCGAGGCAGACCAGCTGCGCCGCGCCATGGCCGCCTGGAAAAGAAAAGGCGGACTGGAACCGCACGAACACAAACTGGCAGCCGGCATGCTGGAGCGGGGTTATTCGCCGGAATTCATTCAGCGCATCATCGCCCAGATTCGCGGTTTCGGCGAATACGGTTTTCCCGAATCCCACGCCGCCAGTTTTGCGCTGCTGGTGTATGTGTCGGCCTGGCTGAAATGTCATGAGCCGGCGGCGTTTTGCTGCGGCCTGCTCAACGCCCAGCCCATGGGATTTTATTCCGCCTCGCAACTGGTGCAGGATGTGAAGCGGCACAACGTTGAAGTGCGGCCGGTGGATGTGCTGCAGAGCGACTGGGACCACACGCTGGAAACCGACGCCATGCAAAGCCATCCGCAGCGGCAACCGGCGCTCCGGCTGGGCCTGCGTCTGGTGGGCAATCTGTCCCGCACTGGCGCCGACAAAATCCTGCAAAAGCGGGCGCAGAAAAATTTCAGCTCGCTGGCGGATTTCACCCGCCGCTGCCGTCTGCAGCAGAAGGATATGGATGCCCTCGCCCATGCCAACGCATTGCAATCCCTCAGCGCTCACCGTTTCCAGGCGCGCTGGGATGCGCAGGGATTGCAGCAGGAATCACCGCTGCTGCAACAGGAACAGCAACGGGAAACATCGGTGGTATTGCCGGCCCCCAGCGAAGCGCAAAACCTGCTGGAGGATTATCACAGCACCGGCCTGACTCTGGGCCGCCATCCCATGGCGCTGCTGCGAGATCATCCCGCCCTGCGCGGCTGCAAGCGTTACACCGATCTGCCCACGTTGGGCCACAAGCGTTTCGTGCGCATTGCCGGCATTGTCACCGGTCGCCAGCGTCCTGGTACCGCCACCGGTGTTGTCTTCATCACGCTGGAAGATGAAACCGGCAACAGCAATATCGTGGTGTGGAGCGATCTGGTGGAACGCTTCCGCACCGAGGTGCTGCACGCGCGTCTGTTGTGTGTGAAAGGTGTGGTGGAGCGGGAGCACAATGTGATTCACGTCATCGCCGGCCATCTGCAGGACATGACGGAACTGCTGGGCGAATTGGACACGCAGTCGCGGGATTTTCATTGAATTCCGGCTGCGGGGTCAGATTTTTTTTGCATTGATCTGTGCCGGATCTATACCCCGCGTTTATGTGCGATTGGTAACACCGCTTTATCTCTGCGCCAGCCGACGTGCGGTAATTGCGCACCATTGTCGCCAAACCCCGGCGCGCAAATGAAAAAGCCGTGTCGGTACCAAGGGCTCATTAACCCCAATTTTCATGCTGATCAGTTTCTACAAGCGATGCGGCAAACGCTTCGATAGAATGGAAAAGCCCCGTTCTAAAAATCCTGTTTTTATCTATAAAAATCCGCAGTTTACGCTTTTGGCGCCTTCCAGAACCTGCTGCTAGTGTTGCTTCCGTGGATGAAAAAAACGCGCACTTCAGCGCGCACATTTCACCCCGGCTCGCTCACGTACTGGCTCATTCACCTGGAAGACAACTGATATCCGCTCGCACATGGCAACCATCAACCAACTTCGCTCCGCGTCACTGCAAGAACGTACCTTGCGCCTGTTACGCGCCGGCTTCTGCCTGGTGTGGCTGGGCGGTGTCGACACGCGGCTGATGGCGCAGGATCTGTTTGCGCTGTCGCTGGAAGAACTGATGATGGTCACCGTGGAAGTTGCATCGCGCCTGCCGGAACCCTTGCAGTACACGCCGGCGGCCGTCACGGTATTTTCCCGCGAGGATATCGAGCGCATGGGCGTGCGCTGGTTGGACGAGCTGGTGCAATACGTTCCTGGCGCCTATCCCCATCAGCGTGCCGGTTCCGCAGCGCCGTTCTGGACCACCCAGTTTCGCGGCAATCCCAATGAAAACGGTTCAGGGCTGTTGCTGCTGATCGACGGGCGCCGACAGAACGACGCCGCGTTCGGTACCGCTTCCACCGCGTGGATGCGGCAGAGTCTGGCGGGATTCAAGCGGGTGGAGATTCTGCGCGGCCCAGGCTCTGCGATATACGGCGCCAATGCCACCTATGCGGTGATTAATCTGATCACCGATCCTTCCCAAAAGGCAGTGACAGTGGCGGCCGGTGAACACGGAGCAACGGACGTGCGACTGGCCACCGCCACCTCGGCGGATGACTGGCAGCTATCGGCCAAGGCGCAGGATTACCGCGACAATGGTGAACAACGCGCCGCGTTCGACCGCTTTCAACAACAGACCCATACCAAAGATCCGCAGCAGGCCAGTGGCGTACAACTGCAATTGGATGGACCCCAGGTCAGCCTGTTTGCAAGCCAGCACCACAACACGCTGGACAACTACTACGTGCTGGCCACGCTGGCGGACGGCATCAATCGCTCGGGCACAGACCTGCTGGAATACGGACTGCGCCTGCACGATCTGGAATGGCGCGGTGTCGACATCGGCGCCATGCTGAACCGACGCGAATCCGATTACGAATTGCTGTCGCGGCTGGCCCCGGCCAACACAACGCAAAATTCCAGCGCGCAGGACTTTGTGTTCCGCTCGATCTTTCACAGCGAAACCACCACGCTGGAGCTGACCTCTGCCGGCGAGATCAATCCCCGTCACCACTGGCAGGCCGGTTTCGAAGGTTATGCGGAGCGCGCAACAGCGGATGCGGATGCCACCCATGATCTGGCGACGCTGGACTATCTCGGCGGCGGCCTGCAGCAACAACCCTACAACCTGATGCCGGACGCCGATCGCAATGGCCTGGGCGTTTACGCTCACTGGCAGGCGCAGTGGACGGAGTCGGTTCGTACCTATCTGGGTCTGCGTCGTGATGACACCGACGACGTTGGCGGCGCCACCAGCCCTCGCGCTGCACTCATCTACAGCGGCCTGCCGGACCAGACCCTGAAACTGGCCTACGTGGAAGCCTTCCGGCCCCCCAGCCTGGGTGAACTGCACCTGACCTCCAATCCGGTCAATCTCGGCAACGATGAACTGCAACCGGTGCAGCTGAAAAATCTGGAACTGATCCATCTGCTGCAGGTTGACACCATCAGTCTGGAAACAAGCTTCTATGCCAGCGCCGAACGGGATCTGATTCTGTTCCGCCCCATCAGCGCCACCACCGTGCAGCGTTTCAATGTGGGCGAGCTGGATACCCAGGGCATCGAATTCGCACTGCGCTGGCGTGCCGACACGCACCTGGAACTGGGACTGCTGGGCAGCCATATCCTGGACTGGGACCAGTTCAATGCCGATGCGGTGCGCGTGGATGATGCCGCGGCGGTGATTCCGCGCGATCTTGCCACGGCCACACTCGATTGGAGTCTGGATCGCTGGCAGCTGCATCTGGCAGCGCACTACGCCGGTGAAATCGACACCATCACCGACACCTCGCCCTACACCCTCGGCCGCCTGCGCATCGGCTACCGGATCGATCCTCACCAAACTATCGCCCTCACCGGATCGAATCTGTTCGATACCCAGTACGACACCGTGTCCGACAGCGCCGGGCTGGGGCGTGATGCGGAGGGCCAGCTGGTACGCGGCGCACCGCAACGTGGTCGTCAACTTTTGCTGAGCTGGACCTGGGACGGGTCCGGCGGATGAACCTCAGGGATCTGAATTCTGCCTGCTTCACCTACCAGTCGCCCGGGAGGGCATGATATGAAATTGAAAACTACGGCGTTGCTGTGCGCGGCTCTTTGCAGCCCGGCTGCACAGGCGGCCACCAGCATCGAGGACGTGGTGCGCTTTTCCGGCTTCGGCACCGTCGGCATCGCCACCAGCGACGACAACGACGCGGACTACCGCAGCAATATCGAACAGAGCACCGGCGTCGGTTTCAGTAACAATCCCGACTCCGGCCTGGATACGATTTTCGGCACCCAGGTTGATATCGAAATAGTGCCGAAGCTCACCGCCACCGCGCAGATCATTGCCCGGCGCCTGTCCGACTACAACAGCTCCAAGCCTTATTTCGAGTGGGCCAACTTCAAGTACGACCTCAACGAACAAACCTATCTGCGGGCCGGCCGGTTTGTCGCGCCCACCTTCATGATCTCGGAATCGCGCATGATCGGTTACGCGCAACCGGCGGTGCGGCCGGTGGCGGAAGTGTACCTGCTGAGCCCGATTTCCTACATGAACGGCGTCGATGGCGGCTACAAATTTCTGCTGGGGGACACGCTGGTGAAACTGCGCGCCGGCGTGGGCACGCTGAACCAGGAAATCAACCAGGTCAACGGCACACTGAATTTCAAGTTCGATATCAAATCCTTCGACACCACCGTGGAGCACGGTGCGCACTCGTTCCGGGTGGGCTACCAGAAAATCAGCATGGACGTGATGAACGACGCGCTGGAGCTGTATGACCTGGCCATGGATCAGCTGGAAGACAACGGCGTCACCAATGCTTCCAGCATTCACGACCGCATGCAGCGCCTGGATGTGCCGCTGGATTTCATCAGCCTGGGTTACATGTACGACGACGGCGGAATGTTCGTGCAAACCGAATATGCGGTGCGCAAATTTGATTCCGACTTCGTGCAGAGCCTGGATGGATTTTATCTGCTGGGTGGCTACCACTTTGACAAATGGTCGCCCTACGTTTCATTCAGCAAGCTGATACACCAGGATCAGGCGGAATTTCCGGCCCTCGACACATCTTCCATCGACCCGGGCCTGGGCGGACTGGTGTCGGCGGTGAATGCCGGTTCCCAGCTGCTGATCGAGCGGGATGCCTGGACGGTGGGTGTGCGCTGGGATCTGCTCAGTGGCGTTGCCCTGAAGGCGCAGATCGATCACATCATCAAGCCGAAGAACACCGTTGCGGAATTCGTGAACGCCACGAACGAATTTTTCGCCGAAGAACGTGACATCAATGTGGTTTCCGCCGCAATCGACTTTGCGTTCTGATGGGAGGGCGAGACATGAAACGTGACTTGAAAAATGTGACTGCAATTCTGATCGGTTTGGGCGCCCTGCTGGTCATGGGCACGGTGAATGCTGAAATGGTGGTGATCGTCAGCGACAAAAATCCAACCGCGTCCGTCAGCCAGGCAGATGTGGAGAAAATATTTCTGGGCAAAATGAAGCTGTTCCCTGATGGCAGCAGTGCGATACCGCTGGACCTGCCGGAAAAGAGCCCGGAGAAAAACAATTTTTATGAAAAAGCCATGAGCAAAACCGATTCGCAGCTGCGGGCCTACTGGTCGCGAATCATCTTCACCGGCGCCGGCGCACCGCCCAAGGCGGTGGAATCATCTGCCGATATGGTCAAGCTGGTGGCAGAAAATCCGAACACCATCGGCTATGTGGACAAGTCGCTGGTGGCACCGGGCGTAAAAGTGGTGTGGCAAGTACCCTGATTGCCGCAGCCTGCAACAGCAGGACGTTCTGCCACATGGGAACGTCCTGCCTTTATTTTGCCGCCAGGCTTTGGCAATCCTACGGAACCGTGATGTTTGATCGACCATGCTTGAAGCTGTCAACCGGATACTGAATCAGGCGACACCGGCCACCCGCTGCCTCATTACCGTGGCCATTCTGGTGCCGTTCTACGTGTTGTATTTTGCAACCCAGGCTTGGGCCCTGGGCGACGCCGATATTCGCGCCGTGATCCGCCCCGGCGTGATGATGGCAATGCAGATCCTCGTGGTGGCGGTAACGCTGATGACGCTGGCCGTGGGCATCTGGTGCTGGCCTTTGCGGCGCTCGCCGTTACCGGTGCCGCATCTATACACCTTTCTGGCCTGCGCCTCGACTTTGCTCTACACCGGTGAGGCCATCATGCAAGGCAATCTGACGTCGCCGGCAAACATGGTGATCATCGGCAATGTGGTGATCGGCCTGATGCTGCTGGACCAGCGCGCGGTGCTGCTCGCGTTTATCCAGGCGGTGGTGACTCTGGTGCTGAACGATGTGCTGGTGTTGCTGGAGATCGTGCCCTACGCCCCTATGCTCACGCCGGCCGCGTTCAATCAGGGCGAGCCGCAGGAATGGTTCAGCATCTGGCGCAATATGGTGCTGATATTTGGTCTGGCGGGAACCTGCTTTTTCGGCATTCTGTTGTTCAACCAGTTTGAATCCCAGCGCGCGGCTCTGCGCAGGCTGTCCTACACCGACGTACTGACCGGCCTGGCCAACCGGCGTTTTTTCATGGAACGTCTGCAGGCGGAAACGCGCCGCGCCGAATGCATGCAGCGTCCCTTCTGCCTGGTGTTGCTGGATGTGGATCACTTCAAGCAGGTGAACGATCGCTTCGGCCATCCGGTCGGTGACGATGTGTTGCGGGTCATCGCCGCCACAATGAAGACAAGCATGCGCTGCCCCACTGATCTGCCTGCCCGTGTGGGTGGTGAGGAATTCGCAATCCTGCTGGCGGACACGGATCTGAATGGCGCTCAGGTGGCGTGCGAGCGTCTGGCGTCCTGCCTGCGCGAGCAGAAATTCGGCGCACGGGAATGTGTGTTCCGCGTGACCGTCAGCATGGGTGTGGTGGAATGCCGGTGCGAATCCATCGAGGACGCACTGCGGCTGGTGGACATGAATCTGTATCAGGCCAAGGCGGCAGGACGCAATCGCATCGTCGCCTCTCTTAGCCCGCAGGCAGCCAGCAATGAACGCATTTGTACGTTGGCTTGAAGGCTGGTTTGTCGGTCGCCATGACAACGCGAAGTGCTTTTTCGTGCTGGCATTGGCACTGCCGGTACTGCTGGTGTTCTGGCTGATGCAGGCGCTGGCCCTGCTCGATGCGGAATGGCATGCATTGTATCGCAGCGGAATGCTCCGCACGGGCCAGATCCTGCTTTCCACTTTGCTCTTGATCATCTCGTTGCTGATGCTGCACACCTGGCGTCAACGCCACGATCCTGACCGCCATCCCGCGCTCACCTGTGCGCTGACCCTGCTTCTGCTGCTGTCCACCGTGCTGCTGGGTGCGGCTTACGGTTACAAGGACAGTCCACTGATTTTATTCTGGCTGGGATTCCTGTTTGTTTGCCGGGCCTTGTTCGGCAGGAAACCTGCGGCAACTGGATTTATCGCCAGCCTGGGTGTGATCAGCTGCAATGAAATTGGTTTGTCACTGGATTGGTGGGAATACGCACCACTGCTGCAGAATCCCATTTACGTTGGCCAGCCGCTGCAGCCCTGGTGGGACGTCTGGCTGCGGGTGCTGTACGACCTCGCCGCGATTCCCCTCAGCGCGCTGTTCTTTTTGCTGTTTCATCTGCTGGAGCGGGAAAAGCGGCAACTGGAATATTGGGTGCGTACCGATGTTCTGACAGGACTGACCAGCCGGGGCGCGTTCATGCAACAGTTCAAGGTGGAATGTCATCGCCACGCCCGCAGTAGACATTCGTTCTGCCTGTTGCTGTGCGATATCGATCATTTCAAACAGGTCAACGACCGCTGGGGACATCCGGCCGGTGACGAAGTGCTGGCCCACCTGGGCAGTATCATGACGCACACCATTCGGCCGTCGGTGGATGTGGCGGCCCGTTTCGGTGGCGAGGAATTCGCGATCCTGCTGCCGGAAACGGGTTTGCAGCAGGCCACACAGGTCGCCGAGCAGATCAGCACGCAATTGCGCGCCCATGCGTTCCAGGCCAACGGCCATTCCTTTCAGGTTACGCTGAGCATCGGCATTGCCCAGAGTAATGATGGTGACGGCGAACTGGCGCTGCGGATAGCCGATGACAACCTTTACGCCGCCAAACGCGGTGGACGTGATCGGGTCGTCAGCGCGGTGGCGCCGGCATTCGCAGCCTGATCAATACATACAAGACAGGTCAGATGCCGCCCCATAAGATCCCGTTCAATCCCCTCCTTCAATTACCGCTGTCTGCCGGATGGAATCACCATGACGACGCTCTTGCGCCAAACCGCTTTTCTGTCGGAAAAATGGCAGGATTCCGCTTTCCTGATCACCCGCACCCTGGGCCGGCTGGTTGCCCGGCTGGAACTAAAACAACTGGACACCGCCAAGGGCTGCCCGCTTTTCTATTACGACAACAATAACAACGCGGCCACCGAAACCCTGGTGCTGGTGCACGGCTTTAACGCCGACAAGGACCACTGGATTGCGATGGCGCTGCATCTTTCCCGCTATCGCGTGATCATTCCGGATCTCGGTGGCCACGGCCAGTCCTGGTACGATCCGACGCTTACCTATGACATTCCTTTTTACGCCCGCCAGTTGAACCAGTTGCTGAATGCCCTCTGTCTCGACCGCTTTCACCTGCTGGGCAATTCCATGGGCGGCTGGGTGGCGGCCTGGTACGCGCACGCGCATCCCACCCAGGTGGAAACACTGTGCCTGATGAATGCCTGCGGTGTGGCATCGCCGGTACTCAGCCCGTTCTTCAAGGCACTGGCACAACAGCGCAATCCGTTTTTCTATTCCAGTGCGGCGGAATATGCTGAATTGCTGGACATGGCCGTGGCGAATCCCCGCGCCATTCCCCAATCGATTCGCGCGGTGAATTACCGCCATGGCCTGGCGCGCATGGACCAGGCCCGCAAACTGTTCGCCGATATCACCAATCCCGACCAGACCTATCTGGCACCGGCGCAGCAGGTGGATACGTTGCTCGGGCAGATCCGCCAGCCAACGCTGGTGCTGTGGGGCGATCGCGACGGCATCATGGATCCCACCATGGCCAATGTGTACAGCCGGGGCTTGCCCAACAATGAAAAAATCATCCTGCCGAACGTGGGTCACACGCCCATGCTGGAACAGCCGGCACGAGTGGCACGCTGCTACAAGGAATTTCTGCAACGGCACGCGTCGGATTGAGGATTTTTTTAAATACGCAGGATGCGGTTTATTCCTGCGGCGGCACGATCTCGGCGCGAATGTCCCGTGCAAACAGATTGCTGGGGCTGACACCCCACATGGCATGCAAGGTGTGGGTGTAGTGGGATGAATCGGAAAAGCCCGCGCTCAGCGCCGCATCGGTGAGATTCTGGCCCGCGCTGATGAAAATCATGGATTCGTAAATCCGGTGCCACAGCCGGAAGCGCCGGATCGGCACGCCGGATTGCTGCTTGAATTTCCGGATCAGCGTGGGCGTCGACACATTCACCCGCTGCGCCAGTTCCTCCACCGGAATATTGTCCTGATAATTCTGCTTGATGTGATCCACCGCCTCTTGCACCAGCGGATCGATTCTGGACGGATTGCCGGCGCGATTGAAACTGTATTCCAGCAAACCATCCAGCTGCGTGTATGTCACCGCCGACGCTCCGGGCTGGCGGTACAGCTGGTTCAGCAGCGCGTGAAAATCGGCTGCGTCGTGCAAATCATGGGACACCGTAATGCCCCGGCCCTGATACTGGAAACAACCCTGAAAACGTTTGTAATCATCCCCCAGCACATCCAGGTGGCAAATCGCCACCGGCTGCAGGCCGGCGTTGATCGACACCCGCACGCCCGCCGGAATCAGAAAGCTGCCGCTGTGAATGATCCTGCCGCCCACTTTCAAATCGATGGGGTCGCCGAGGCTGATCACCAGCGTGGCCGCACCATAAGCCGCTGTCACCGGTTCCGGCAAACGGCCGATAAACAGCGTGCGTTTTTCCCACGGATACATGAACGCAGGCTTGTGCAGGAAGGGTTGAATCAACATGGTGATCGGGTCCGGGCTGGTTGTTCTTATTATAGTAAACAGACCGAGAGAGGATGCCGCAGCCAGACGCCGTTTACCACTGCCGTCAGGTGCCAAACAGGTTTAGTCAATTCCGGTATGTGCATTATTTGAAGCGCATCATATTCCGCTGAAGCCGGTTTGCCGGGACTGGTTGCGTTTGCAACAATGATGTTCATTGTAAACGCGCAATAACGCAGCGACATCAGCAACACCAGGAGTATCTATGAAATTCAACGTATTGGCACTGACACGGCTGACGGCCGCCTTGTTGATCGCCATGAGTACCAGCGCCACCTTCGCCGGAGACGACACCCGCACCGCCGTTGGCAGTGCGATTGGTGGCGGCGTCGGCGCTGCCATTGGTCAGGAAGTCGGTGGTACCAACGGCGCCATCATCGGTGGTGCGGTGGGTGGTGCTGCCGGCGGCGCGGCCAGTGCCAAGGGTTCCGCCAAAACCGGTGCAGCCGTTGGCGGTGCCATCGGTGGCGCCAGCGGTGTGGCGGTGGGCGGGCATGTGGGTGGTTCCACCGGCCAGATCGTGGGTGGTGCTGTTGGTGCTGCTGCCGGTGGTGTTATTGGCGGCAATGTCACCGAAGAATCGGACAGCCGCAAGGGCGACCGCGATTACGCTTCACGCGATGAGGATGATTACCGCCGGGATGGCAGCCGTTACCACGACGATGACGAGTGGGATGACCGCGATGGTCCTGGCAAGCGCGGCCGTGGTAACGCCTACGGCCATGACAAAAGCAAGCACAAGCATCATCACTGAAATCACTGAACAGCAGCAGGTAAAATCACTGTACCGGCATCAGTGCCGGTGCGGTGCCAGTCCCAACGTCAATTCTCCCCCGTCAGCGTTGCGTGCGCATCGCCTTCAGATAGGCAATCAGCGCTTCCAGTTCTTCATCGGAAATCGCCTCGGCATCAAAGCCGGGCATTTTAGCGCCCGGCCAGCTGCGCACCTGGGCCGGATTGCGAATCAGTTTTTTTAGAAAGGGTTCTGTGAAATATTCGGTGGGATTGTGCGGTACATTCAGGTCCGGACCCAGCACGCCATCGCCGCCGCCATTGATCTTGTGGCAGGCGATGCAGTTTTCTTTGAACACCGCAAAACCCTGCCAGGCCGGATTGTGTTTGGGCAGGGTCAGGCTGGGCAGGATCATGGGGTAACGCTGTTCCGGTGCCAGCGTCTGCTCGATCACGGCGATCTGGTAGGGCCAGTGTTCCTGCGGAACACCACCGGCCGGCTGTTGCTGCCACACCAGATAGAAAGGCCCGGCCGTGGCGCCTTCCGGTGACAGTGTCGGCCAGGGTTGGGCGGGATCTTCCACCGCCAGCCAGGCCTGCGCGCCGGCTTCATTCAACACCTGCGCGGCATCGATAGGTGCGGCATAACCATCCAGCGCCAGAAAATTCAGCGTGCCCTGGGCGACAAATCCATTTTCCAGCAGCAGCGTTCGCAGCGGCAGCGCGCGAAAACGCATGTCGCGACGATAGGCCACGTCTGCCGGCACACTGATCTCGGTGGCGTCGTTCCGTTGCAACAGATGTGCGGAACTTAAACGCCATTCCTGCCCGTCCCGTTTCAATTTGATGATGGCGTCGGCACCCAGGCTGACGCCAGGCAGGAATGGCAGCAGGACGGCAAGCAACAGGGCGAAGGCTTTTGTGGCGAATGGCATGGTGACTGGCATGATGAGTCGATCGATCCAAGAACGGAGGAAGGAAAAGGCTGATACCGAGCAGCAGAATGCGCCACGAGCCTGGCGATGGCAATGCCCGCCCCGTCGTCAGCTGCACAGCCGTTGACCAACTGATCAGCGCTTCCCTTTCACCGCCTGTGGCATAATGAGGCCCAGTCACGGTGACGCCAGCACAACCACGAGGACAGAATCATGGCCGGAGTATTCATACGGGGATTGGCTTTCTTCCTGCTGGTAATCCTGTTGCTGATCGTCATGTTCGGGGGCGCTGCGTGAATCCGCCAGTGCGCGACGCCCGCCACCCGGGCCCCGGCAATGCACGGCCCGAACCCACGCCCGAGGAAATGTTCCGCAAGGCGCGGCACTTCGTCAAAACCCGCCTGATGCTGTGGGAGCGCTCCATGTTCCTGGTGCCGCTGCCGCTGATGTTCATGGGCCTGTATTCCGCCATCACCGGCAGCGCCATCGAAATGGCCGGACGCTTCGGCGGCCTGGCTCTGTTGTTGCTGTCGGCCTGGCTGCTGCTGGAAGGACAAAAAGCCCACCACGCCTACGACGCACGCGAAGTGGCCAAGCCGCCAGCCTTTCCACGCAAACTGTTCGCATCCCTGCTGACCGGCGCCGCGGTGGCGGTGACCAGCCTGTTCGGCTTCCTGCCGCTGCTCAACGAACCGGTGACGGCCGCCGTCTATTCCGTCGTGGCCACGCTGCTGCACAGCATTGCCTTTGGTCTTGATCCGATGAAATCCAAAGGCCTGCAGGGTTATTCCCGGCAGGACGCCAATCGCCTGCTGCAAGCGCTGGAACAGGGGGAACGGTTGATGGAAGAAACCCTCGCCGCCGCCAGCACCTTTCCCGACCGTCGCCTGCAGCAGCATGTGATGCGACTGGTGCAGGAAGCCCGCGCTGTATTTCGCGCCATCGAAAAAGATCCGCGCGATCTGCAGCGTTCACGCAAATTCATGGCGGTGTACCTGCAGGGTGCCCGCGATGCCACCGTCAAACTGGCGCATATCAAGGCGCGCAATCCCGGGCTGCAGGAATATGCCGATTACGAACGGCTGCTGACGGATCTGGAGCAGCAGTTCATCCGCCAGCAGCAAAGCCTGCTGCTGAACGACCGCACCGAGCTGGACGTCGAAGTGGAAGTTCTGCGCGAACGCATCAAACAGGAACGTTGAGGAAACAGCATGAGCACGACACCGCAGGAACTGACGCAGGCACTGGAATCCCTGTCCGCCCAGGTCAGCGACTGGGACCACACCGACGCACTGCAGACCGCCGAAGGTCGCGCCATCGTCGCCGCAAAAATCGCGGAACTGGATCTGGCGGATTCCCATTCCATTATCCGCTTTGGTTCAGCGGCGCAGTCGGGCCTGCAGGCCATCAGCCAGGAAATGCTGGGCGGCGTGCGCAACAAGGACATGGGCAAGGCCGGCGATACGCTGCGGGAAATGGTGACGTCGCTGCGTGGTTTTTCCACCACCGAACTCGATCCGAACCGTCCGCCCAGCTGGTGGGAAAAACTGCTGCGCAAAACCAAACCGGCAGCGGAATTTGTCGCCCGCTATGAACAGGTGCGCGACCAGATCGACGGTATCACCAATGAATTGCTGCAACACGAAACCGTGCTGCTGAAGGACATCAAAAGCCTCGACAAACTGTACGAACGCACGCTGGCATTCTATCGCGAGCTGGCGTTTTACATCCGCGCCGGCGAAGAAAAACTGCGCCAGCTCGACGAGGAAACCATTCCCAATTTCACCCGCGATGCCACCGCCGGCAGCAACGACAGCCTGCTGGCCGCGCAAAAGCTGCGGGACTTGCGCGCCATACGTGACGATCTGGAACGCCGCGTGCACGATTTGAAACTGACGCGGCAGGTGACGATGCAATCCCTGCCCTCGATCCGGCTGGTGCAGGAAAACGACAAGGCGCTGGTGATCCGTATCAATTCCGCGCTGGTGAACACCGTGCCGCTGTGGGAAACGCAGCTGGCTCAGGCGTTGACGATTGGACGCTCGCAGGATGCCGCCAACACCATCCGCGCGGTGAACGATCTCACCAATGAACTGCTCACGCAAAATGCCGAAAATCTGCGTCAGGCCAACCGCACCGTGCGCGAACAGAACGAACGCGGCGTGTTTGACATGGAAGCGATCAAGCAGGCCAACGCCCACCTGATTGCCACCATCGAGGAATCACTGCAGATCGCGGACGAGGGCCGCAAGAAGCGGGTGCAGGCGGAACAGGAATTGAAAGAAATGGAAGGCGTGTTGAAAGGTGCGCTGCAGGGGACGGTGCGACAGGAAAAGCCTCCGGTTCAGGGTTGAGTGCCGGTCAGTGGACCTGCATGCAACGCAAGGTTATCTTCCGCCGATAGCCGGCCTGATCATGCACGCGCGATAGACGCACTGCGATAAACGTACTGATTGGCGGTATCGACAATTTCGCCCAGGTTTTCGCAGATTTCATCCCAGACGTCGATTTCCTGCTGGTTTTCAGCGGGAATGGTTTTTCTGATGACGGTTGCCATGGCTTGCAGGAACCTGTGGTAATAATTCACCGGAACTTTCAGCGTTTCAACATGATGCGGCACTGACCCCAACAGCAGAATTCTGATTTCGCCCGGTGACTTGAACCAACGCATGAAGCAATAGAGCGCCTGCTCGACCATGCCCGCTTCGAGCCTGATGGTATCGACCGGGCAGTGATGCGTGAATAAATCCTTCGCTGCAGGATCTGCCCGGTAGAACTCGGCGATCACTGGATCTGTGATATCGCCCACCACTTCCGATGCACGTTCCAGAATCGTATCGACGATATGAAGCTTTAGTGCGTTATCCATAAACTCAACGGCTACTTCAACGTGTTTGGTACTAAAGATCGCCGGATTGGCACAATACTGCATTGATCGCGGTCAACAACGTTGTTCATTTGTAGAAAGGGATCGGGTATGGAGAGAGCTGCCGGATCTACTGGGTCTCCACTAAACGCTGGTATAACCATTACTCTGCATACAGCAACATCAATTGAATCATGCTGTTGGCTAGGATGCCCGACCCTGCGATACACCGCGCTGTTGCGAAATGGCGTGCTGCGGTTTGCCCCGGAATGGATGGTGCGTATAGGCATGTAGCGGTTTTACCAGGCGGAGGGAGTGGTCTGATATCCGCAGATATGCGCGAGTCCCTTAATGTGGCATTTCACACAGGCAATACCACGGATTTTGCAGTTCAATTCACCGCCAGAGCAGAGGAGGATAAATTCACAGTAGTTGACGAGCAGGAGATGACAACGACAACAAGGAGGTTTTATGGTGCATGCGTTCGATCCGGGATATATCGCCGAGCCTTTTGTTACCCTGTGCAAACAATACCCCGATAGCCTCGTCTATCCCCTGACACAATTTCGCGTTGAATGGGGCCCCATTTTTCACCGCGGCCGACTCGATGGATCGGCACGCATTCTCGTAATAGGCCAAGATCCCGCCCAGCATGAAACAGTGGTGCGTCGCATCTTGGTCGGTGAGGCCGGACGCCGGGTTCAAGGCTTGCTGGCCAAACTTGGTGTCACCCGCAGCTATGTGTTTATTAATGCCTTTCTATATAGCGTCTATGGCAGCGTGAGGGCGAAGACCCGCCAGAATCCAGAGTTGATCGACTATCGCAATCAATGGATTGACGCGCTTGTGAGTGGTGGTCAGATCGAGGCTGTCATAGCGTTGGGCCGGGCGGCCGACGAAGCATGGAAATTCTGGAAGCAAACCTCTTTCGGCGCGGACACGAATATCGCATATGCGGCGATCACACATCCCACGCAACCGGAAAGCTCATCCAAACGTGGCAAGGTAAAACTGGCGGCGGCAACGAAAAAAATGTTGCAGAACTGGAATGTGGCGCTGCAATCGCTGGCACCAGAGGTGAAACATCCTGATCTGTTAACGCCTTTGATCCTGTATGGCGACAGCTGGAATGACGGCGACCGGACCGCAATTCCCGAATTCGATTTTCCCGCTGGCTTGCCGGGCTGGATGCACGAACAGGACAGCTGGGCAAAACGTTCTGGAGCTGACGATCTTTCAAAACGGCGCAATATCACGATTACTGTACCGAAAGGAGTGCTGATATGAGCAGTTCGCGCCGCCGTTGGTTTCCGCTGGACGATTCGATTGCGGCTGTCACAGGGACCTTGGCTTCAAAAAAATCTGCGACCAGGGCCGCGAAGAAAGCTGAGATCCCCATCGACCCGTTGACTGGACCGAAACTGGCGCTGGCAGGACGTGTCGTCACCATGGATGACAGCTTCACAGTTATGCCCGACGCCGTTGTTTACATCGAGAAGGGAATCATCGTCGCCGTGCTGGATCGCGCGCAGCCGGCGCCGTCGGGATTCGAAGCAATAGTGCCAGTCAACACCAGAGGTACGTTGTTTCCGGGGCTAATTGAACTGCACAATCATCTCGCCTACAACGCGCTACCGCTGTGGGCGCCTGTTCCAAAACTGTTCCAGCATCGCGGTCAATGGCCCGATCATCCTGACTATCGCAAACTCATCAGCGGTCCGATGACCGTAATTGGCAAATACCTGGATGCCAATGGCAAGCCCGCCTTGCTGGCGCCGCTGGTGCGTTACGTGGAATGCAAATGCCTGCTGGGCGGAGTCACGACCAGCCAGGGCATCATGCTCAACAGCAATGCGGGAATTCAGCGTTTCTATCGCGGTATTCTGCGCAACGTCGAAAAAACCGACGATCCTGATCTACCAGAGGCGCAGGGACGTATTGCCGATATCGACGCGCACGATGCACGTTCATTTCTAGGTCGGCTGGAAAAGGAAGACAGTTGCTTTCTGCTGCATCTGAGCGAAGGCGTGACCAAAACCGGACAGACTGATTCGGTGGCGCGTCGCCATTTTCTCGCGTTGCAGGTAGCGCCCGATAAATGGGCCATCAACGACCGTCTGGCAGCCATTCATGCGGCAGGCCTTCTGCCCAGCGACCTCGAAGTACTGGCGCAGCACGGTGGCTCAATGGTGTGGTCACCGCTCAGCAACCTTTTGCTTTACGGCGAAACCGCGCGCGTGGATGTGGCCAGGCAAGCCAGGCTGCGCATTGGCCTGGGCAGCGATTGGTCGCCGTCCGGCAGCAAGAATCTGCTGGGCGAGCTGAAGGTGGCATGGCTTTACTCGCGGCATGTGCTGGGCGGCTTGTTCAGCGCGCGCGATCTGGTGGCGATGGCGACGCGGGAAGCTGCTGCAATTCTGAAGTGGAATAAATCGATCGGCTCGTTGGAGCCTGGCAAGCGCGCGGATTTGTTCGTAATCGGCGGCAAGCAAGGCGATCCATACGATGCGCTGATCAAAGCCAGCGAAACTGCAATACGACTGGTGATGATCAACGGTATTGCCCGCTACGGCATGCCGGCGTTGATGAAAGCGTTCGGTCCCCAAGGCGAACTTATCAGAGTGGGAGGCAAGCAGCGCCGACTGTTCCTCGAGCAGGCAACGTCGGATCCGGATGTGGCGACGATATCGCTTGCCAAGGCGCGCCGCAGATTGCGTGAGGCGTTTGGCGATTTGCCGGCGCTTGCGCGCGAACTGGAACAACGGAAACCAAAGATCGCGCGCGCGGCGCTGGATGCTGCCAAACCGGTGGTGTGGTCGCTGGCGCTCGATGAAATCGAGGAAACTGCGGTCGAGATGAGACCACGGCTGCCCTTTAATGGACCCCGTGATTTTACTGGGCCGGCTCGTGTCGTGCCGAAAGCTGCCACCAAGCCGCTGTCAGCGATACTTGAACCAATCAAGCTGGATCCGCTGACGGTGGCGGACGATCCTGATTTTCTGGCGAAGATTGCGGCGCAACCGAATGTGCCGGTGCCGGTGGGTTCGGAATTGGCGAGTCTCTATTAGGGCCGCAACAACACCATGGCCAGGCTCCACACCGGCGACGCAGATTGGGTGCTGTGCTGACGGAGGGGCATGATCAGGTTAGCCAGGGACAGCCGGCAGCAGCCGACCATCCCTGGATTGAATCAATTGATACGCACCAAATGTGGCCTCAGTGCAGGTGGCACCTGATCGATGGTTATCACGCTGACTGTATCTTCTGGCTTGGGAGCAGGTTCAGAAGCCTTGAGCTTATCAGCGCCTTCGCTGGGAACAGCTTCCACCGGCTCGGCAGTTTGGGGGGCATCGCTGGCCTTCTCCACAACGGGCTCAGTGGGGGGCGCAATTTCCGCGAGGGTAACTTCGGCATTCTCCGGCAGTTTCCACATGGCGCCGGTAATGGGATCAACTATCAACATGCCGATCAGGCCGCCGAAAATGATGTTGCCCCAAAACCAGCCATCCATGCTGCTATCAAGGGTAAAGGTCTGTTCGGTAAAGTTGTCTTTCTTGAATTTGATGACGTAGGTGGCTGAACCGAAGTAACCGTCACCGGATTTCAAGGTAACGGTTTGCGGGGTGGTGCCTGAGTGAACCACTTGGCCGCCAGGCCCGGTAACTTCAAATGCAGCACCCGCAGGCACTGATTTGATGGCGACGGGATATTCGCTGTCACTCACGATGGATGCGCAACCAGTCAATGTAGCAATAGCCCCAATTCCCAATAATGAGAAAACACGAGTCATAGAAACGTCCTGCAGGAAAAATCGTTAGTAAGATATATAGAGGAGAGCCGTCCATACGGATCGACTGGTCAAAAATAGCACAATTGGTTGGAAAGTCATTGTGAAAAGACGCCAATGAAGAAATTGCGCGAAGCAAGGTCGCCTGAAATTTAAAGTTGAGATTCCACACACCCACTCTTCCCTCCACCCGCACCATTGACACTCTAGAGCAAAAGCTCTAAAAAGGAGATGGTCTGTTTACCCTGCTTGTTATTGCAGCGCGCATCACTTAATAAACACATTCACCACAATACGTTTCCCACCGGTCCCGCTGTCGCCGGCCTTACTACAGAGGAAGCCCCACAATGGTCGCCAAGGTTGCCAACATCGCCGATCACAATCCCCAGATCAAAGCCATGGAACAGGTGTTCCAGTCGCAAAAACGTGCTTTTGCCGCGCACCCCATGCCCTCCGCTGAAGAACGTATCGCGCTGATCAAGCGCCTCAAACCTGCGATCGTGCGCCATCAGGACAATCTGGTGGCGGCGGTGAACAAGGATTTTGGCAACCGCTGTGCCTCGGAAACCCTGTTCGCGGAACTGATTTCCCTGATGGAAGCGGTGAAGTACTACAGCAAGCACGTCAGCAACTGGATGAAGCCGCAGACACGCCACGTGCCGTTCAATATGCGCCCGGCCCGTGCCAAGCTGTATCACCAGCCGCTGGGTGTGGTGGGCATCATCGTGCCCTGGAACTACCCCTATTTTCTGGCGCTGAGCCCCATGCTGCCGGCCCTGGCTGCCGGCAACCGGGTGATGCTGAAAATGTCGGAATACACGCCGAACGCGGCCGAGGCCATGAAGAAAATGCTGGCCGAGATCTACACCGAGGATCAGGTGTCGGTGATCACCGGCGAGGCGGACGTGGGCGTCGCGTTTTCCAAATTGCCGTTCGACCATATTCTTTTCACCGGCTCCACGTCGGTGGGCCGGCATGTGATGACAGCAGCGGCGCAGAACCTGACGCCGGTGACGCTGGAGCTGGGCGGCAAGTCGCCCGTCATCATTCATGAGTCTTTCCCGTTGCGGGAAGCGGCCGAGCGCATCTCCTGGGGCAAGTGCCTGAACGCCGGCCAGACCTGCGTTGCACCGGATTATGTGATGGTGCCGCGTCACCGGTTGGATGAATTCACGTCCACGTTCCGCGATGTGGTGTCCACCTGGTACCCCACGGTGCGCGATAACCCGGACTTCACGTCGGTGATCAATGCGCGTCAGCTGAAGCGGCTGCAGGGTTATCTGCAGGATGCCGAAAACAAGGGCGCGAAGATTGTGCCGATCAATCCGGCGAAAGAGGATTTCGAGGGGTCTGGCAAGCTGCCGATGACCCTGGTGCTCGACACCACCGATGACATGCTGATCGAGCAGGACGAGATTTTCGGCCCGCTGATGATCGTGCGTGCCTATGACTCGCTGGATCAGGCCATCAAGCACGTCAACGACCGGCCGCGGCCGCTGGCGCTGTACTATTTCGATTACGACGCCGGTCGCGCCGATTATCTGCTGAATCACACCCACTCCGGCGGCGTGTGCGTCAACGACACCCTTACCCATGTGGCGCTGGACGACCTGCCGTTCGGCGGCGTGGGGCCGTCGGGCATGGGCCACTACCACGGCCGCGAGGGGTTCCTCACGTTCAGCAAATCCAAGGGCGTTGTGCACAAGGGCAAGGTCAACGGCGCCAAGCTGCTGTTCCCGCCCTGGAACCGCCGCATCCATCAAATCCTGTTCAAATCGATGTTGAAGTAAGACCCCGCGACGCGGGAAACCGGATTTCGCGCCGCAGCCATACCGGTAACAACGTTTTTCTTTTTTTCAATTGCATTTGCATTCACCCGCTGCGCTGTCAGGGAAGCCGGCAAGGCGGGACCTATTTTCACGACTAAAAAAGGGGCAATTCCATGCGCCATGACACGCAGCCCGGCCTGAACCGCCGTGGCTTCATGAAACTGGGGCTGGTGGGGAGTGGGCTGCTGCTGGGAGCGAGCATGCTCGGCTCACTGCACGGCTGTGCCACCCATCAACTCAAAACCGATTCCACCCGGCCATTGAAAGTCCTGCGGGAAAAAGATGCGGTGATTCTCTCCGCCATCGCGCCCGTGGTGCTCAAGGGCAATTTTCCTGTTGAACCTACCGCGCGCCAGCAGGCGCTGGACCGCTTCCTCGTCAACATCGATGAATTCCTGGCGCACTCGTCCGAGTTCGCTCACGACGAATTCGCCAAGCTGTTCGACGTGCTGTACCTGGGTGTATTGCGCGTGCCGATGACGGGTATCTGGTCCAGTTGGGAAAATGCCAGCGAGGAAGACATCGATGCATTCCTCGTCGATTGGCGCGACAGTTCGTTCAATCTGTTCCGCATGGGATATGCGCAGCTCACGCAGCTGACCTGCCTGGTGTACTACTCGGCACCGGAAAGCTGGACTGCCGACATTTACCCCGGCCCTCCCCAACATATCCCCGGCTGAGCGAGACAGATTCCATGAGCAATGTGATTGTAAAAGACATTCCGGACATCATTCGGCAGGGCCTGGCGTCCGGCTGGAAAACCCATAACGGCGCGACACTGCAAAATGACCTGACGCTGGAGTGCGATGTGGTGATCATCGGCACCGGTGCCGGTGGCGGCACCACGGCGGAAATCCTGACGCAGATGGGCCTGAAGGTGATCATGGTTGAAGAGGGGCCGCTGCGGTCGTCCACCGATTTCAACATGCAGGAAAATCGCGCCTACAGCGATCTGTACCAGGAAGGCCTCACCCGTGCCAGCAGTGACGGCGCTTTCACCATCATGCAGGGACGCGCAGTGGGCGGCACCACCACGGTGAACTGGACGTCGAGTTTCCGCACGCCGGAGCAGACGCTGCAGCACTGGACCGAGGTGCACGGGCTGAAAGGATTTTCTGTGGCGGAAATGGCGCCCTGGTTTGAAAAAATGGAACAGCGTCTGAGCGTGGCGAAGTGGGCGATCAAACCCAATGCCAACAACAGTGTGCTGTCGGACGGTTGCACGAAACTGGGCCTGCACTGGGACATCATTCCGCGCAACGTGAAGAATTGCTGGAACCTGGGTTACTGCGGCATGGGTTGCCCCACCAATGCCAAGCAGAGCATGTTGGTGACGACGATTCCGTCAGCACTGAACGGCGGCGCGCAACTGGTGTACCGCGCCCGGGCGGAAAAACTGCTGATCGAAAATGAAAAAGTGAAAGGCGTGCTGTGTCACGCGATGGCGGACGACTCCGTGCACCGTACCGGCAAAAAAATCCGCATCCAGGCGAAACACACAGTAATGGCCTGTGGTGGTATCAACGGCCCGGCGCTGCTGCTGCGGTCGGAAGCGCCCGATCCGCATGAACGCATCGGCAAGCGCACCTTCCTGCATCCGGTGCCCGGCACATTGGCGGAGTTCAGCCAGAAGATCGAAGGCTATTATGGCGCGCCGCAATCCACCTACTCCGATGCGTTCCAGTGGAAAGATGGCGTCACCGGTCCCATCGGCTACAAGCTGGAAGTGCCGCCCATGCAGCCGGGTTTTGTCGCCACCATTGGCATGGGCCACGGCCAGATGCATTCCGACCAGATCAATCGTCTGCCGTACCTGAACATGATGCTGGCGTTGTTGCGCGACGGCTTCCACGAAGACAGCCAGGGCGGTTCCATCTCGTTGCGCAGCGACGGCATGCCGGCCATCGACTACCCGATCAACGACTACCTGCGGGATGGCGTGCGCCGCGCGTTGCACAGCATGGCGGAAATCCAGTTTGCTGCCGGTGCGCTGAAGGTGCGGCCGGTGCACACGGTGGGCCACTATGGCAACACGCTGGCGGAAGTGAAGCAGCAGATCGATGCGCTGGATATGGAAGTGAATTGCATGCGGATCGGCAGCGCGCACGTGATGGGCGGTTGTGCCATGGGCGAGGATGTGAAGACGTCCGTGGTGGACAGCCTGGGCAAATTCCACCATCTGGATGGCCTGCACATTCTGGATGGTTCGATTTTCCCCACCAGCATTGGCGCCAATCCGCAGCTGTCGATTTACGGCATGGTGGCACGGGCGGCGACCCGGCTGGGTGAAACCCTGAAGGCATAAATGGCGTATCGGTTGGTTCCGGCGGCGACAGGTGTGCTGTCGGGGCCGACACAAAGAGCAGCACGCGCACCGGGCGTCAGTCGAACCGGTGCGGCTCCAGTTCCATTTTCATGACGCGCCGGCCCACCAGCTGGGCGCGGCCACAATAACGCGCGTCGCCGCTGGTGGTGAATTCAAACCGGAACCGCTGCAACAGCACCAGAGCGCCGGTGCGATTGCGGATCAGCCGCACGCCGTCCGGCATCACGCTGCCATCCAGAAACTGCACACCCATTTCCGCACAATGCCGCTGCGCTGCCCGCAGCGCGGCTTCACGCACATCCGACAAATACCACCAGCCACCGGCGATTGCACCCAGCAGCAAAACCACTAGCAACAGTTCCACGTTTTTCCATCCACTTGCGTTTTATCCGCACCATCATAACCCATTGTCCGGCCAGACAATGCCGTTCACCTGACTGTCACACAGCATCGCTACTGTTCTGCCTGCATATTTCCTATTCAATCGTTTTGGGGTGTTCGCCATGTTCACACAATTGAAACAACGCAAGTCGCCGCTGGCCGCAGCCATTGGTTTGTTGCTGCTTGCAGGCAATGTAAACGCACAGGACGCCGTACCCGCCAGCGCCGAGGAATGGTTCAAGCACGGCAAGCAGACCGTGAAGGCAGCGGAAAAGCTGAAACACAACGAGCGCAAGGCGCGCAATGTAATCCTGTTCGTCGGTGACGGCATGGGTGTTTCCACGGTAACTGCCGCCCGCATCCTGGAAGGCCAGCTGCGCGAAGCCGATGGTGAATTCAACCGCCTGAGCTTTGAAAAATTCCCGTACATGGCGCACTCGGTGACCGCCAGCGCCAACCAGCAGACATCGGATTCCGCGCCCACCGCCACGGCGATGGTCGCCGGCATCAAGACCAACGACGGCGCCATTTCCGTTGACCAGACCATCAACCGCACTGAGCCCAGCGCTGACGTCACTGCAGCGAAAAGCGTCAAGACCATCATGGAGCAGGCGGAAGAGCGCGGCCTGAGTACCGGCGTGGTTTCCACTGCGCGCATCACCCACGCAACGCCGGCGGTGAACTACGCCCATATCAGCAACCGCGACTGGGAAAACAACACCAATCTGCCCGCCGGTGCCACTGTGAAAGATATCGCGGCGCAGCTGATCGATTTCCCTTACGGCAACGGCATCGAAGTGGTGCTGGGCGGCGGCCGCAGCAACTTCATGACCAATCAGAGTGTCGATCCGGAATATCCCACCCGCAAGGGCAGCCGCACCGACGGTCGTGAGCTGACGCAGGAGTGGGTAAGCCAGCCGAAGTCCGCGTACGTGTGGGACCAGGCCGGTTTCGACGCAATCGATCCGTCCAGCACCGATCGTCTGCTGGGTCTGTTTGAACGTTCGCACATGAAATACGAAGCGGACCGCGCCGATGACACTGCCGGTGAGCCGTCGCTGGCCGACATGACGAAAAAAGCCATCGAGATGCTGCAGAAAAACAAAAAGGGTTACTACCTGATGGTGGAAGCGGGCCGCATCGATCACGCTCACCATGCCGGTAACGCCCACCGCGCGCTGACCGATACCATCGCGCTGTCGGAAGCGGTGAAAATGGCGCAGGAAATGACGAACGACAAGGACACCCTGATCGTCGTCACCGCCGACCACAGCCATGTGTTCACCCTGGCCGGCTATCCGTCCCGTGGCAACCCGATTCTGGGCAAGGCGGCCATCAATGGCGTCGAGCTGAAGGATTCCCTTGGCCTGCCCTACACCACGCTGGGCTACGCCAACGGCCCCGGCTTCATCGGCGAAGGCACCCGCAAGGTATTCAATCCGCTGACCGAAGGTTATGTGGCAGCAGAATATGTGGGTACCAAGTCGCGTCCCGACCTGAGCGGTATCGACACCACCGATCCGAACTATCTGCAGGAAGCCGCCGTGCCGATGGGATCGGAAACCCACGCCGGTGAAGATGTTGCCATCTATGCCGCAGGACCGAAGGCGCATCTGTTCCATGGCACGCAGGAACAGCATGTCATCTATCACGTCATGTCGCAGGCGCTGGGCTTTTCCGGTTCGCACTGGGGCTGGTAAGCGCAATTGGCAAAACATGGGCAGGGGCGCGTGCAGACGTGCCCCTGCTGCTTTTGAAGGGCGAAAAAGGTAACGCACGATGTATCACATTCGATTTGTTTTCGGGCTGGCAGTCCTGCTGCTGACCGCCTGCGCACAACAATCCCCGGTACCACCGCTGAATCTGGATGTGCCGCTGGTGGATGTCAGCGCGCGCTTCGTGACAGAGCGCTTTCACGCTGGCGATGCACACGAAGAACACGATGGACACGCCGGTGAAGAAGGTACTGCCCGCAGCGAATGGCAATTCTGGCGCACGGCGAGCCGTATCGAGATGAACATTCCCGCGCGGCAGACCGGTGAAGTCTGGATGCGGGATGGCAACGCCGTTTTCCACCAGAAACTGTTTCATGCCGACCGCAAGATCGTGGAATATCAAAGCGCCGATCTGGATGCGCTGAATGTGCCGATGCAGTGGCGCACCAACGAACTGATGATCGATCCGCAGGTGCTGCAGCAATTGCAGGTGGACGCTGAAAACTGGATCGATGGCCATCCGGCGCTGGAACTGTCTGGTGCGGTGGATGGCATCGAATATGAGGTGGTGTGGCTGGTGGACCTGAATCTGCCGCAGCATTTGAGCAAGCAGGATGCAGACGGCAATCGCGAAACCACCCGGCTGCTCAATGTGGAATTAATGGCGCAGGCCAGCGTGCAACAGCCCGACAGCAGCGGCTATGAAATCATCGACTACGCCGATCTGGGTGACCGCGAACGCGATCCGTTTGTGATCCGGATTCAGAACCAGTTGCCGGGCGGGCATGCGCATACACATTGAGAGTTGGACGCGCTCAGACCGATTCGAACTGCGAGCGGTATTGCCCCGGTGACACGCCAAACCAGCGCTTGCTGGCGCGGAAGAAATTGCTCTGGTCGCCGAAGCCCAGCAGGTCCGCCACTTCCGTCAGCGACAGGCGCGGATCGGCCAGGTACTGCTGCGCCAGTTCGCGGCGCGCATCGTTCAGCAATTCCTGGAAGCTGATATTTTCCTCCCGCAGGCGACGCTGCAGGGTACGTTCCGACACGTGGATGCTGGCGGCGATTTCCGCGCGCCGGGGTTCGCCGTTTTTCAGCCGGCGCACGATTTCGGTGAAGACGCGGTAGCGGGTGGAGGTGTGTCCGAGCTTTTGTAGTTGCTGTTGCAGGTAACGTTCGTGCAGCGCCGCTACTACCGGATCGTGGGTGGGCAGCGTGCGTTGCAGATCCTCGTGACGGAGCAGCATGCGATTATGGGGCTGGCCAAAACGCACGTCGGTCAGAAACGCGGCACTGTGCGCGCGCGCATCGGCCGGTTCCGGATAGGTCATCTCCACCACCAGCGGCTGGATGTTGCTGCGGGTGAACCAGGTGCACAGCATCAGCACCGTGAGCATGGCGAACTCGGCCCGTTGCCGGGGCGGTTGCGCCTCGCCTTGCAGGCCCACGTATAACCAATAGCCCAGTTCGTCCTTGTGCATGTCAAATGCCGTGGCTTCCGACACCACCGCCAGATAACGCTGCATCATGCGCAGGCCCTCCAGCAGAGTCGGGCAGGCCATCATGGCGTAGCCCACCAGGTGCATGCCGCCGTAACGGTCGCACAGCTGGCGTTCCAGGCCCAGCGTTGGCTGCGGGCGACGGGCAATGGCCAGATCCCACAGACGGGTTGTCACCGTGGCGGGGAAGCGTCGCTCTGCATCATCCAGATCCCGGGGTTGCAGACCGCATTCCCGCAGCAACCCGATTTTATCCAGCCCTTCTGCGGCGAACATGTCGACCAGCCCCCGTAACCATGAGGCTGCAATGGTGCGCTGCATCATCGGGTGTTTTTCCGTGTTTCCATTCTTATCTGACGTCCATGGAAGTGGTCCCGCAAAGTCACTGCATTGGCACTGCGGCGATAGCGCCGGCACTGCAGCGCGGTCTTAGGATTCTAGTGTGCGTAAAAGGGCCATTTCAACGCAAAAATGCAACGGTCCTTTTAATTTCATCAGCCGAAAAACAAAAACGCAAGGAATGCGCATGTATCCGTCAGTGAAGAAAGCTGTTGTCACCCCCTATTCCGCTTCCCGGCCCCAGCACCCGCTGATGCAGGCTCGCGCTTCATTCACTGCCGCGCGTAAAGTGGCGGCCATCACGCTGGGGACGCTGATGCTGTCTGCCTGCGTCGAGGCACTCTGGTCCTCCAGTTACAGCGAGGAGGGCGCCGACGGCACCCTCGCCAATGTCGTTGTTCCGGGGCCGGGGGATTCGGTTTTGCTGGCGGGCAATGTCATCCTGCCGGGCGATCCGCAAACCTTGCTGCTGCGGGGCGATCCTTTCATCGCGCGTCATTCCGCGCAGGGTGAGCTGTTGTGGCGCTACCGGCCGCAGGATGGCACTTCGTTTGTCGGTGCCACCAGTCTGGACACTGCGCCTGACGGCTCGATCTATTTCACCGACATGCGCGAAAGCGATCTGGTGCTGACGAAACTCGACGCCGACGGCAACCGGCTGTGGGAATACCGGCGGCCGCAGGTGGATGATCTGTTCAACGCCGGCCTGGCGCTGCTGACGAAAACGGTGGGAACCGATCTGGTGCTGATGGGCGTCACCCGCCAGGCGGATGAAACCGATCCGCCGGGTACTCTGGTGGCGCTGGACCGGCAGGGTCAGGTGTTGTGGGAATTCAACGGCATCGGCAGCGGTGCATTCGATCAGAGCGTCCGCTTCACGGCGGGGATTCTGGCTGACGGACGGATTGCCACGTTCTACTCCTGGTCCGAGTGGGATGCGGCAGGGCGCAGCGGCGGCGTGATCACCGTGCTGGACACGGCCGGCAATACGCTGGCAACGGCGGACCAGGCCACCCTGGGGCTGAACCGGATTTTCGATCTGGTGGCAGCAGGGGAGAACATCGCGGTGGTCGGTCGCACGGAGCAGGGCAGTCGCCTGCTGGTGCTGGGGCGTGACATGGACGTGCTGCTGCAGCGGGATTTCGGCGACAGCAATACCGCCCGTCTCGCCACCCAGGATGACACGCTCTGCTTCGCACTGCTGACGGTGAACGATCCGGTGACGGATTTCGTGGAGCGCGGCATCACCACGCTGGGCATCATCGACCACAGTGGCCGCGCCACCTGGGAAACGACGCTGACGGATTACAACTCCCGCAGTGCGTCTCTCACGGCGGACAACCATCGCTGCGCCTATTCCGACATGACATTGCTGCCGCCGGACGGATATCAGGACGCCAGTCGCATCCAGACCCGGACGCAGATCTATTCCGCGCAAGGCGTGCTGGATACTGTGACTGTGCCTGGCGATCCCGGCATCGCAAATGTCGGTCATGCGCTGCTGCGCGGACAGGCGTTGTATACCGCAGCCAACACCACGCAGCCGTTGTCGGAGTATCTGGAGCAGACGCCCACCGCCACGTTGTACAAGCACCGCGTTTATTGAGAGCGATGCGGGCAACCCGGGCAGTGTTCAGCTGCCCGTTCCCATAGCGGAGTCCGTTTCAAGCGTCACCTGCGCCACAAACAGTTCCTGCAATTGCCGGTAAACTGGGCCTGGACACTGCGTCATGGCGCGGCCATCGATTTCCCGCACCGGAATCAGTTCGGCGCCGGTGCCGGTGAGAAACACTTCGTCCGCCGTGTGCAGATCGTAGGGCGCGATGGATTTTTCCTGCACTGGAATATCGTTGCGTTGCGCCAGTTCGATGATCAGATTGCGGGTGATGCCTTCCAGCGCGCCGTCGCTTACCGGAGGCGTCACCAGCATGCCGTTCTGCACCAGGAAAATATTGTCCGCCGTTCCTTCCGCCACATGACCGTTGCGATTGAGCAGGATCGCTTCGTCCATGCCCGCCTGATTGGCCTCGATGCGCGCCAGAATATGATTCAGGTAATTCAGGCTTTTCACACGCGGATCGAGACCGTCCATGGGCAGGCGACGGGTGGACGCGATGATCAGCCGCGCTCCCTGCTGCCGCGCTTCTGCTTTCACCATCTGCAACGTGTCGGCGATGATGAAGAAACCCGGCTGCGTGCAATTGCGCGGATCGATGCCCAGTGAACCGGCGCCGCGGGTGATCACCACTCGCAGATAACCATTGTCGAACTTCGCTGCATTCACGGTGGCATCGATGAAGTCCGCCATCTGCGCCAGTGTGTGCGGCAATTGCAGTGCAATGGCGCGCGCAGATCGTTCCAGCCGCACCAGATGTTCCTGCAAACGGAAACTGCGGCGATTGTAGAAACGGATGCCTTCGAACACGCCGTCGCCGTACAGCAGACCGTGATCGAACACGGAAATGGTTGCGGCGTGGGCGGGAATGATTTCGCCGTTGATCCAGCAGAGTGCGTCAGTCGACATGCAGGGTTCCTCGTAATGTAGTGATGGCCGAGCCGATCAGGTGCAGACGTGCGCCGTGCAGTTCAACGCCGACAAAGCCGCCGCGTCTGGAAACCTGATGGCCGCGCAGTGAAGTTTTGTTCAGTTGCTGGCCCCAATACGGGCCCAGGATGCAGTGGGCGGAGCCGGTCACCGGATCTTCATCCACGCCCACGCCCGGCGCGAAAAAGCGCGACACGAAATCGGCGTCGCCGGTCTGGCTGCGGGCGGTGATGATCAGGCCCCGCGCCGGCAACTGTTTGATGGCAGCAAAATCCGGCACGAAGTCGCGCACCTGCTGTTCGGTCTGCAATTCCAGCAGCAGATCCTGGCGGCCGCGCACCGCATTGATCGCCTTGCCCTGCACGGCGTCCTGCCAGTGTGGCTGCACGGTTACCGGCTGCAGTTCCGACGCGGGAAAATCCAGTGCGATCTGCTCGCCCGATTGCTGCCCATTTCGTTGCTGTGCCGTCAGCACACCGCTGCGGGTTTCGAATTCCAGCACTTCCGTCGCGATTTTTTTTTCCCGCCACAGCACATGGGCTGACGCCAGCGTGGCATGGCCGCACAGGTCCACTTCCACTGTGGGTGTGAACCAGCGCAGCTGCCAGCGGTGGTTGGCCAGCGGCAGCAGAAACGCGGTTTCCGACAGGTTGAAATCTGCCGCCACTGCCTGCAGCCAGGTATCCGGGCGGGGCTGGTCCAGCAGGCACACTGCTGCCGGATTGCCGCTGAATGGGCGGTCGGTGAAAGCGCTGACGACAAAACATTCCTTGTAGGTGGCGTGGGCCATGACGGGATTCCTCGTGTCCGTGCGAAAAGGAGTTTCACTTTAGAGACTGGCGGCGCTACAGTACAGATTCACATTAATTAAATTGAACCGGTACAGATTGGCAGAATGCCCAGACTGTACCGGTTCTGGTTGGCGACATCTGTACAGGTACTGGCATGGACCATCTTTACACCCAACTGGCGGCGGACATGGCGGAACGGATCGAGCAGGGCCTGCTGCGGCCCGGCGACCGGCTGCCCGGCGTGCGGGAACTGGCCCGCCAGCGCGGCCTCAGCGTGGCCACGGCGGTGGCGGCCTACCGCGCGCTGGAAACCGGCGGGCAGATCGAATCCCGGCCCCGCTCGGGCTTTTACGTGCGGGCGCGGGCAAGGGCGGTGATCGTCGAGCCGGAGCAGTCCAATCCCCTGCCGAAGCCCACTCCGGTCAGCGGCCAGGACATGGTGCTGCGGCTGGCCCAGGCGGCCAACGATCCTACCATCGTGCAACTGGGGGCGGCGGTGCCCGATCCCGCCTTCCTGCCCACCCGCGCCATAGAGCGCGCCCTGGCCAGCGCCGCCCACCATCACCGGGTCCGCAGCAGCGCCTATGAATTTCCCCCCGGTCTGCCGGCCCTGCGCCACCAGATCGCCCGGCGCATGGCGGCGGCCGGTGCCCGCGTCCACCCCGACGAGATCATCATTACCAATGGTTGTCAGGAAGCGCTCACACTCGCCCTGCAGAGCGTCACCCGGCCCGGTGACATCGTGGCGCTGGAATCCCCCACCTTCTACGGCCTGCTGCAGGTGGTGGACGCCCTCGGCCTGAAGGCACTGGAAATTCCCACCCACCCGCGCACCGGCCTGTCGCTGGAGGCGCTACAGCTGGCGTTGGAACAGTGGCCGGTGAAGGCCTGCGTGGCGGTGACCAACTTCAGCAATCCCCTGGGCCACTGCATGAGCGACGAGCAGAAACAGGCCCTGGTGGAACTCACTGCCCGCTACAACGTGCCCCTGATCGAGGACGACATCTACGGCGACCTCGGCCACCGTCACCAGCGCCCAAGTGTGGCCAAGGCGTTCGATACCGGTGGCAACGTGCTGTACTGCTCGTCGGTGTCGAAAACCCTGTCGCCGGGATTGCGTATCGGCTGGATCGCGCCGGGACGTTTCCGCGAGCAGGTGCTGTACCGCAAATACGTCACCAACCTGGCCACCTCCACCGTGACCCAGCTGGCAGTGGCGGACCTGCTGGAAAGCGGCCGATACGACCGTCACCTGCGGGTCATGCAGGGAATTCGCCCGCGCGGTGCAACGCATGACGGCGGCGGTGAGCCGGCATTTCCCGCCCGGCACCCGCATTACGCAACCGGAGGGCGGTTTTGTCATCTGGGTGGAGCTGCCGCCGGCCATCGACAGCTTCGAACTCAGCGGCCGGGCGCTGCAGGCGGGGGTCAGCATCGCGCCGGGTCCGATCTTTTCCGCCACCGGCAAATACCGGAATTTCCTGCGCCTGTCCTGCGCCTGCCAGTGGAACGAGCGGACCGAAACCGCGCTGGTGAAACTGGGGCAACTGGTGGCGTCAGCCTAAGCCGTTTTGACCCGAATGCCATTTTGCGAACCCGGTCTGACCGCGCGGCGACTGACGATTGCGTGCGGCCGGAAATCGGCGCATCTTTCGCCAGTGCCCAGACTGAAGGGCCGCATAATTGATACTGTCACCGGGGAAGTTTTCCATGCGTTCTGGTTCTGTTTTTCCATTTTATAAACTGTTTTTCGTGGCCCTGTTGCTGGGCGTGTTGGGCCTGCAGGGGTGTGGCAAAGCGTCCGACTCCGACATGGATGGCGATGGCGTGCCGGAACCCTATGGCATGGAAACCCGCCCTACCCTGGCGCCGCTGAATATTCCCCTGACACCGGTCAGCAGCGGCGATCCCGCCCTGGTAGCCGCCTTCCCCGACCTGCCCGCATTCACCAGCCCGGTGTATCTCACCCACAGTGGCGACGGCACCAACCGTCTGTTCGTGGTGGAACAGCACGGCGTGATCAAGGTGTTCAACAACACCCCCGATGTCTCCAGTGCCAGCGTGTTCCTCGACATCACCGACCGTGTGGTGGACGGCGGCGAACTGGGGCTGCTGGGCCTGGCGTTCGATCCTGATTATGAAACCAACGGCTACTTCTACGTGTACTACACCGCCGCCAGTCCGCTGCGGTCGGTGCTGTCGCGCTTCCGGGTCAGCACCGGCAATGCCAATCAGGCTAACGTGGCGTCGGAAACCGTGCTGATGCAGGTGGACCAGCCCTACGAAAACCACAACGGCGGCACCATCACCTTCGGCCCGGACGGCATGCTGTACTGGGGCCTGGGTGATGGCGGTTCTGCCGGCGATCCGCAGAACAACGGCCAGAACAACCTGTCACTGCTGGGCAAGATGTTGCGCATCAATGTGCGCGGCGTGCCTACCTACACGGTGCCCGCTGACAACCCGTTCGTAGGCAACGCCAGCTACCGGCCGGAAATCTGGGCGCTGGGTCTGCGCAATCCTTACCGCTTTTCCTTCGACCGCGAAAACGGCCGGCTCTGGCTGGCGGATGTGGGCCAGTACGAAATCGAAGAAATCGATGTGATCGAAAAGGGCAAGAATTACGGCTGGAACTGGTATGAAGGCACCCGCCAGTACCGCGATGGTGCACCGTCCGCCAGCCTCTTCGAATTTCCGGTATTCGAGTACGACCACAATGACGGTGTTTCCGTCACCGGCGGCTACGTCTATCGCGGGGCGCAGGTGTTGGCACTGCAGGGCAAATATGTTTACGCGGATTTCGCCACGTCCTACGTCTGGGTGTTGACGGTGGATGACAACCTGAATGTGCAGAGCAACACCCTGCTGGCCACGTCGGAACAGAATGTCAGCGCCTTTGGCGAGGACGAAGCGGGCGAACTTTATGTCGTGGGTTACGGTGGCACGATTTACGCGGTGCGCGCCGAAGGCGGCAGCGATCCACTGGCGGGTTTTCCCGCCCAGCTGTCGGATACCGGACTGTTCAGCGACATCAGCAGCCTGACGCCGGCGTCCGGCCTGATCGAATACGAAGTGCAGGCGCCGCTCTGGTCCGACCATGCCGAAAAAACCCGCTGGATCGCGCTGCCCAACAGCACCCGCATCAGTTTCGATGCCAATGGCAACTGGCAATTTCCCGTCGGTACGGTACTGGTGAAACATTTCGCCATGGAAATGACGGCCGGTGATCCCACCAGTACACGCCGGCTGGAAACCCGCGTGCTGGTGCGCCAGACCGGCAGCTGGGTGGGCGTCACCTATCGCTGGAATGCGCAGGAAACCGATGCCACGCTGCAGGCCGCAGCAGACACGGAAACTTTGGTGGTGAACGACAGCACCGCCCCCGGCGGCGTGCGCACACAGGAATATTTTTACCCCGGCAGCAGCGAGTGCCTGTTGTGCCACACACCGGTGGCGGGTCGCGTACTGGGAGTGCGAACGCGTCAGCTCAACCACAGCTTCGATTACAACGGCGTGACCGACAACCAGTTGCGGGCGTGGAATCACATCGGCTTGTTCACCACCAACATCGGCCGCTACGACAGCTACGCCAGCCATCGCGCACTGGATGACACCAGCGCCACACTGGAAGCCCGCGCCCGTTCCTATCTGGATGCCAACTGCGCCTTTTGCCACACGGCCGGCGGCACCGCACCTTCGGCGCTCAACTTCAGCAGCACAGTGGCACTCAGCGCCATGAATGCCGTCGATGTGGTGCCCAGCTCCGGCAACCTGGGCATCGCCAATGCCAGAATCATCGCGCCGGGTGATCACGATCGCAGCGTGCTGTGGCACCGCATGGTGCTGACCGACGACAACCGCATGCCGCGCCTGGGCAGCAATGTGGAGGACAGCGCCGCGACTGCCGTGATCGCCGAATGGATCGATTCGCTGCTGTAATTTTTCAGGGAAGGACTGACCTGACCGCATGTATTCCACCACACATCCGCTGCGCTGGGGCATGATCGGCTGCGGCGCCGTCACCGAGAAAAAGAGCGGTCCGGCGCTGCAGCAGGCGCCGGGCTCGCAATTGCTGGCCGTGATGGGGCGCAACGCCGGCAAGGCGCAGGATTACGCACAGCGACACGGCGTGCCCCGCGTGTACATGGATGTGGACAGCCTGCTGCGCGATCCGGAAATCGATGCGATCTACATCGCCACGCCGCCGGATTCCCACGTCCGCTACGCCTTGCAGGTGGCTGCTGCCGGTAAAATCGGTTGCGTGGAAAAGCCCATGGCGCTGAACGCACAGGAATGCGAGCGGATGGTGGTGGCGTTCGAGCAACACAACCTGCCGCTGTTTGTTGCTTACTACCGGCGTTCACTGCCGCGTTTTTTGCAAGTCAAGGAATGGCTGGATGAAAACCGGATCGGCACCGTGCGCCATGTGCAGTGGAATTATTATCGTCCGCCCGGCGAGAAGGATTTGTCCGGCGTGCCGCACTGGCGCACGCAGCCGCAGATTGCCGGTGGTGGCTATTTCATGGATCTGGCGTGTCATGGTCTCGATTTGCTGCTGTTCCTGCTGGGCGACATCACGCGGGCCAGCGGTTTTTCATCCCACCAGCAACGCCTGTATCCGGCGGAAGACGCTGTCACTGCCTGCTGGCAATTCGCCAGCGGTGCCACCGGCGGCGGCTTCTGGAATTTCGCCGCGCACCAGCGGGTGGACGAGGTGACAATCGTTGGCAGCGCGGGCGAGATCCGCTTTGCGGTGTTGCTGGAGCAGCCGGTGCGGCTGGAAACGGCCCGGCAGCAACTCACGCTGTCCATTCCGCATCCCGATCCGATCCAGCTGCCCCATGTGGTCAACATTGTGCAACATCTGAATGGCGCCAACCCCCATCCGTCCACCGGACGCAGCGCGCTGCGCACGGCGGCAATAATGGATGCGATCCTGGGCCGCCAGGGCGGATGAAAGCGCAGCTCAGGCCAGTTGCGCCTGCCCCTGCGGCGCCCGTTCCCGCACGATCAGATACAACAGCGGCGCCAGCGAACCGGCGAACAGGGTGGCAACCACCCAGGGCCAGGGATTCGCACCGCGCTGACGTGCATCGTTGAAGATCCACAGGCTGATCAATCCTGCGCAGATCACCAGATCCATCAACACCTGCAGGCTGCCCAGGGACGCAAAGCCCGCCTGCCAGATGCCGATATAACCCACCTTCCACATCACCCAGCCGCTGAACAGGGCAAAATCGATCAGTACAAACCAGAGCACCAGTTTTTTCAGATTCATGGTCGTTTCCTCATCAGTGATTGTCGTTCCAGTTGGTAACGCCGGATCAGTCTGGCTTGCGCTTTGCGGGGAAACAATTACCTTCAAGGTAATCGCCGCGCGCGATGGCCCTGGTCACAATCAGAAAAAACCAGCATGGGAATTTTGTTATGGCGAATGCAGCCGCGCTTTCCAGTTCAATCCGTTCCAGTTCAAGCGGCGATACACCCTCCTTCGGCGCGTTGCTCAAATCCTGGCGCGGTACCCGCAAACGTTCGCAGCTGGATCTGGCGCTGGAGGCCGGCGTGTCGCAACGGCATCTGAGTTTTCTGGAATCCGGCCGCGCCCAGCCCAGTCGCGACATGATCCTGCAACTGGCGGAAGTGCTGGATATTCCGTTGCGGGAACAAAACCAGTTGTTGCACGCGGCGGGATTTGCGCCGCTGTATCAGGAGCGCGGCCTCGACAGCGCCGACATGGCGGCGGTGAAACAGGCGCTGGAAATGACGCTGCGCCATCACGAGCCCTACCCGGCGGTGGTGGTGGACCGGCAATGGAATCTGGTGCTGCGCAATGCGGCCGCTGACCGCTTCATTGGTCTGCTGGGGGATCAGGAGAAGGTATGGCAGCAAGTGGATCCGTCGGGCCACTACAACGTCATGCGCATGACCTTTCATCCCGCCGGCATGCAGCCGCTGCTGCAGAACTGGGAACAGACGGCGACGCTGTTGTTGTCGCGCCTGCAACGGGAAGTCACCGCCGATCCTGCCAATGCAGCACTGCGTGCGCTGTTCGACGACATCTGCGCCCTGCCCGCCATTCCGGCGCAGTGGCGCAACCGCGTGTGGAATTCCGTGCCGCCGCCGATCCTGCCGCTGGAAATCGGCATGGGCAATGTGGCGCTGAAAGTGTTCACCATGATCTCCACTTTCGGCACCGCGCTGGACGTCACCGCCGACGAATTGCGGGTGGAAACCTTTTTTCCGGCCGATGAATTTTCGGCGCAGTTTTTCCGCACGCTGGCCCAGAGCAGTGCGGTTGCATGATTCAGTACAGCACTGCCTGGCCGGAAAACGTGCGGTAGCGGTGTTCACCATACGCGCTGTCGCGCCAGGCCAGCAGATCGGCAAACTCCTGCGCCAGTTCCGGACAGGTCCAGCAGGATTGCGACGCCGGGCCCAGCGGAATATGGCGGCTCTGCACCGGCCGGATCACCTGCAGCGCTGCAATGATGGTGATGTCAGCGTAGGAAAATCCACTGTCCAGCAGGAAGGGTTTGCCGTTCAGCTGTTGCCGCACCTGCTGCAGCAACTCACGCAGCCACGGCAACTGGTCGGCGTCGCTGCGGCGCGGATCGGCGTATTTCTTTCGCAGCACGCGATAGGCATTGCGCGCCAGTGGCACCAGGCGCGGATGCAGTGCGGCGGGAAACAGGTCGGGAATCGCTTCCTGCAGCGCAGCGTCGTTGGCCAACGTGCGTTTCACCGTCAGGATGCGGCCGGCGTAAAAAATCTGCTCACTCAGCTGATTCATTTTTTCCACGGTGTTGTGCTGTTCGCGCGGAATCAGCCTCGCTGCCGGTTGCTCGCGCATGGCGTATTGGGCGATGTCCCACGAATCCGGCAGATTGACGCCCGGCCCCAGCAAGATGGGCACCGAGATGGGCCCGAACAACCGCCGCGTGCGCAACCGCACCCAGGGCGTGGTGATCTGGGGCAGGTATTCCTCGAAATGATAGGTCAGGGCGGCATGGTCCAGCGCCCAGCGCGCCCGCTCCGTGGCCGGCGACACCGACAGTCCAATCAATCGCAGCACAGTTATTACTCCAGGTCAGTCATGGTTGGCGTAATCCTACAGCGCCTCTGTACCCTCCGGTATTGCCGTAGTTGACAATCTGGCACGGGAAAGCGATGGTGCGCGCATTGCAGTCCGCGCTTGCGGCCGCTTACGCAACAATGGAGAGCAACGATGGCGACCCGATTTTTTCTGCCGACCTTCGGTCTGCTGCTGGCAACAAGTGCACCCGTCATGGCGCAGACACTGGAAGACTGCGTGGCGCAGGCCATCATGAAGGCCAGTGACAGGAAGTCGATGCAGTCGATCCGCGCAAGCTGTGAGAAAAAGCAGGAGAGATCCGAGCCCAGCCGCAAGTCGCAGGTGCTGGATTGCCTGCGGGAGCGGGCTCTGACCGCCACTGATGACGCGTCGGCCGCCAGCGTGCGCCAGGAATGCAAAGAGCAGGTGGATTCCGGTAAGGAAGTACCGAAGAAGTTTGCCGCCGCCCGCAGCGTGGAAATGAACCCGGACGTGATTTCGCCGCTACGCCAGAACTATATCCTGCCGTACACCTACAATTCGTCGGTGAACCAGGAATCCTATCAGGTGTTCGGTGACAGCGAGCCACTCGATAACGAGGAAGCCAAGCTGCAGATCAGCCTTAAAGTGCCGATTACGTATCAGGATCTGCTGACGCCCAACGATGGCATTTATTTCGGCTTCACGCTGAAGTCGTTCTGGCAGGTGTATAACCACGACATCTCCGCGCCGTTCCGCGAAACCAACTACCGGCCGGAGATTTTCTATCTGGCGCCGCTGCCGATTGATTTCACGCCCGGCACCTGGTTTGGACGCGTCGGGCTGGAGCATGAATCCAACGGCCGCACCCAGTTTCTCAGCCGCAGCTGGAACCGCGCCTACGTTACGCTGGGTTACGCCGAAACCGACTGGGCACTGGCGATCCAGCCCTGGTATCGTTTTCCCGAGGATGAAAAGTACGACGACGGCGATCCGGCCACACCGCCCGAATCCGAAGGCGACGACAATCCGGACATCGAAGATTACATGGGCTATTACGAAATGAACGGCGCCTACCGCTGGGGGCCGCTGGAACTGAGCGGCATGTTCCGCCGCAATTTCGCCCAGGGCCACGGCGCCTATGAACTGGGTTTGAGCTTCCCGCTGTGGGGCCGGCTGCGGGGTTATACCCAGTATTTCGACGGCTATGGCGAGAGCCTGATCGACTACAACCACAAGAACCAGCGTATCGGCCTGGGCGTGCTGCTGACGGAAATGTTTTAACCGGTTCCGGGCTGACAAAAAGTTACCGGCGGCGGTCATTGACTGAAAAGTCACTTGATTATAGTTTGGGCGCTCCATGATTTAGAACCGACCGGTTTCGCATTTGGAGCGCCCGATGTCCTACAGCACCCATGAAATCAGCCAGTTGCAGAAAACCCTCGCTCCTGCTGTTTACGGTCCCCTCGATCTGGACATCCAGCCGGAGCGCTTCCGCACTGAGCTGGGGGCCAACAGCATCGTCCGCGACAATCCGCGCATCCAGGCCCTGCTGACCGATCCCCGGAAAGTCGAACTGTTCCGCCAGCTCACCCTGATGGGCGATCCGTTGGCGGATGCCTTTGCCGCGCTGATTCCCCAACTGGGTTACCCCAAGGCCCGCGCCATGCTGGATCAGGCGGCGGCACATGGCATCGCCAGTGTGCCCGACGCGCCGCAGGAACTGATCGACCTGATGCAGTCGGTGGAACAGGAGCCGGCCTGGGTGGACTGGGACAAGATCGAATACGCGGCGGAAAACGCCCGCCTGATTACCGCAATGGCAGGTGAGGCCATCATCCGCGTCGCCTTCATGATGACTTACGTGAACGGCTACCAGGGCCTGCCCATGGTGATCACCGGGGCGCTCACCAGCGAATCCGCCGCCAAGCGCATGAAGGAAACCATCAGCACCTTCAAGATGGCGACCTTGCCCGGCGCGCTCAAACGCGGTGGCGTGGCCTATCAATCGGCGGTGAAAGTGCGGGTGATGCATGCCATGGTGCGCACCAGCCTGCTGAAACGGCCGCAGCAGTGGGATTACAAGGTGTATGGTGTGCCCATCCCGCAGGTGGACCAGATGGGCGCCGCGCTGGGCTTCAATTTCATGATGGCGCTGTACGCCCTGAAACACGGCGGCAAATTCAACAAGCGCATGGGTGCGGCCGTGGAGCAGGCCCGCTATCTGGCGCATCTGCTGGGCATGCACGACCAGTTCCTCAGCAATGATCCGCAGCAGATCGTGGAAACCTGGCAGATGTGCCAGGCCACCCTGCGTCACCAGTTCGACCCCCGCGGCAAGGATCTGAACGGCGCCACCCTCAATGCCTACCGGCGCCCGGGCAAGGGCTGGTTCGACCGCTTGGTGCACCAGCTCGACGTGCGCTCCACCCGTTTCATGTACACCCGCATGGTGGGTCGTCGCACCGCCAGTACCATGGGGGTGGATTCCAGCGCTGTCGACGCGCTGGATTTTGCCGCCGTCATGGCCCCGGCCGGGCTGGGCTTCGGTGCCCTGTCCCTGCTGCGCAAGCTGCCGGGAGGGCGGGATTTCATCGACAACTACTGCATCCGCGAGATCGAGCGCCAGCTGGCCAGCGAAGGGCCGGCGGAATACCGCACTAACGAGAAGGAATACAAGGCCGGCGCTGCCTGAAGGGAATGCCGGTCTGGCCGGCAACCCTGGCAAAAATGCACAGAAAACGTACCTTGATTGGGCTAGTATTTGCGCGCTGCCGCCAACCAGGCGCGCAAGTTTAGTTCATCCATTCCCAGGCATGTTTTCCAAGGAGAGTTCCATGAAGAAGGTTTTTGCCGTGACATTCGTATCCCTGCTGGCTGCCACCCCCGTGCTGGCCGAGTGGAACCCGGTGAAAGACACCGCCAATCAGGTCAAGGGCAGCGCGACCCAGCAGGCGCAGCAGACCAAGGATGCCCAGGTGAAGAATGCCACCGCCGGTGCGCAGTCGGTGCAGGACCAGGCCACCATGGCCGGCAAGCGCAAGGCGCTGGGCAAATCCGCCGAAGGCAAGACCGATGCCGAAGTGAACAAGCTGTATGAAGAAAAAGTGAACCACGGCAAGGCGGTTTCCGAGCAGGCCAAATCCGCCGCCACGGGCGCCCAGGCTGGCCATGGCACCGATGTAAAAGCCGTCGCCACCCAGAAGGCACAGGACACCACCAACCAGAAAACCCTGGAAGCCACCAACAAGGGCTTCGAGAAACTGAACAAGTCGCTGGGCCAGTAACTGCCTCGCACCACAGCGCCGGGATTTTCCCCCGGCGCTTCCACTCAATTCCCCTGTCCGCCCCTGCCACGAAATGCCGCCGGTGTTTTGCCCGCCCAGCGCTGAAACGCGTGGATGAAGGCCGCTGATTCCGCATACCCCAGTTTCATCGCAATCGATTCCACCGGCAGCGCGGTTTCCTGCAACAACTGGCGCGCCTTGTCGAAACGCACCTGGTCCAGCAGTTTGCGGAAACTGGTGTTTTCCTCGCTTAACCGGCGGCGGAAGCTGCGCTCGGGCATGCCGAAGGTGGCCGCCACTTCCTGCACGGCGGGAAACGTCTCGCTGAACAGCTGCAGATAATCATTCACCTGCTGGCCGAGATTTTCCGCCGCGTTGGCCCGCTGCAGGATCAGGCTGTCGCACTGTTTCTGGTACAGCGCCTGGGCCATTTTGTTCGCAGAGGGAAACGGCAGCGCCAGATACTCGCTGGGCAATACCGCGCAGGTTTCGCTGCCGCCGAATTCCACCGGGCACTGAAAGCGGTCTTCGTAGGGGCGTACATCGCGCGGTTTGGGATAGGGCAGGCTGATGCGCAGCAGCTGCAGGTTCAGGCCGACGCTGTTCTGCAGGTCGCGCACCAGCTGATAGGTGCCGGAAGCGTCGCGGTCGATCAGGAAGCGCCGGCACTCCGGTGGCAGCACTGACGGCCGGATGCACAGGCTGGATTCCTTTTCCCCCACGTCCAGCCTTATCTCGCCGAACAGGTAGGTCAGCTGCTGGTAGCGCACGCCCAGCTGAAACGCATCCCACACATTGCGGCAGCTCATCAGCAGCATGATGAAGGGGCCGTAGCCCGCCAGACTCATGGCCGTGCCGATCTTCAGGCCTGCCAGTTCGTCCTGCACGCGGGGAATGATGTCCGCGTAAATGCGCAGTTCCAGCGCCCGCTCTATTTCACCGTCCGGCGACAGGCTGTCCAGTTCGATGCCGTATTTCTGCTGCAGGCAGGACAGATCGACGCCCAGGCCGCGCAATTCATGCAGGGTGTAGATGAAGCCGAGGACGGCGCGTTTGCTCATGGCGGATCAGGACCCTGGCCGAAAAAATCAATTATATGCGGAAGTTTAATCCGGTTGCCGGGTGGAATCCATGTGGCTTGGAGCGGCACAGTGATTTGGGAATTGTGACTTTTTAACAAAATAACAATTTTGTCACTGAAAAATGCACGTTCCCCGGTATAAAAATTGGCCTGCCGTACAAACGCTTGGCGACCTCCCGGTCCACCGGAATATAGAGGCGCCAAAGCGGATTTTTTATTTCGATTTGTTGGAGTTCCAAATGTTTCATTGGGGAAGATCAACCGCGCTCGCGGGTCTGTGCGTGTTTTTGGCGGCTTGTGGCGGAGGGGGCGGTGGCGGCGACAAAGAACCCGAACAAAGGGCTCCGGAACCGCCTACCTATGCGTTGACACAATTGCAAAACACCTACGAAGGTTATCGTCGTCAAAGCTATGGGGGCGTTACTACGGCCGCAGACCTGACTGCCACTAATATCGGCCCATTTGCGACGCTAGTAGCCGAGTTGACTGGCAACGACAACGCGCTGCAGCGTTCGCCCTCCATGTTAGCCGTGACAGCGGTGAGCCGGGCGTCCTCT
The DNA here is from genome assembly GCA_013178375.1 of Gammaproteobacteria bacterium. GTDB lineage: Bacteria > Pseudomonadota > Gammaproteobacteria > Pseudomonadales > Ketobacteraceae > Ch67. The sequence continues at coordinate 62,423 of JABLXQ010000002.1, forward strand.
CGGGGGATGCTGGCCGCATCAGTGACGGATGAAGGTCAGGGCTCTGGTAAGTCTGCAAGAATTTCCCGTCTGACTGTCAATGAAACTGCCGACTGTATCTATGGCGGCAGTATGTCCCTGTCCGGTCAGTTGGCGGAGAATGGGACTGGTGGACTTGGGGTTGTTTACCATTCCTGCAACCAGGATGGCGCAGTCACACTCGACGGTAGTGGCGCCATGTATTTTCACGATCCCGAAGCCACCCATTACACACTGTTTTACAACGGTCTGACGATTCAGGCTGGCGCATTCAGCCAGACCCTGACAGGTAGTGTGGAAATCGAAGAAAGCCTGTTCGACGACGAGATGCAGATCCAGATCCAGCGTGAAACCCACAATGTGTTACTGCAATCCGGGTCACAACGCTACATGTCTGAGAATCTGGTCCTGAAGCAGGGGCAGTATTACGAACATCAGACTGTTCGGGGAAAACTCTACTTGCCAACACTGGGTTTTGTGGACGTTGACACCCGCGAGAAATGCATAAACAGCCAGAACCAATTCCTGCCGGCGATAGGCGAATTGTCACTGCGTGGCGGCCCTGGCAACGCTCAGATTCATTATGACTACAGCCACCCGCGGTTGCATCTGGACCTGAACGACGATGATGTTTTCGACCTGGGCGCCAACCTGGCATCCGACCCGCAGACCGGGGCGGTTAGTATCAGTGCACTGGTTGCCATGAATGACCTGAATTCGCCACCCGATATCGGCACTATCGATTTTGCCGAAAGTAATGTGAACACCACCAGCGCCATCACCGTATGGGGAACCAATACCTACGATTATGACGGTGATGCGGTGACGCTTTCCTTTGAGTGGCGCCTGAACGGGCAGGCGCCACTGATTCACAGTGACAGAACACTGCCGCCGGGCGTTGCCCAGAAAGGTGATAGGGTGACTGTCGCGGCTGTGGCGGATGACGGGCAGGAAAAAGCCCGCTCGCCCGCTATTAGTCTGGTGGTGGGAGATGCCCCCGGTTGGCTGGAGTGGCAGGAGCTGGCGGATAATGTAACGTCGGGTGAAACCGCGCGGATCGTTGCACGCTATCTGGATGCGGATGCCATCGACCTCAATGTATCGAGCCGCCCTTTCAAGCTGGATTACGGTCCGGCGGGCATGCAGGTGGCAACGGACGGCACCTTGGTCTGGAAGGCAGACGACCTCTTGTTCGGGGTGCCACAGATCTATAACTTCAGCATCAGCATAGCAGGCAACTCCGCGCCACCGCTGACCGGCAGCATCCAGGTGCAGGATCCGTCCGCAATGCTGCCACTAGCCCGTTCCGGTCACGACTCGCCGGAGTTCAACCGCTCGCTGTGGGTGGGCGATTATGACGCCGAGCCTGGCAATGAAATTCTGCTGGCGGATGAATCTGGCCGAGTGATGTTGCTGCAGGAGATTGCCGGTGATTACCGGCAGAAATGGCTTTATCCCTTCACCTTTGGTGATGCTTTTGAAATCCGGGCCGTGCTGCCGGTGGATCAGGACGGCAATGGCCGCGACGAGCCACTAGTGCTGGCGTCCGGAGGGCTGTACCTGATCAGTGATCTCAATCGGCTTGCCGAAGAAAAATATCGCAGCGGGGAAAGGGAATATCTGTTGGCGGCTGCTGCGGCCAATCTCGACAATGATCCTGGTATCGAAGTGGCTGTGCTGGTCAGCTACCTCGGCAACAGTTACGACAGTGTCAGTGAAATGCGCGTCATCGATCTCGACACGGGTATGGTGTTGTGGACCACGCCGGTGACCTGGGGCAACCGTGCCTTGGAGATTGGCAATGTCGACGGCGACGCCAATCCTGAAATCGTATTGAGCGACGGCTCGGTTTACGATGCGCTGACTCATGTCGAAGAGTGGAACAACAGCTCGCCGTTTGGCGACTATTTGGCATTGGCTGATGTGAATGCTGACGGTGTACTGGAAATTATCGGCGCCCGGCACGAATCCCATGCGGCGCTGTACGATGCCAGAACGAAATCAGCGCTTTGGGTGCTGGAAGGCGTACACGTTTGCTCGTTAGGTGCCGGTAATGTCGATGCCGATTCTCAGGACGAATTATTGGTGGGCGACTGTCAATGGGGCAGCATTTCTGTAGTGGATGGTCGTTCAGGACATCCGGTAACGCAGTGGTCCACTTCGACCATCAATCATGGCTCAGTCAGCCTGACCTCCGGTGATGCCGACAATGACGGCGATGTCGAAGTGCTCTGGGGCTCGGGAGTCACATCCAGCGGCGCGGAAATCATCGTGGTGGCAAATCCGGGGAACAGTTCGCTCTGGTATAACGCCAATCCGGCGCAGTTGGATTATTTTGTGGCAGCTGGATGGGGTGCAATTTCCCCTGAAAATCATGCTGCGGTCTTTGTTAGCGCCTGGAGCAACGGCGATCACGGCGGTCAGCGCATCATTGTTTTGGATGCTTTAGGCAATCTGGACATCGGCGACCAGATCAGTACCAATGCAGGCAAGACGCGCTATGCCCATCTGACTGACTATGACAAGGATGGTTTGAGTGAACTGTTTATGGGGTCAGCTGCGGATTACAACGGCTATTTCCAGGTTCGCCAGGTGCTGGACGACGTGGTCGAATGGTCAACGTCGGCTAGTGCTTCTTCCACTGTGGGCATCGTAACTGCCGCCCGGCTGAACGATGATGAATATGAAGACGCGCTTTATTTGGATGGCAACCGGGTGATTGCCACAGATATCGCCAACCAGGCGCTGCTTTGGACCAGCCCCTTGCTGGGCCGAATCGAGGACGTGACAGCCGCCAGCCTGGGTGGCCCGGACCACGACATTGTCATTGCGGAGGGTGGCCAGCTGTCGATCTGGAGCAAGAACGGTTCGGGTTACGCCAGGCAGCGTTCCGTGATGCGTCAGTGCACCCGGGTATTAGCCGTGAATGTCACCGCCGATGCGCGGCAGGAGATCGTTTGCGCCAATTTCGATTTTAGCTATGGATTGAACGGATATACATCCTACATTGCGGTGTACGACGCATCGCTGCTGCAACTGGCCGCGTTCCAGGTGCCCGGTTGGATAGTCGATCTGGCGCCCGCCCCGGGTTCCAGCCCGGGTCAGATTCTGGTTGCATTCCACCATATCGATCAGGAAGGGCTGGGTCGGCTCAATGGTTCGGCAATTGCCTTGGTGTCGCTGACGCAACAAGCCGTGGTCTGGACCAGTCCGGAGTTCCCGGGGGCGATGCAGTCCCACAGCTTGCATCCGTTTACCGACGAAGCCGGCAAATCGCGGCTGACCTTCGCCACGCAGTTCGCCATGTTTATGACTCGTTAAGATAAAATATTTCCAACAACCATGAAAAATCAGAGGTAATTTATGTTTAAGAAGTTTGTTATTGGGGCAGCATTGATTTCGTCTTCATTTTTGACAGGATGTGCTTCGGTACCGATGGCGTCTCAGGAAGCTGATGCGGAGCTGAAAAAATTTGCGCCACCGTTATCAGATAAAGCAGGGCTTTATATTTATCGTAATACGGCTGTGGGCCAAGCACTCAAGAAAACCGTGTCTCTTGACGGAGCCGTTGTCGGCGAAACTGCGAATAAAGTCTATTTCTACAAAGAAATCACGCCAGGGGAACATGTTCTCGCAACGGAATCCGAGTTCAGTGACAACTCTGTTACCTTCCAGGCTGATGCAGGCAAAAATTACTTTGCTGAGCAATATATAAAAATGGGTGTTTTCGTGGGTGGAGCCGGCGTGAAGATGGTTGATGAAACTACTGGCAAACAAGCAGTGAGTGAATGCGGTTTGGCGCAGCAATAATGCCTGACAGTCGTTCAAGGGGACATGCCTAGCGTACCCCCTTGAACGCCAGCGTTAACGGTAAAATAGATTGTTCAATAAAAAATGGGGGCTTTCCATTTGGAATAGCCCCTTTTTCATGTCTGTCATTGCTGGTTGTCCAGCTCAAGACCGTATTTCTGTGGCAGGCGCGACGGATCCGTGCCGATGCCCCGCAGGACCCGCAATATAGATAAAACCGGGGCAATCACGCCGTCTGCACGCCCGCGCGCAGCAACCATTGCACGATGGCCTCGCGTTGCGGCTGTGGAGTAGCGTGGGACAGCAGCCCTTCCACCACGAATCCAGTCACCGTGGCCAGCAATCCAGCCTGTTCGGCGGTGACGCCCTGGGCCTGCAGCCGGGCAATCATCAGCTGATCCAGCATCATGTGGAAGTTCGCGTGCCATTCCCGCACCGTCGCTGCGTGTTCAACCCGTGCATGCACCGTGGTGACCAGCGCGCTGAACTGCTCGAACTGGCCCAGCAGCCATAACAGCTGTGTGTCCAGCGGTTGATCGGCCATCTGCGCATACTCCGACAGCCCTTTGCCCACCAGGCGGTTGAGCGTGGCCACCAGCATCTCGTCCTTGTTCTTGTAGTACCAGTACAGCGTGTTGGGGGCGACTCCCGCCTGCTCGGCCACCTGTGCCATGGAGGTGGCATCGTAGCCCCGCTCAACGAACAGCCGGGTGGCGGCCGCCTCGATTTCCTCCTGCTTCACCTGTCGTTCAATGTCGCGCTTGTTTTTTGCCATGGGAATACCGGTTTCAGTCGTGGGATTAAAATCAGGTGAAAGCACATCTTGAACAGTATACAAGAAACGCGGTAAGCTTATCTTGAATTGCATTCAAGATCATTTCCCCACTGTGAAAACCGCCACCATGAGGCCGACTGATATGAAGCCCACTGCCCTGCCAACGCCAGCCAACACCCCCGATACACAGATTTGCCGGATGCGGAAATCCACCTTCCGCTCGGAAGGAGTCGCCTGCGCAGCGACGTTGCACCTGCCGGCGGGGGTTGACGCCAAACCGGTGCCGGCGATCCTGATGCTGCACGGCTGGGGTGGCGTGGGCGGCGCGTTACTGATGCCGTTCATCGAAGGCTTTGTGGCAGCAGGCTTTGCAGTGATGACCTTTGACTACCCCGGCTGGGGCGACAGCGACGGCTGGCCGCGCCATGTCATCAATCCGTGGGCACGGGTGCGTACTGCTGAAAGCGCGCTGACCCATCTGAAAAGCCAGCCCGAGGTGGATCAGCGTAAGGTGGTGCTGTGGGGCACGTCCTTCGGTGGCGGCCATGCGGTTGAGCTGGCGGCGGAGCACCCGGAGCTGCTGGGCGTGATTGCCCATGTGCCCATGCTGGACGGCAGGGACGCGGTGAAAGCTGTGCCGTTGCCGCGCCTGCTGCGGTTCGGGCTGCACGCTGCTGCCGACCTGCTCAGTCCTGGCCGCCCCCATTACATTCCTGTGATTGCGCCGCCGGGGGAGTTCGGCACGATGGATCGCGACGGTGCCAATGACGCCCTGATGCGGGGCATGGAGCAGATGGGAATAAGCTATGACAACCGGATTGCGGCCCGCTCGGTGCTGACAATGGGCCTGTACCGGCCTTTCCGGCAGCTCAAGCGCATCCGGGTGCCAACCCTGCTGGTGGGGGCAACCCGCGATACCGTCGCGCCGTTCATTGAGGCAAGGCTGCGCAAACTGGCGGGACCTCTGCTGCAGATCCGGACCCTGGACGCCAACCACTTCGAGCCCTATTTCGAACCGCAGCTGGCGGGAAATCTCGCCTGGCAGCTGGATTTCCTGGGGTCGCTGCGACAGGCCCGGGCCAACCCTTGACCCGCGTCAAGCTTTGGCCGAATTCCAATGCATCCGGCCGAAACTATCAATTATTCAGGAGGAAACATCCTGTCCACCGTCCAGAATGGCCTACTACTATTGAGCTACTGCAGGCCCTGAACGTTATTTGGTCTGTCTGCCCTGATTCCATATCAAAGTCTACAGAGGTGTACCCATGACTGCCCAAGCCAAAATTCAGACCGATTCCCGCCATGTGGACACCGTCATCCTGGGTGCCGGTTTCGGTGGCCTGTGCATGGCCATCAAGCTGCGCGAGCAAGGCAACGACAATTTCGTGATTCTGGAAAAAGGCAGTGACGTGGGTGGTACCTGGCGCGACAACAGTTATCCGGGCTGTGCCTGCGACGTGCAATCGCACATGTATTCGTTCTCGTTCGAAGGCAAGGCCGACTGGACCAAGCGTTACGCTCCCTGGAACGAAATCCAGGACTACATCCTGAAAACCACCGAAAAATATGGCATCCGCCCTTTCTGCCGCTTCAACCAGGAAGTGAACTCCGCCAAATTTGATGAGCTGACTGGCCTCTGGACAGTCGGCACCAAAAACGGCGACACCTGGACCTGCCGCCATTTCGTATTGGCCTCCGGTCCGCTGCACGTGCCGCAGATTCCCAACATAAAGGGCCTGGATAAATTCAAGGGCAAGCTGTTCCACTCGGCGCAGTGGGATCACAATTACGATCTGAATGGCAAGACAGTGGTGTCCATCGGCACGGGCGGCAGCGCCATCCAGTACTGCCCGGAAATTGCGCCAAAAGTGAAACAGCTTTATGTGTTCCAGCGCACGCCGGCGTGGGTGATTCCTCGCGACGAACGCAAGTATCCGGAAATTACCAAGCAGGCGTTTGCGAAAGTGCCGGGGCTGCGCCAGCTGTACCGCGCGCGTCTGTACTGGAGCAACGAATCCCGCGTCTGGCCGCTGTTCAATCCGTCCATAGCGAAAGTCGTGCAGAAACTGGCGGAAGGATTTATCCGTTTCCAGGTGAAAGATCCGGCGCTCGCGAAAAAACTCACGCCCGAATACACCATCGGCTGCAAGCGCATCCTGATTTCCAATAAATATTTCCCGATGTTCAACCGGCCCAATGTGGAACTGGTGACTGACGGTATCAAGGAAATCCGCGAGAACAGCATTGTCACGGCGGATGGCAAAGAGCGGCCGGTGGACTGCATCATTCTGGGCACCGGCTTTATCGTGGACCCGCGCATTTACATGAAGGATTTCGAACTCACCGGCTTGGGCGGACGCGATCTGCGCGAGGACTGGAAAGATCACGCGGAATGCTACTACGGCACCACCGCCAACGGTTACCCGAACCTGTGGCAGCTGGTGGGACCGAACGCAGGTCTGGGCCACAACTCGATTATTTTCATGATCGAGGCGCAGGTGCACTACATTCTGGAATGCATGAAGCTGATGCAGGAGCGCGGCGCCGATTTCATGGATGTGAAGGCCGATGTGCAGCGCCGGTTCAACGATGAACTGCAGAAAAATTTCAAGGGCTCGGTGTGGAGCGAAGGCGGTTGCGCCAGCTGGTACAACCAGGCCGACGGCCGCAACATCGCGCTGTGGCCAAAATCCACCTGGCGTTTCTGGCTGGAAACCCTGCGGGTGAAAGCGTCGGACTATAGCTTCGGTTTCGTCGAAGCACAGGTGGCGAAGAAAACCCGCAAGAGCAAGGCCACGGCCTGACCAGAACCACCACGGCGCTGCCGGTTGCGACGGCGCGCGTGCTGGCATTAAGGTGTGCGGACTTGAATAAATCGGGGGCGGACCGCTATCGGTGCCGCCCTTCTTCGTTTTTACGTGCCAGTTGCCTGATTTTCCGGTCATTAAGCGAGCTATAAAAATCCTGACTCTTCTATCAGTCGCAGTGGCCGCCCCTGCGATCGCCCGTCACCGCGCATCCGTTTACAATAATCAAACTTTTGCGGAAAGATTGTCGATATAACATAGGTGGAACTTGCGGACTGTCCGCGTGTGTCACTGACAACAACAAAATCACAACAAGAAGCAGATTGGGGAATGCCATGAACAAGCAGGTTCGGAAGCGGATTGCGCATCTGGCGCAGTGTGTGCTGGCAATCAGTGTGCTGGCTGGGTGTAAGGCATCCACTACAGTGCAGATGAAAATGAGTGTGGCACCGGATACCCGCGCCACCGCCAGCGAAGTCACCATTCCCCCCGGCAGTTTCTTCACCAACGGTTTCCCCACCGATCTGCGTGTCAAATCAAACGGCAAGGCCGACATTTCTGATTTCCCCCGCCGGATTCACCTGCTCACCAATGCCTATGTGAAAGGTGTCGACAGCGAAGTCACCGGTTACTCGCCGCTGCTGCCGATCTACATTCCGTTCACCGCGCCGATCCTCACCGATCTGATGCCGCAGGATGAAATGGATTACGTGCGCGACGATGCGGCGGTGCAGCTGATCGACGTGGACAGCGACTCGCCCGAATACGGTCGCCGCTTCCCGCTGTCGCTGAAAATGAACACTCGGCCCGAGCAGTACCGGCCCGACAACCTGTTGCAGGCACTGCCGATGCTGGGCGTGAACCTGCGCCCCGGAACCACTTATGCGCTGATCGTCACCGACCAGGTGCCGGTGGCCGAAGACCTGAGCATCGTGCAGGACCCGCAGCTGCAAACCCTGCTCGATCCGGAATCCGGTGCGGCGGCCGTTTCCGAGCGCGCGCTGGCGGTGTATGCGCCGCTGCGGACGTTGCTGGAAACCGAAGGCTTCGACAAGGACAGCATCATCGGCGCCACCGTGTGGACCACCGGCGAGATGAAGACCCGCATGCGCGCCGGCGCGGCCCATGTGGCGGCGTTGCCGGTGGCAGAGTCGAAAGACGTCAAACTGCTGGAAGAGTTTGACGATTACTGCGTGATCCAGGGCTTCGTCGATGTGCCGGGTTTCCAGAAGGGTGCCATTCCCTACCCGCTGGCCGGCGGCAAGATCCTGTTCAACAGCGACAACACCCCGATCCAGCAGTACACCCGTTCCGCCGAATGGATCATCACCATTCCCAAACGCACCGCCATGCCGGAAAACGGTTTCCCGGTATTGAGTTTCCATCACGGCGCTGGTGGCAATGCCGAGCAGGTGTTCACGCGGGGCGCCTTCCTGCGCCGGGCAATCGATATCATCCTGCCCTATTCCGTGCTGGATCGCGGTAACGGTCCGTCGCAGATTGCGGCAGAACGCGGCTGGGCCAGCTCCGGTTTCGCCGGCCACATGTCGATGGATCACCTGGGTGCCGAAGGTGGTGGTTACGGTCTGTTTGGCTACAACATGTTTAATCCGGTGGCCTTCAAGTACACCTACTACCAGATGGTGTGGGAACGCATTTATTTCCGCCGTGTACTGGGTGACCTGAAGATCGACGCCAGCCTGTGCCCGGATGCTATTGCCGGTGATGGCAACAACGAATTCCGCATCGATCCGGACATGCAAGTGTCGATGGGCCAGTCGCTGGGCAACTGGACGTCCAGCCTGCAGGTGGCCAACGATCCCGATCCGTTTGAAGGTGTGATCTTCACCGGCATCGCCGGCACCTGGTTGATGATGTTCATCGATGATCCAGGCCGGCGTTCCGCGTTTGAACTGGGCGTGGTCAGTCTGCTGCCGGGTGAGCATCTGGATATATATCATCCGTTCCTGGCGCTGCTGGAGTGGATGATGAGCGATGTCGATCCCACTCTGTACATGGATGAGGTGCTGCGCAATCCCACCAAGACTGCGCCCCATGTGCTGGCGATTTCCGGCATCGACGACAGCGGCAGTTCCGAGGTGGTGCAGCGCACCTTCCTGACGGCTCTGGGCCTGGATCTGGCGGGCGAGGAACTGGGCACCACGCCCAACGACAATCTGCTGGCCTACCTGCAGAAAACCGGCACGCAACAGCTGCCGTATCCGGTAGTGAACAATATCAGCGTGCCCGGTCAGGGTCAGCGCACCGGCGCGATTGTGCGTTATGAAAATACCGTGCGCCCCGATCACAACGGCCACCACGTCACCTTCGACATTCCGGCACCCAAACACCAGTACGGCTGCTTCATGCAGAATCTGGCGGAAGGCCGGGCGCCGGTGATCGTCGAAGGCAGTGTGCAGAACGGTCCCTGTTTGTAAGCGTTACCCGGGCGGCGCCTTGTTTCCAGACAGTGGCGCCGCTCATCCCGGCAGGCGTGCGCAGTTGCACCGTCATGCCTGCATTATTGCTGAGTCGTTTGTTGTCACCGTTTTTCATCGCAAGGATTGCCGATGTTGACCGTTACTCCTGCGCGCCTGTCGCGCTATCTTGCCTGTGTGTTTCTGCTATTGATCGCCGGCTGCAAACAGACCATCGAAATGCGGATGGATGTGAATGCAGTGCCGGCGGCGCGCTCGAAACATTTTTTCCACAACGGTTTTCCCACCGACCTGCGCCGGCAGGATGATGGCAGCATCAACCTGACCGACATTCCGCGCGGCCAGGAATATTTCACGCGTTTATACGCCGACAGCATTCAGCAGGAAGCCATTGGCTATTCGCCGGTGATGCCGGTGTATTTGCCGTTCAGTGGCGCGCTGCAACTGGATTTGCTGTCATCGAACGAAACGGATTTCGCCAGTGCCGATGCGCCGATCCAGCTGATCGACATCGATCCGGATTCGCCCGAATACGGCCGCCGCTTTCCGTTGCAGCTTTCGATGACCTGGCAGGCGGACAGTTACCGCCCCAGTCGCCTGCTGCAGGTGTTGCCATCGCCCGGGGTGAATTTGCGCACGCACACCACCTATGCGCTGATCGTCACCGATGCTGTGCCTGTCGCGGCGGAAGACCAGTTCCGGCAGCATCCGCAATTGCAGACCCTGCTCGATCCGGATTCAAACGCGGCGGATGTCAGTGATCGCGCGCTGACAGTGTTCGCGCCGCTGCGGAATTTTCTGGCGATTGAGAATGTCGACACTGCCCGCATCATGGGCGCCACCGTGTGGACCACGGGCGATCCAACCACGTGGCTGCGCCGGGGCGCGCAACACATGACGACACTGCCGGTGCCCGTGCCGCAAAATGTCGTGCGCGCCGAGGATTTTCCCGAGTACTGCGTGATTCGCGGCACCTTTGCCGTGCCCGGTTTCCAGCGCGGCACGATTCCGTATCCGCTGGTCAATTACGGCGGCGATATTGCGTGGAATGCCGAGGGCACACCCATTCAACAATACACGCGCGAAGCGAAATTCGTGGTGACGATTCCGAAGCATGCCAGCATGCCCGACACTGGTTTCCCGGTGATGTGGTTCAATCACGGCGCTGGCGGCACGGCGGATCAGGTGTTCACCCGGGGTGCGCACATTGATGTCGGCGTGCGGGTGGAAGGCGGCGGGCCTGCGATGATCGCGGCACAGAAAGGCTGGGTCACCGCCAGCATGGCGGCGCACATGTCGATGGACCATCTGGGCGTGCTCAACGGCGGCCAGGGCATCTGGGAATACGATCTGATGAATCCAGTGGCAATGCGCAACAACTACGCGCAGATGGTGTGGGAGAAAATCCTGTTCCGCTATTTCATCCGCCAGTTGCGGCTCGATGCATCGCTGTGCCCGGAAGCCGATCCCGGTGCAAACCGCGCAGAATTTTTCCTTGATCGCGACAAGGAAGTGTTGATGTCGCAGTCGCTGGGTAACTGGGTGGGCACGATCCAGACGGCAGTGGAACCGGAGCCTTATATCGGCGTGATCTACAGCGGTTTTGCCGCCAACTGGCTGCGCTTCTTCCCCGACAGTTTCATCAAGTCCCACGTCATCGAGACCGGCATGCTGGCGCTGCCGCCGCTGGAGCATTTCGATCAGTGGCATCCGTTCATGATGCTGTTGCAGTGGCTGGCGGCAGCGGCCGATCCGACACTGTATGCGCCGGACATTCTGCGTGCGCCCACCAAAACTGCGCCCCATGTGCTGGCGATCTCGGGCCAGTTCGACCGCTCCAGCAGCGAATGGGTGCAGCAGGTGTATGCCACCGCGCTGGGCGTGGATCTGGCGGGGCCGGAACTGGGTGCGGACAACAAGACGCGCATTCTGGAATACATGCAGCAGTTCGGCGCACGCCAGCTCGATTATCCGGTAACGAACAATCTGGATATTTCCGGCCAGGGCCTGCGCACGGCGGTGGTGGTGCGGCATTTCAATTCCGGCAGGGCGGACAACAACGGTCACAACGTCACGTACGATATTGATCCGCCCAAGCACCAGTACGGCTGTTTCCTGCAGCAGCTGGCCGAAGGGCGGGCACCGGTGATTGCGGAAGGCAGCGTGCAGAACGGGCCCTGCGATTGATCTCGGGCGGTATTTGGTGCGACAGCTTTGCTATGCTTGTCCCACCAGAGTATGGAATCCGGGTGCACTTGCATGGCTTCACCGAAGATGGATACCGCCGCCGACCCGGCCCAGGGTGCCAGCCCTGCCTCGCCAGCCGGAACAGTCGCAGCAGAACCGGGTCGCCCGCTCATCCTGATCGTTGACGACAGCCCCGAGAGCATCCGCCTGCTGAGCGGACTCATCCTCGACAAGGGCGACGTACTGTTTGCCACCAGCGGCGAGGCCGGCCTGAATCTGGCGCGGCAGAGGCGTCCGGATCTGATTCTGCTGGATGTGGAAATGCCCGACCTGTCGGGCTACGAGGTGTGTCGCCGGTTGAAGGATGATCCGGATACCCGCGACATCGCTGTAATGATCGTCACTTCGCATCATTCCAGCGCCCATGAAGTGCAGGCGCTGGAATCCGGCGCTATCGATTTTCTTACCAAGCCGCTGGCGCCTGCAGTGGTGCGCGCCCGGGTGCAAACCCAGCTCACCCTCAAAAGCCAGGCCGATGCCCTGCACCGGCAGGCCATGCTCGACGGCCTCACCGGCCTCTATAACCGCGCCTATTTTCACGAACACCTGGAACTTGAATGGCGTCGCCATCAGCGCCAGCAGGTTCCGCTCGGATTCGCCCTGCTGGACGTCGATCATTTCAAGGCATTCAACGATCAGTACGGCCATGTCGCCGGCGACGCCTGTCTGCGCCGGGTGGCGGAAGCGCTAAAGGCCAGTACCCGGCGGCCGGCAGAATTCGTGGTGCGCTACGGTGGCGAGGAATTTGCCATCGTGATGCCCAATACGCCACGGGAGGAGATCGGCCGTTTTGGCGAGTGGATCTGTCGCCAGGTGCAGGATCTGGCCATTCCCCACGAAGGTTCCTCCGCGGCGCCGGTGGTGACGATCAGTGCTGGCCTGGCGGTGCTGGTGCCGACCCCTGATCGGACCTGGTCGGACCTGATCGAGCGGGCCGACCGCGCCCTGTACCGGGCCAAGCAGGAGGGGCGCAACCGGGCAATGGTTGCTGACTGATGCTGCGCGCCGTCTCGCTGTTTGCCGCTACCGCTCTGCTGGCCCTGCCCTGCATCATGCTGACGCGAGAGGCCGGCAACATCGCCTACCTGTGGTTGCCCAATGTGGTGGGCTTTGTGATATTGCTGCGTGCCAGTTCGCGTGATTGGCCGGCCTTGCTGCTGGCGGCCCTGGCGGGCAATGTGGCGGCGGGCCTGGTCTACGGTGACCCGTTGGCCTTCAATCTGGGTACCAGCCTGGCCAACGGGGTGGAGATCCTGCTGGCAGCGACACTGGTACGGCGTTTTGTGTTGCCTGTTGGCAGTGCACCCGGGATTCAGAACGCGCTGCAATTGCTGGTTCTGTATGTGCTGGTGGCTGCGCCGGTGAGCACCCTGCTGGGTGCCTTGGCAGTGCGGGCCAGTTTTGACACACCGCTGCCGGAAGTGATGGGCAACTGGTGGCTGGGGGACACGATCGGCGTGCTGTTGCTGGGGCTGCCGGGGCTGCTGCTGCACCGCGAGCACCTGCACTACCTGCGTCAGCCGCGTCAGGTGGCCGATTTCCTGCTGACCTTCATGATTCTGGCGCTGGTTTCCTACCTGCTGATGCGCCATATCCGTTTTCCCTTCGTCTACGCCATCGTGGCCTTTACTGCGGTGGCCTTCCGCGATGGCGCCCTGCGCGCCGGTCTGCACGCCAATCTGGTGGTGCTGACGCTGGGCCTGCTGCAGCTGGCCGGCATGATCGATCTGAGTGTGGTGGCCAGCCAGACGGGTGCCAAGGGGCTCTGGGCAGCAGCAGCCGTCACCTGCCTGTTCCCTACCCTGATGGGCATGGCGGTGGAAAACCTGCGCGAGCAACAGGCCGCCGTCAGCAGCCTGACCGAGCGCCTGCATCTGGCTACGCGCTCGGTGGGCATGGGCGTGTGGGACTGGAATCTGCAGACCCATGAATTGCACCTGGACAGCCAGACCCAGCAGTTGTACGAACTGGACCGGAGCCTGATCAAGAGCGAACTGGATATCTGGCTGGTGCGGGTACATCCGGACGACCGGGCCCGCACTGAACGGGAACTGCGGGCCGCCTTGGCGGGGCTGGCTGAATACAACTCGGAATTCCGCGTCCTGCGTCAGGACGGCAGCGTGCGCCACCTGCATGCTGCCGCGCTGTCGGTGCGTGACAGCCAGGGTCGGGTGCAACGCCTGGTGGGCCTGAACTGGGACGTGACCCAGGAGCGGCAGGCGGAACAGGCCCTGCGCGACGCCCGCGCCCAGCTGCAGGGTGTCATCAGCGCCGCCAGCGAATTCGCCATCATCGCCACCGACACCCAGGGCATCATCACCCTGTTCAGCGTGGGCGCCGAGCGCATGCTGGGCTACCAGGCCGCGGAACTGGTGGGCATCAGTTCGCCGGCGCCACTGCATCTGGCGGAGGAGCTGGTGACGCGCGGGCTGGAACTCAGAGCCGAATACGGCCGCCCCATTGGTGGCTTCGACGTGTTTGTCGAGAACGCCCGGCACGGCAAGGTGGATGCGCGGGAGTGGACCTACGTGCGCAAGGACCGCACCACCCTGCCGGTAAAGCTGGTGGTGAGCCCCATCAGCGACGACCAGGGCCAGATCACCGGCTTCCTGGGGGTGGCCCAGGACATCACCGCGCAAAAGCTGGCCCAGAACACCCTGCTCACCACCAACCGGGTGCTGGAGCACCAGATCAGCGTGGCGCAAAGATCGCGGCAGGAATTTGAATCCCTGTTCGCGCTGGCACCGGGCGCCCTGCTGGTGGTGGATGCCGCCGGCCACATCATCAAGGCCAACGCCCGCGCCCACGACCAGTTCGACTACCCCCAGGGCAGCCTGCTGGGCGTGTCGGTGGAAGATCTGATACCGTTCGACCGGCGTCACCGCCACCAGCAACTGCGGGAAGAATACATGCAGGCTCCGGCACCTCGCCTGATGGCAGCGCAGCGGGTACTGGGGGGCATGAAACGGGACGGCACCCAATTCCTGGCGGAAATTACCCTGAGCCCGCTGCGGCTCAACGGGATGCAGTGCACCATCGCCATCGTGCGCGATGTTACCGAGCAGCGCCTGGCCCAGGAAGCCCTGGCGCTGGCGAAGGAACAGGCCGAAAGCGCCAGCCGCGCCAAGAGCGAATTCGTCGCCAACATGAGCCACGAGATCCGCACGCCGCTCAATGCCGTGCTGGGTACCGCGCAGTTGCTGGAAAAGCTTACGCTGAACGAACAGCAGCGCCGCTATGTCGACATGATCCGCAGCGCCGGCCAGTCCCTGCTGGGCATCCTCAACGACATCCTCGATTTCTCCAAGATCGAAGCCGGCCGCATGGATCTGGCACGGGTGGATTTCGCCCTGGACGAAGTGTTGGCCAACCTGGCCACCCTGATGGCACTCAACGCCGGCGACAAGGACATCGAGCTGGCCATTGGGGTCGCCCCGGGCACGCCCTCGCATTTCCGGGGTGACCCCCTGCGCATCCAGCAGATCCTGGTGAATCTGGTGGGTAACGCCATCAAGTTCACGGAACGGGGCGAAGTGGTGCTGCGGGTGGCGTTGCAGTCGTGCCAGGGCGACCAGGCCGTGCTGGCATTCAGCGTGCGCGACACCGGCATCGGCATGACGCCGGAACAGCAGGCGCGGCTGTTCTCGGCGTTTTCCCAGGCCGACACATCGATGACCCGGCGTTTTGGCGGCACCGGGCTGGGGCTGGTGATCTGCAAGCGTCTGATCGAGCTGATGCAGGGCGAGATCAGCCTCAGCAGCAGCGCCGGCGTCGGCACCGAATTCCACTTCACGCTGCGTCTGGAAACCCCCGCCCGGCCGGTGCTGCCGCCGGTGCCGGCCCAGCCCGATCGCCGGGTGCTGGTGGTGGACGACAACCCCACCGCCAGCACCATCCTCACCGAACTGATCCGCAGCCGGGGCTGGCAGGCCGATTGCGTGAACTCGGTAGACGGCGCCCTGGCCCTTCTGCGGGGCGCGCCGGACACCCACCCGGACACCCTGCTGGTGGACTGGAAGCTGCCGGGCGCCGATGCCCTGGCCCACCTACCCGCCAGCGCCGGTGCGCCGCGCCGCATCCTGATGGTGAGCAGCTACGGCCGCGAGCGTCTGCAAAACCCGGCGGACCAGTGGCAGGGCCTGCTGGTAAAGCCCATTACCGCTCAGTGTCTGTTCGACACCCTGCTGTCCACTGCGCCGCGCCGCCCGGACGGCAGTGCCGGCGTGTCCTCCGACACAGGCCTGCACGGCTTGCGGGTGCTGCTGGTGGAAGACAATCCGCTCAACCAGACTGTGGCCTGCGGCCTGCTGGAACACATGGGCGCCCTGGTGGACGTGATGGAAAACGGCCATCAGGCGGTGGACTGGCTGCGGGAACACCGGGACGACTATCACGTGGTATTGATGGACGTGCAGATGCCGGTGATGGATGGCTTCACCGCCACCCGGCTGATCCGCGATGAACTGAAGCTGGACCTGCCGGTGATTGCCATGAGCGCCGGCGTCATGCTGCCGGAGCAGCAGCAGTGCCTGGCCAGTGGCATGAACGACTTCATCGGCAAGCCCATCGACTACCTGCACATGCGCGACACCATTGCCCGTCATACCCGCAGAGGCCGGCCCCACATCCCCGACGTTGAGAAGCCGGCGGCACCCGCGCCCACCCCTGTGGCCTTGGCTGCCGCAGCAGATCCCGCCCTGTTTGCTCCCGACCGGCTGCTGGGATACGTGCGCGGCAAACCCAGCCGGCTGCGGGAAATCCTGGCCATGATCGACGCGGTCATCGCCGCCGGCAGCGCGCCGGTGGAGGAAGGCCGTCGTCTGCTGGCCGCCGGCCAGACCGCAGACGCCGCCCGCCACTTCCACACCCTCAAGGGGTCCCTCGGCAACCTCGGGGCCGCCCAGGCCTGTGAAATCGCCCAGCAACTGGAACAGGCCATCAAGGCAGACCAGCGCGACCAGTGGGAGTCCCTGCTGGGCGAAGCGACCCTGCGGCTGGACGCCATGGCCGCCGCCGCCCGTGCCTGGCTGCAGGCCCATCCCGACCTGCAGGCCGGGATCGATCCCGCCGCGCCCCGGCCCACCGACACAGGTGGCCCCGATCCGGCCCGTCTGCAGGAGCTGCGGTTGCGACTGGCGGAAAACAACATCGTCGCCTGCGAACTGTACGCCCGCCTGCGCGATGCGCTGGCTTCGCAGCTGGATGAATCCTGCCTGGCAAGGCTCGACCGGGCCGTCCAGCAACTCGATTTCCACACCGCCCGACAACTGCTGCCGGAGGCCTGACAGCAGCCCGCCCCTCATTTGACTTCCCCCGACCCGCGTCTATACCTAAAACACGGCGCGGCGCCACCTAGCGCGGCTGCGACCACCTGCCCAACTTACAGGGATTGATGGCGTTTTCTTATGAAAAAGTCGGTATTGCCCGTGCTGGCCGGACTGCTGGTTCCGTCCCTTGTCCTTTTGATCCTGGCTTTCAACAGCAACGCCCTCAATCCCTGGCACTGGACCGGTATTCTGGTTGCCCTGGTGGCCGCCGCCATGGGCCTGGCCGGCTGGCAGCGCAACAGTCGCCTGCTGGACGAGCGGGAACAGGAATGCCAGACCCTGAGGGAACGGGAAAAGAACCTGACCAGCCCTGCCCGGCTCACCGGTAACTACCAGCACCTGATGCAATCCGTCCTGCCCCTGTGGGGGCGGCAGACCGGTCTGGCCCAGACCCAGATCGAACAAGGCATCGGCGACCTTGCCAACCGCTTCGGTGAGATCCATGACCGCCTGCAGGTGGCTATCGCCACCTCGCAACAGACCGCCAGCGGCATGAGCGGCCGCGAGGGCCTCAGCGCCGTCATCAGCCATGCCGACCAGGAACTCAACCAGATCGTGTTGTCCCTGCGCAGCGCCATCCAGAGCCGCGACGAACTGCTGGGTGAAATCAGCAAGCTGTCGCAGATCACCGACGAACTGCGCGCCATGGGCGCGGAAGTGGCGGGCATCGCCTCGCAGACCAACCTGCTGGCGCTGAATGCGGCGATCGAAGCTGCCCGCGCCGGTGAGCAGGGCCGCGGTTTTGCCGTGGTGGCCGACGAAGTGCGCACCCTGTCCACCCGCTCCGGCGCCACCGGTTCCCGCATCACCCAGCGCATCGTGCAGGTGAACGACACCCTGCAGGCCACGCTGGAACGCACTACGCAATTCGCCCAGCAGGAAGCCCGCATCCTGCAGCAGGCGGAAACCACCATTCAGTCGGTGCTGAGTGAATTCCGCGAATCCGGTAACCAGATTGTGGAATCGGCCCAGGTGCTGGAACAGGAAAGCGGCCAGGTCCGCAACAACGTGGCCGATGTGCTGGTGGCGCTGCAGTTCCAGGACCGGGTGAGCCAGATTCTCGCCCATGTCATCACCGACATGCAGAAGCTCACCGACACCCTGGGTGAACACAACCAGCAGCTGAAAGAAGGCAAGGCCGTGGCTGAGCTGGACGTGCCGCGCTGGCTGGCGGACATCGAGCGTACCTACACCACCCTGGAACAGGTCGCGGTGCATCGCGGCGGTCGCCAGAAACAGAATCCGGCGGATTCCTCCGTCACTTTTTTCTGAAGCTATTTTGCGAACGAAGGTAAGGCTATGGGCAAGAACATCATGATTGTCGATGACTCCGCCAGCCTGCGTCAGGTCGTGGCCATCGCCCTGCGCGGCGCCGGCTATGACGTGATCGAGGCGCAGAACGGTCAGGACGCACTGAGCAAACTGGACGGCAAGAAAGTCCATCTGATCATTTCCGACGTGAACATGCCGGTGATGGACGGCATCACGCTGGTGAAGGAAGTGAAGAAACTGCCGGCGTATAAATTCACGCCCATCATCATGCTCACCACCGAAGGCGCCGACGCCAAGAAAAAAGAAGGCCAGGCCGCCGGCGCCAAGGCCTGGATCGTGAAGCCGTTTCAACCCGACCAGATGCTCAAGGCTGTTTCCACCCTGATATTGCCGTAGCAGAGGCACCCCATGGACATCAGCCGCAAGGACAGCAAGAACAGCACACGCATCAGCATCAGCGGCGAACTCACCATCTACGATGTCAGCGCGGCCAGGGCCCGTCTGCTGGATGACAGCAAGGGCTGGCCCGCCACCGTCAATCTCGATCTCAAGGGCGTCACCGAACTGGACAGTGCCGGCGTGCAATTGCTGCTGATGCTGCAAAAAGGCGTGGTCGCCGCCGGTGGCCAGTTGCGCCTGCCCGCCGTGAGCGAACCGGCGCAGCAGGTGTTCAACACCCTGCACCTGGGCGCACCTTTCACCGCGCAAGGACTGTTGTCTGCAAAAGGAGAGAGCGCATGAATCTGGACGGCGCGCTGCAAACCTTTTTTGCCGAGGCCGAAGAACTGCTCACCTCGATGGAATCCGCCCTGCTGCGGGTGGACGAAGGCGCCTACGACGCGGAAACCCTGAATGAAATTTTTCGCGCGGCGCACACCATCAAGGGCTCTGCCGGCCTGTTCGGCCTGCACTCCATTGTCGGCTTCACCCACATCGTGGAAAACCTGCTGGACCAGGTGCGTTCGGGCGTCATGGCCATCGACCGCGACCTGCTCAGCCTGCTACTGAATTGCCGCGATCACATGGCGGGCCTGGTGCGCGACGTGATGAACCAGGAAGAACCGGACGCCGATCGCATGAACCGCGGCGACCGCCTGTTGCAGCAGCTGATGCAACGGCTGGGCACCGGCGACAGCGCGGAGCCGGCCGCCGCCAGCGCCGAACCTGTCGCCGAAGAATCGACGCAGCGGACGCCCGGCACCTGGCACCTGTCGCTGCGCTTCGGGCCGGACACGTTGCGCAACGGCATGGACCCGCTGTCGTTTATCCGCTTCCTGCATACCCTGGGCGAAATCACCCAGCTGGTGACGCTGGACGATCATCTGCCGGAAGCGGCCGACTATGATCCGGAAACGCTGTATCTGGGTTTTGAAATCGATCTGCTCACCGAGCAGAACCGCGCCGCCATCGACGATGTGTTCGAATTTGTGCGCGAAGGATCGGACATCCGCATCCTGCCGCCGGACAGCAAGATCGAGGAATACGTCCAGCTGATTCATTCGCTGCCGGAAACGCCGCGCCGGCTCGGTGACATCCTGGTGCAGAGTGGTGCGCTCAGCCCCGCCTGCCTGGAGCGCGCGCTGCAACGGCAAAGCACGCAGGACGCGCCGCAGCGGCTGGGCGAGATTCTGGCGGCGCAGCACTGCGTGCCGGAACAGGTGATCGAAACCGCGCTGGACCAGCAGAAAAAAGTGGCCGAGCGCAAGGCCGCGCCGGAGAACCGCACCATCCGTGTCGATGCAGAAAAGCTCGACAGCCTGATCAACCTGATCGGCGAACTGGTGATCACCCGGCAGCGGGTGGATTTGTTGTCGGCCCAGACCGGCCACGGCGCCCTGCTGGAATCGGTGGCGCAACTGAAAGGATTCACCGAACAGATCCGTGATGCGGCGCTGGCCCTGCGCATGGTGCAGATCGGCGACACCTTCCAGCGTTTCAAGCGCGTGGTGCGCGACGTGGCGCAGGAACTGGGCAAGAGCATCGATCTGGTGATCGGCGGCGCGGAAACCGAACTGGATCGCTCGATGGTGGAAAAGCTCACCGATCCGCTTACCCATATCGTGCGCAACGCCATCGATCATGGTATCGAACCAGTGGACGTGCGGCGCCAGCGCGGCAAGTCGGATACCGGCACGTTGCGGCTCACTGCCTGCCACGATTCCGGCAACATCGTGATCGAGATCAGCGATGATGGCGGCGGCCTCAACCTGGAAAAAATCCGCGCCAAGGCGGTAGCCAACGGCCTGATCGATGCCAGCACCCATCTCAGCGATCACGATCTGTTCCAGCTGATTTTCCACCCGGGCCTGTCCACCGCCGAGCGTGTCACCAACCTGTCGGGCCGTGGTGTTGGCATGGACGTGGTGAAGCGCAACATCGAGGCGCTGCAGGGCGGCATCGACATCGACAGCGTGTTGGGCGAAGGCACCCGCTTCCGCATCCGCCTGCCGCTGACACTGGCGATCATCGACGGCTTTCATGTGTCCTCGCGCAACACGCATTTCATCATTCCGCAGAACACCGTGCTCGAATGCATGGATCTGGCGTCACTGCATCAGGTGAAAGGCCGCGCCTGCATCAATCTGCGCGGCGAGCAGGTGCCCTACATCCGCCTGAGCGATCTGTTCGCGCTGCGCGACAGCGAACGTCATGGCGACGAACGCGCCAAACTGGTGGTGGTGCAGTTCGGCCAGGAGCGTTCCGGCATTGTGGTGGATGAATTGCACGGCGAGATCCAGACCGTGGTGAAACCGTTGAGCCCCATATTCCAGGCGTTGAAAGGCATCGGCGGTTCCAGCCTGCTGGGTACCGGTGACATTGCCTTCATCCTCGATATTCCCCAGCTGATTGAACTGGCCATCGCGCGGGAATCCCGTCGCATCGGCAAATCCGCTGTCACGCAGGAGCGTGCCTCATGATGACCCGCGAACGCGCAGGCGCAGTTGCGCAGGCGGAACCCGAAGCCATTCAGCAGTTTCTCACCTTCCGCATCGGCCAGGAATTTTTTGGCATGGCGCTGACACAGACGCGGGAAATTCTCGAATACAGCGGTGTGACCGAAGTGCCGCTGATGCCGAAATTCCTGCGCGGTGTGATCAACCTGCGTGGCGAAGTGGTGCCCGTGATTGACCTGTCGGTGCGGATCGGGCGCGATCCGATCCAGGTGCAGCGCCGTACCTGCATCATCGTGGTGGAACTGGAAATGGAGGACCAGCAGCACATACTGGGTCTGCTGGCGGACGCCGTGAGCGAAGTGATTGAAATCGCCGCCGGCGACATTGAGGACGTACCTGCGTTCGGTGCCCGCATCCGCGCCGATTTTATCCAGGGCATCGCCAAGCGTGGCCAGGATTTCATCGTGCTGCTCGATCCGAACAATGCTTTGTCGGTGCGGGAACTGGCGCATCTGGTGGAAGTGGAGTTGCAGTGAACGGACACCCCGTGACGGGAGGACGCTGTCATGCTGAACAAACTGAGCCAACTGAGTCTGAAACTGAAAATAATCCTGCTGAGCGCGCTTATCGTGGCGGCGTTGCTGATCCTGGGTCTGAGTGCGCTCGGGCAACTGGGCACCTTCAATGACGGCGTCACCCGCAGCCTGGACATGATCCGCGCCCGGGTGGCCATTCTCACCGCAGTGGAGCAGGCCCATGTCAGCTTCAAGGTGCAGGTGCAGGAGTGGAAGAACATCCTGATTCGCGGCAACAACCCGGAACAGTACACAAAATACATAAAGCAGTTCGGTGAAGAAGAGCAGCGGGTGCAGAGCCAGCTGGCCAATGCAATCCAGCAATCCGGCGCCGCGCAACTGCCGGTGGATGAATTGCAGAAAGTGAAGGCTGAGCACGCCAAGCTGGGTGAAGCCTATCGCCAGGCATTGAAACAATTCAATCAGAATGAAGCGGAAACCGGCAAGCAGGTGGACACGCTGGTGCGGGGCCTGGACCGTGCCGCCAGCGATGGCCTGATGGCGTTGGCGTCCAGTACTGAAACAGCATTTGAGCAATTGCTGGCCCAGACCACCGCTGATATCGGCGACCAGTTCAGCAGCGCCCGCAACCGATTCGTCCAGATCATGCTGGTGGCGTCGGCGCTGATCCTGGCGTTGATGGTGCTGGTGTTTATGGATCTGTTTCGCACCCTGGGTGGCGAACCGGCCTATGCCTCTGCCGTGGTGCAGAAAGTGGCGGACGGTTATCTGGATACGCAGGTGAATTTGCGTGCCGGTGACAACCTTTCCCTGCTGGCTGCCATCGCGGGCATGGCGCGGCAGCTGTCCGACGTGATCACAGAGGTGCGCAGTTCGGCGGAAGCGCTGTCATCGGCATCGGAGGAGGTGAACGCCACGGCGCAGTCGCTGGCCAAGGGTGCCTCGACTCAGGCTGCCAGCGTGGAGGAAACCTCTGCTTCGATGGAGCAGATGTCCTCTTCCATTGCCCTCAACAATGAAAACGCCCGCGTTACCGACGGTATCGCCCAGAAGGCGGCCAATGACGCCAGCAACGGCGGCGATGCCGTGTCTGCCACCGTGGAAGCCATGCAGCAGATCGCCGAGCGCATCGGTGTGATCGACGATATCGCCTACCAGACCAATCTGCTGGCGCTGAACGCCGCGATCGAAGCCGGTCGCGCTGGCGAGCACGGCCGTGGTTTCGCTGTGGTGGCGTCGGAAGTGCGCAAGCTGGCGGAACGCAGCCAGGTGGCGTCGCAGCAGATCGGCCAGCTGGCCACCGAGAGCGTCAAGCGCGCGGATCTGGCAGGCCGCCTGCTGAACGAGATGGTGCCTTCCATCAGCAAGACTGCGGAGCTGGTGCAGGAAATAGCAGCCGCGTCGGCCGAGCAGGCCACCGGCGTGCACCAGATCAATTCCGCCATCGGTCAGGTGAGCCAGACATTGCAGCAGAACGCAGCCGCGTCGGAACAATTGAGCTCCACCGCCGAGGAAATGAGTGCGCAGGCGCTGCGGCTGCAGGAATGCGTGGGCTATTTCAAACTCAGTGGCCGGACCGCCGCGCAAACAGCGGCGATGGCAGCGGCGCGCAGTGCGCCGAAAAGTAAAGTGGTGCCGATCACCAGCAACAACGGTGACGCTGACAAAGAAGACAAGCATTTCATCCGATTCGACTGAAAGGGAAAGCTTCATGAAGCAACTGACTGTCAAGGCCCGGCTGGCGCTGCTCAGCGCTGTGCTGTGCGTATTTATGGTAATCATCGGCATTGCCGGTTTGCGTGGTATCGCCTCCAGCAACGCCGGGCTGGAAACCGTGTACAACGACAGAGTGGTGCCGCTGCAGCAGCTGAAAGCCATCGCCGATGCCTACGCGGTGGCGGTGGTCGACGCCATTAACAAGGCCAACGCCGGCCTGCTCAGCGCGGAAGAGGCGGCGGCGGGTATGAGCGCCGCCAACCACACCATCGCCGGCAACTGGCGCGCCTTTCTCGCCACCCATCTCACGGCTGAAGAACTGCAGCTGGCCAATGAGGCGGAGCAGCTGTTCCGTCCCGCCGACGAAGCCATCACCCGGGTGCTGGCGCAGCTCAAGGACATGAAGGGCAGCCAGGCCGGCCGCCTCAACCAGTTCGACGGTGCCATGTACCAGGCCATCGATCCCATCAGCAACAAGATCAATGAACTGGTGGAGTTGCAACTGGGCCAGGCGAAGATCGAATACGAAGCCGCGCAGCAAAACTATGTCGCCATCCGCAATCTGAATATGGGAATGATGGCGATCTCGGTGGTGCTGGCGGTGCTTCTCAGCGCCTGGATCGCCCGGCGCCTGCTGCGTCAGCTGGGGGGTGAGCCGGACTATGCTGCCGCCGTCGTCAACCAGGTGGCAAGCGGGCGTCTTGATGTGGCGATCGCGTTGCGCCCGGGCGACCAGGATTCGCTGCTGGCGTGCATCGCCAACATGAAACAGCAACTGGCAGAGAGCATCGGCGAAGTGCGGCGTTCATCGGATGCGCTGTCGTCGGCGTCGGAAGAAGTGAGTGCCACCGCGCAGTCGTTGGCGAAAGGCGCCTCGGTGCAGGCCGCCAGTGTTGAGGAAACATCGGCGTCGATGGAGCAAATCTCCGCGTCCATCGCCCAGAACAACGACAACGCCCGCACCACCGACGGCATTGCCCGCAAGGCCACCGCCGATGCTGCCAATTGCAATGCAGCGGTACTGTCGATGGTGGAAGCCATGCAGCAGATCGCCGAACGTATCGGTGTGGTGGACGACATCGCCTATCAGACCAATCTGCTGGCGCTGAACGCCGCCATCGAAGCCGGCCGTGCCGGTGAGCATGGGCGCGGTTTTGCGGTGGTGGCGTCGGAAGTGCGCAAGCTGGCGGAACGCAGTCAGGTAGCCGCGCAGCAGATCGGCCAGCTGGCGGGGGAAAGCGTCAAGCGCGCCGACGTGGCGGGCAAGCTGCTGACGGAAATGGTGCCGTCCATCAGCCGCACCGCCGAGCTGGTGCAGGAAATTGCCGCCGCGTCCACCGAGCAGACCGGCGGTGTCAACCAGATCAACGCTGCCATCGGCCAGGTCAGCCAGACCCTGCAGCAGAACGCTGCGGCGTCGGAGCAATTGAGTTCCACCGCCGAGGAAATGAGTGCGCAGGCGATGACACTGCAGGATTCCGTCGCCTATTTCCGCCTGGAAGCAGCGCCACCGTCGCGCCGGACCGATCCGGCACCGCCTGTCAATCCTGCGCGTGCATCAGCGCGATCATCGACACAGTCATTGGCGCAGGCTTCGGCACCGGCAGCAGGCGCCGACGATGACGACCGCCATTTCGTTCGTTTCAACTGAAACAGGAAACGGCGGCATGGCCGGTGACAATGGCATAGCAGTTCCCAACGACAAGGAATTCCGCCTGTTCCAGCGCATGCTGCTGGACCGGCTCGGCATTTTTTTGCCGGACCAGAAAAAAGCCCTCGTGAGCCACCGCTTGTGGAAACGGCTGCAGGCGCGCCAGCTCAACTGTTTCAGTGATTACTACCGGCTGATCAACCAGCCGGACGAACAGCCGGAACTGAATCAGGTACTGGAACTGCTTACCACCAACGAAACCTATTTTTTTCGCGAGCCCCGCCATTTCGAATTTCTGCGCGACAACATCCTGCCCGGCTTCGATGCCCGCCGTACGTTGCGGGTGTGGAGCGCGGCGTCTTCCACCGGCGAGGAACCCTACAGCCTCGCGATGCTGTTGATGGACCGCCGCGCCGGGCCCTGGGAACTGGTGGCCAGCGACGTCAACCAGAGCGTGCTGGACAAGGCGCGGCGCGGCATTTACCGCGATCAGCGCACCGAGCAGATTCCAGAAGTCTATCGCCAGCGTTTCTGTCGCAAGGGCACTGGCCCCTACGAGGGTTGTCTGCGCATCGTGCCGGAACTGCGCGAGCGCGTGCGCTTCCAGCAGGTGAATCTGAACCAGGCGCTGCCGGAATTGGGCCGTTTCGATCTGGTGTTCCTGCGCAACGTGATGATCTATTTCGACGACACCACCAAGCGCGATGTGCTGAACCGGGTGGCGCGGGTGCTGCAACCGGATGGCTGGCTGTTCGTCGGCCATTCGGAAAGCCTGCAGGGAATCGACAGCGAATTCCGCGCACTGGCGCCCGCCATCTACCAGTTACAGGGAGGCCGGCGTGGACAACATTGAAGCGCCCCTTCTGGTACACCCGGGCGAATGGTTTTTCGGTCGGGCACCGTCCCGGGTTTCCACTCTGCTGGGTTCCTGCGTTGCCATCACCGTATGGCACCCGTCACTGCGCTGGGGTGGCCTCTGTCATTACCTGCTGCCGCGCCCGCCGGGCCACGCGCCGCAGGACCGGCCGGACCCCCGCTATGGCATTTTCGCGCTCGCCTTTCTGCGACACCAGGCGGAGCGCTACGCGCCATTGCGGGAATACGAGATCGGCTGCTTCGGCGGCAGTGACATGTTCAGCGGCAAGGCCCAGTCCCGCGTCGGCGAAATCAATGTGGACTTCGCCGTGAAGTGGCTGCACCGGCACCAGCTCAAACCCAGCCGGCAGAACCTGTGCGGCTGCTTCAGCCGCAATATACTGCTGGATCTGACGAACGGGAACATCACGCTCAAGCGTTACCCGATCGAATCCGCTCCGGAGACACCGCTATGACGATACAAGTGCTCGTGGTCGATGATTCCGCCGTGGTGCGCCAGGTGATGCAGGCGATCGTGAACGAAGCGCCGGACATGCAGGTATATGCGGTGGCGTCCGATCCGATTTTCGCCCGTCATCACATGGAAAAAAAATGGCCGGACGTGATTGTGCTGGACATGGAAATGCCGCGCATGGACGGCCTCACCTTTCTGCGCCAGATCATGAGTGAGCGGCCCACGCCGGTGGTGATCTGCTCGTCGCTGGCGGAAAAGGGCGCCGAACTCACGGTGCAGGCGCTGGCTGCCGGCGCGGTGGATGTGGTGACCAAACCGCAGCTGGGCGTAAAAGGTTTTCTGGAAGATGCCAAGCAGGAATTCTGGCAGATCATCCGCGCCGCGGCCGCCGCCCACTTGCCCCGCCGCAGTGGCACCACCCAGGCTGCTGTCAAATCCGTGCACAAAAGCAACGCCGATCTGGTCAACCTGGCGCGCACCACCGATCGCCTGGTGGCCATCGGCACTTCCACTGGCGGTACCCAGGCGCTGGAGGCGGTGCTCACCCGCTTGCCGCGCACCTGCCCGGGCATTGTGGTGGTGCAGCACATGCCGGAAAAATTCACCGCTGCGTTTGCTGATCGCCTCAACACCGTGTGCCAGATCGAAGTGAAGGAAGCCGAGAGTGGCGACCGCGTGCTGGCGGGCCGTGCGCTGATTGCACCGGGCGGCCATCACCTGGAAGTGCAGCGCAGCGGCGCCCAGTTTATTGCCAAGGTATTTCGCGGCCCGGTGGTGAACCGGCATTGTCCGTCGGTGGACGTGCTGTTCCGTTCGGTAGCCAAACAGGTGGGCCGCAACGCCATCGGCGTGATCATGACCGGCATGGGCGACGACGGTGCGCGCGGCCTGCTGGAAATGCGCAATGCCGGCGCGCGCACCATTGCCCAGGACGAGGCGTCCTGCGTGGTGTTCGGCATGCCGAAGGAAGCCATCAAACTGGGCGCGGCGCAGGAAATTGCCGCGCTGGACCAGATACCGGATCTGATCGGGAACTGAGGAAAACGTGGCTATGGGCGAACTGAACCTGCTGGTGGTGGACGACAGCGATGTGCAGCGCAAGTTCGCGCTGGACCTGTGTCGCACCATCGGCGTGTCCCGGCTGCGCGATGCCAGCAATGGCTCCCTGGCGCTGGATCAGTTGCGGCAGCAGCATGCCGACGTGGTGATCGTGGATCTGGAAATGCCGGTAATGGACGGTGTGGAACTGATCCGCCACATCGCGAAGGAAAGCCTGGCCCGCGCAGTGATCATCCTGAGTTCGAAAGATCCGGTGCTGATTTCCAGCGTGGGCACCATGGCGGAAGCGGACGGCCTGCCGGTGCTGGGCACGTTCAACAAACCGCTGAACCAGGATCTGCTGCGCTGCGGCCTGAAACAACTGGGCTCACTGACGGCGCAGAAAGACCCGTCGCAACGCCTGGAGGAAGTCACCGCCGACGATATCGGCGTCGCCCTGCGCTCCGGCTATCTGACCCTGTACTACCAGCCCAAACTCACGGCCAAGGGTCTGCTGCTGAAGGGCGTCGAGGCGCTGGCGCGCTGGCACGATCCGGTAAAAGGCACGATTTCCCCCGCCCAGTTCATCGCGGTGGCGGAGCGGCATGGCCTGATCGATGTACTCACCCGCCATCTGCTGGAAATCGCGCTGCAGCAGAAACAGCAGTGGCAGCGGCGTGGCGTCAGTTTCAACGTGGCCTTCAATCTGTCGCCACTGTCGCTGGCCGATCCCGCATTGGTGGACTGGATCGCGAAACTCACGGCGCAGTACGGCATTGCGTCTGGCGAAATCACCCTGGAAGTCACTGAAAACGCCCTGCTGGGGGAACTGGCATCCTCGATCCAGACTCTGGCGCGTTTGCGTCTGAAGGGATTCGGCATTGCCATCGACGATTACGGCAGCGGTTTCGCCAACGCCCAGCAACTGTCGCGGGTGCCGGCCACCGAACTCAAGATCGATCGCGCCCTGGTGCACAATGTGGCCACCCGGCCACAGCAGCGCACCATCCTGCAGAACACGGTGGAAATGGCGCACCAGCTGCAACTGGTAACCGTGGCGGAGGGCGTTGAACACCGCGAGGATTTCGATCTGTTGCGCCAGCTCAACGTGGAACTGATCCAGGGCTATTTCCTCGCGAAACCCATGCCGGCGGACAAACTGATGCAGTGGATGCAGACGGATCTGGCTCAGCTGCGCAAGGATCTGCGCTAGGCTTTCACTGCTGCCCGCCCGTACACGAAAAATACACCGCTCATTCCCGTTAGCGCTAAAAAAATCAGTTGCTAAGAAAAAATGAATCCAATCGCACCGCGGTTTCCACAGCTATCATGATCAGTGTCATAGTCAGTGCTGGTTGTCATAACCGCTCGCGTTAAAGGGATATTGAGCGCCACATTACATCAACGCCAAGAGCTCGCAATCATGGCCAATGAAAGTCCTGTCCACACGGATCTGCAGGGATTTCATTTTTCCAGCAGCATGGAATTCCTGCTGCATGTCATCCAGCAACTGTCGCTGGCCCGCAATCTTTCCACGGTGCAAACTATCGTGCGCAGTGCCGCCCGCCGCCTCACCGGTTGCGATGGCGCCACCTTCGTGCTGCGGGACGGCGATTACTGTCACTACCTTGATGAAGACGCCATCGCACCGCTGTGGAAAGGCCAGCGTTTTCCGCTGGACAAGTGTGTCAGTGGCTGGTGCATGCAGAACCGGGCGCAGGCGGTGATTCCGGACGTATCGAAAGACGAGCGCATTCCTTGCGGCGTTTATCAGCAAACCTTCATCAAAAGCATGGTGATGGTGCCGGTGCGCGCCCACGCGCCCATCGGTGCCATCGGCAATTACTGGGCGCGGCCGCATCAACCCCGGCGCGAGGAAGTTCAGCTGTTGCAAGCGCTGGCGGATGCCGTTTCCGTAACGCTGGAAAACATTCAGATGTATGCCGAACTGGAGCAGCGGGTGCAGGAACGCACCGGTGAACTGCAACAGGCGCTGCAGCAGATTCACATGCTGTCGATCACCGACGAACTCACGGGTTTATACAACCGGCGCGGTTTTCGCCTGCTGGCGGACAAGAGCATCCGGCGGGCATTGCGCGGTGGTGAACGCTTCAGCCTGGTGTATCTGGATCTGGACGGACTGAAGCTGATCAACGACAGCCAGGGCCATGGCGTTGGCGACGGCATGATCAGCGCCATCGCCGGAGTGTTGCGACAGACGTTTCGCGAATCCGACATCCTCGCCCGTATCGGCGGCGATGAATTCTGCGTGCTGGCGCTGGGCCATACCGAAGACAGCGCAGGTCTGCGCCGTCGTCTGCAGGCCAGACTGGATGCCTTCAACCAAAGCAGCGACAAACCCTACCAGCTGTCCTGCAGCCTGGGTCTGGTGACAGGCCCCATGCCCGGCGTTACAGGTCTGGATGATCTGTTGCGCCATGCCGATGCCCGCATGTATGCCGACAAGCAGGCACGGACAGCTGCGGCCGCGCCTGCGCGCGCTGTTGCGGTAAATCTCGCCGCCACCTGACCCTCAACAACACCTGAAGTGTCTGATTTCCCGCCAGTAAAATCCGCCGGAAAATGGCAGGGAACCAAATCCGGCTGACGGCCTCGAAAATCAAGACAGGAAATTAACAAGTGTTCCTGCGGTGCCGGAATTGCCGTCATTGGCCAGAATCCTTGTCAATTCCCCGTTGATTCTTGTGAAACTCACCATATTACGACCCTGCAAAGGAGGTCGCTCATGTTGACGGGCAAACAGAAAAAACTGGTTCCGGTGTTGATGATGATCGGTGCGATGGGCGCGTTGCCAGCCTCGCTGGTGCATGCGGAAAATCCGTCGCGCAAAGTGGATTCCACCACGCAACAAATGAAGCAGACGTTCAGTGACGGCGTGAAACAGGGCAAGCTGGAAACAGCCTATCTGTTCAGCGAGCACTTGAACGCATTCGACATCGATACGGAGGTGACGGGCAACCGCGCAGTGCTGACCGGCGAAGTGGCGAGCGAGGTTGAAAAGGAACTGGCCGGCGAAATTGCCAAAGGTGTTGAAGGCATCGTCGATGTCGAAAACCATCTGGTGGTCAACGAGCGTGTGGAGCGGCGCAATGCGGCATCCGAGCAGTCGCTGCGCAGCTGGGTGAGGGATTCCACCATTACCGCCATGGTCAAGAAGGACCTGCTGGCCAATGATCAGGTCGCCGGCCTGCTCATCAGTGTGACCACCAAAAATGGCGTGGTGACACTTTCGGGCAGCGTCAAGTCCGATGTGGCAAAGGATCTGGCAGAACAGATCGCCCGTAATGCGGACGATGTTGCCGGTGTGTTGAACAAGCTGCAGGTCAGTGAATCCTGATCGCACCGTGCAGTTAAACAGTGAAGCCAAACAGTGCAGCTGAAATGAAAGAAGCGGCGGCCGGTTCGGTGTAGTAATAGGCGGAGATCGACAGTACGCCCGGTGGTGTGCTGGCCGGTTGGTCCTCGTCGTCCGATCCGGAGGAGCCGCCACCGCAACCTGCCAGCCACAGGTACAGGGCCAATGTGCCCGCTGCGGCCCGGCGCCCCCATGAATTTGCCCGCGAAACCCTTGCCACTGGCGTTACCCTCACTGCAATCCGTGTCCGCCGGATTATAATGCGGAACTTTCCTCCACCCCGGCACTGACGCACGAATACCGATGACGCAGAATTTATTTGATGTCTTTCTGACTGGTCACCTGCTGGACGGTCACAACCGCAGGGAAGTGATCGTGAATCTGGCCCAGCTCACCGGCAGCAGCCTGCCCCAGGCCACTGAGCTGCTGGACGGTGCCGTGCGCATGAAGGCCGGGGTCGATCAGACGACGGCCGGGTTGTATCACGAAGTGCTGGAGGAAACCGGCGCCCAGGCAGTGGTGCGGGCCTGCATGGCGTTCAGCGCGGAAGTGCCGGCAGCCCCGGCGACGCCAGTAGCCAGCGAACCTGAGCCGGTGGCCGCTTCCATTCCGCAGGTCGAGGTCCAGACTGCGCCGCCCGAAGATGACGCCACTCTCATCACGCCGGAACTGACTCCGCCCTATCGTGACGAGGATGAAGCTCCCGCGCTGGTTGACCTGCCCAAGGCATTCACTGCGCCGGCCCCCCCGCATTCGGCACGCCCTGGCCTGCCGTTGCGCTGGCCTCTGCTGGGTCTGGCGGTGCTGGCCTTCGCCCTGCTGGCGGCTGTGCCCTGGCTGTGGCCCCTGACCAAGGTACCCGGCACTCATCTGGCGGCGGTGGGTGAAACCCTCAATCTGGCCCAGCCCTACCAGCAGCAGGTGGACGCGTTCTGGCAGCGGCAGGGTCGTCCGCCCGCCAACCTGTCCGAGCTGAAGCTGGCCACGCCCCCTGCGCTGGGTGAAGTGGCCACGCTGACCCTGGGTGCCGAGGGTCGCCTGCTGATCATCTTCACCGCTGCTGCAGGCGCCATTGCCGGCTCCACTCTGGAACTGATCCCGGCCCCGGTCGATGTGGGCATCGAGTGGCAGTGCGGCGGCGGCACGCTGCCCGCTGCCGAGCGCCCGGCGGAATGCCAGTAGTTCGCTATACTGCAATGAAATCAATCAGCTGGTGATCGCATGAACGTTCTGATTCCGATGGCGGCCGGCGCCTTGCTGCTGGCCGGCACCCCGGCCGCACTGGCCCAGCAGGATCGCACTGGCAACCTCTACCTGGGCGCCACCTTCCAGAAAGTCGCTCTCGACAGCGACGGGCTGTATGACAGCCTCGCCCTCGACGACACCGATTCCGACTATGCGATATTCGGCGGCATCCGCTTCAGCCGGACCTTTGCCCTGGAAGTCGATTATGCCCGCCTGGGTGAATTTACTTATTTGGGCGGCACCGTGGACTACACCGGTGCCCAGGTGGCCGGGCTGATGATCGCGCCGGTGGATGCGGAACTGGAGCTGTTCGCCCGGGGCGGGATTGGTCTGGTGGATGTGGAGCAGTCGCAGCCGGCCTTCGACGACACCAGCACGTCCTTCTCCCTGGGGGTGGGTGCCGACTGGACGCCGCGGGATCTGCATGTGGTTACCGTGCGGGTGCTGATCAGTAATCGCTGGATTCGGGTGGAACCCCGCGATGCCCAGGCGGGCGATCCCGACCAGCGTTACGATCAAAGCCTGTATGAATTCGGGGTGGGGTTGGCTTACAATTTCTGAGGGATTGCTTCTGGAGGACTGCCGCCACCAGCCGCCCTTCAACCCCGCTTCGGTTTGCCACCCGGCTTTTTCCCTGCCGCCGACTTTGCTTTGAAGCCGCTTTTCCCCACCGGCTTGCCACCGGGGGATTTGCCGGTGGGCTTGCCAGAGGACTTTCCAGAGGATTTGCCGCCTGCGGGCCGTGGCCCTGATTTGCGTGTGCGTTCGCCGGGTCGGCGCTCCTGCCTGGCGCCGCCACCGGGCCTTGTGCCTGCTGCACGGCGTGGTGCTTCAGCCGTCGTCGTGGCCGGGGCTGCGTCCGGTGCGGGCTCGCGACGCGGTATGCGGTGCTGACGCCAGAATTCGCTCAGCAGCACACCGGTGGCGACGCTCACGTTCAGGCTTTCCACCCAGCTGGTACCGGCAATCACAATGCGGCCGTCCACCACCTGCAACACCGCCTTGCTGACACCGGTCTGTTCCTCCCCCATCACCAGCACCAGCCGGGTCGGCAGGGGGGCGTCGTACAGGGAACGGCTTTCATGGCTGGAGGTGGCCAGCACGGTGAACTCGTTTTTCTTCAGCAGATTCAGGGTTTTCACCAGATTGTCGGTGCCCATCACCATCACATGGGTGGCGCCACCCTCGGCGGTGCGTATGGCGGAACCGGAACGCAGGGCCTGCGGATTCGTCGTCAGGATTGCGCTGACGCCGAAATGCGCCGCCACCCGCATGATCGCCCCCAGATTGTGGGGATTGCTGACGCCGTCCAGCGCCAGCACGCACAGCGGCTTGCCCGGTTTCAGCCCCGCCAGCCAGCCTTCCGGTGTGAACACCGGCAGTTCCTGCACCAGCAGGCACACGCCCTCGTGGTGGGACGAATCGGTGACCCGCTCCAGTTCCGCCTCATCTGCCAGATGGTAGGCGCGTTTTTCCTGCGCCAGGAATTTCATCAGCGGACCAAAGCTGATCTTGGCCGCCTCCTCGGTGATCCAGGCGCGGATGATGCGTTCGGGAAAGCGCTGGTAAAAACTCTGGCAGGCGTTGATGCCGTAGATCTTGCGTTCGGCTTTGGCTTTGGACATGGCGGGCGGGTTCCGGCTGGCTGGAAAGCGCGAATTCTATCACAGAGCCTGCGGGTCCACGGCCAGCCGTCACAGGCGCCTGTTAAACTGAAGGGCAGACATTCAAAACGCGCAGCATACGATTGAGGACACTCCCATGCCCCTTCTGTTCGGCCTGTCGATCCTGGTGCAGATTCTGCTGGTCATTCACATCATGAAAACCGGCCGCAACACCTACTGGATCTATCTGGTGATCTTCGCGCCCCTGATCGGCAGCGTGGCCTACCTGATCATTGAACTGCTGCCGGAATTTTTTGCCACCCGCACCGGACGCAAGCTCAGCCAGAACCTGGACAACGCCATCAACCCGCATCGGGATCTGAAAAAGGCTGCGCTCAATCTGGAGATCGCCGACACGGTGGAAAACGCACGCCGGCTGGCCCAGCAGTGCCTGGACAGCGGCCGCTTCGCCGATGCCCGCGACCTGTTCCGCAAAAGTCTGAACGGGTTGTATCACGACGATCCCAACCTGATGCTGGGTCTGGCGCAAAGTGAATTCGGCCTGGGCGAATTCCAGCAGGTGAAAAATACCCTCGACGAACTCAAGCAGAAAAATCCCGACTACCGGCACGCCGATGCGCACCTGCTGTATGCGCGGGCGCTGGAAAGCCTGGGCGACACCGCCGCCGCACTGCACGAATACGAAGTGTTGGCGGACTATTACCCCGGCCCGGAGCCGGTGGTGCGATTGGGTCTGTTGTTGCAGCAGCT
The DNA here is from genome assembly GCA_013178375.1 of Gammaproteobacteria bacterium. Lineage (GTDB taxonomy): Bacteria > Pseudomonadota > Gammaproteobacteria > Pseudomonadales > Ketobacteraceae > Ch67. Next base: position 97,278 of record JABLXQ010000002.1, read on the forward strand.
GGGACGTGAACAGGAAGCACGGGAACGTTTTACCCGCGTGCTGACGCTGGCGAAAAATTCCGGCCGCAATTATCGCGATTTTCACAAGGAGTGGATCGCCATCGCGAAACGGGAAACGAAGTAGCGCGTATTGCTGGCACATCCTGCAGTTATGCGCTGTGGCGGCGTGCTGGATCAGCGGTCGGCCTCGATTCCTGACAATCGCAACCGCTCCACCGGATCAAACCGTTCATTGCGCAGCTGTTCCAGCGCCGCCTGCGCATCCTCCGGCGCCAGGCCCGAATGTTCAAGGATGCGCGAACGTTCCTGCTGCCACTGCCGCACCCGCCGTTCCCATGCCTGCCGTTCCTGATCCAGAATCTGTAGCCGCTCGGCTGCCTCGGGGCCTGCCAGTGCCGTGCGCATCTGCTGCAGGTTTTCCGCGTTTTCAACGCCGTTTTGTGCCTGCGCAGCAAGCGCCAGCAACTGCTGCAGTTGTGCCGCTTCGGCCCTGGCCTGTTGCTGCTCTGCGGGCAGAGCCGCGTCCAGTTGTGCCAGCCGGTCGGCCCGGGTGGTGGCATCCAGAGCAGGGTCGGTGACAATTTCCAGCCGCGCCAGTGCATCGGCATTGAACGCGTCTTCAGCCTGAAAAAAAGCCTCGGCTTCCGGCGCGGAAAAATGCTGTTCACGGGCGGCTTTATCCAGCGCCATCTGCGTGCGCACCGACGCGATGTCCACCGGTTCGCCCGCAATCACTTCCGCTTCCTGCATGTCGTGCAGCGCGAGCTTGTAGGCCAGGTATTGCTGAAGCAGCGCTTCCGCCTGGGCAGCGGCAGGTGGCGGCAGGCGATGCTGAAGATAAGCCTGAATCCGCTGCTCAATCACCGCCTGCGATTCCAGTCCGTTGAGCGACAGAAAATAATCGAACAGGTTGCGCACCGCTGCATCGACCACCAGATCGCCGGCAGCGTCCACCCGCAGATGGTCTTCCACCGATGTGTCCTGCAGAAAGGCGGGCAGGTTTTCCAGGCCGGTGGTAAACGTTGGCACAGTGTCGGTGCTGCCGGGCAGTACGGGCGCGCCGTAAGCCGGCGCAGGGAAATGACTGCCCTGCCGCCGGGCGGCTGCTGGTTGATCCGGCGCGGACCATTCCGGCCAGAAAAAGTCCGGCCAGGAAAAGACCGACCAGATCAACCAGGCCACCACTACAACAGGCACAAGCGGGATCAGAATGCGTGTGCGTCCGATCTTTTTGTGCCCGGTCCCTCTGTAGTTCTGTGAAATGTTCTGCACCATGGATTTACAGGCCCATGTTCTTCAGCCGGTTGGCGTGCTGTTTCCACACGGTTTTGGGATTGACGGCAAACACATCCACCAGACCGAACGCCTGATTCACCTCGTCGAAGTGATTCATGCGGTAGTCGTCGCGGATCACCTTGCCCAGATGGGATTCACACTGGCCCACCACCGAGTCGGTGACTTCGGTGACGCCGGTAACCTGTTTGCTGATGGAGCGGTTGAGCCAGTCCAGCACCGGAAAATAATTGGTGGGGTCGAGCAGATTGGTCATGGTGGCGTTGCCGATCCAGGAAAAATAATGCACGCCGTCGACCAGCGCAGCGCCCTGGCCGCAACGGGTGGCCGGCACACCGGCGGGAAAGCGGGTGTTGAATGCGGCCATGCCGTCCATGCTGATTTCACGGATGGTGCCCAGCGTGTCCTGCGGCAGCTGTTCGCCTGCTGACAGATAGCCGATCAGAATGCCGAGGGCGCCGCCGATTTCCTGCACCGCCCAATCCACGAAATCCCCCGCCAGCCCCAGTTTGTTGGCGCTGTCGGTATAGAGTTGTGCAACGTAGTTGCCGTTGACATTGCCCGCCACGGCGGTCACCGATGCGACGCGCCCCGGCATGGTGGCGGCCACGTAGCGGATCGTGCCGGCGCCCTGGCTGTGGCTTTGCAGATTGACTTTCTCCACCTGCGGATTCAGCGCGAAATAGGTTTCCAGATAGGCCCGCAACTGTTCGCCGCGCTGTTCCGACGTGGCCAGTGCGGAAAATTCCGGCGTCAGCACGGTGGCTCCGTTGCAGCGCAGATCTTCGGGAATCTGGTAGAAATACGGCAGCACGCCACCCAGGTTGACGAAGCCGAAGCCGCCGGGCACCAGCACGATGGGGTATTTGGTTTTCGCGTAGGTGGTGGGATTGTTGCAGGCGGCGCTGACGTTACCGCTCAGCATTGCAGACAGGATCAGGGCAGCGATGCCCGGCAGACGTTGCATGGTGGCGTCCTCGTTTTTGTTATTGGAATAGGTGTCCAGGGAATGCATGACCCAGGATTGCAACGTTATTCCGCCGCCAGCCAGCCGTATTGTCCAAACCCACGCAGACGCTTGTCCTTTCGCGCAATCAGGGGGTTGGTTTGCCCATGCGCTTGCGATATTCCCCCGGCGTTTCCCCGGTCCAGCGTTTGAACGCCTTGTTGAACGGGCTTTGCTCGGAGTAGCCCAGCAGAAATGCCACGTCCACCAGCGCCATGTCCGGATCGCCCAGGTAGAAGCGGGCCAGTTGTGTGCGCACTTCATCCAGCAGTTGACGATAGCTGGTGCCGCTGGCTTCCAGTTGATATTGCAGAGTGCGGGACGCCAGCCCCATATCCTCGGCCAGTTGTTCCAGCGTGACGCCGCCGCTGCTGGTCAGGCGTCGGGTGATGGCATCCCGCAATTGTTGCTGCACCGTATTTTCAGCATTCAGCGCCTCGAACTGGCTTTGCGCCTGCGACAGCAGGATGCGATGGGTGTCGGCGTCGTGATGGGTGATCGGCAGTTGCAGGTACTGCAACGGAAAAACCAGCTGGGTGACAGGCTGGTTGAAGGCGATGGTGCCGCCAAAAATGCGCTGGTAGGGCGTGATGTCAGCGGGTGCGGGAAACGTGAAGTGCACATCCGCCACCAGTTCGGCGTGCCCGGTGTAGCGGCGGGCGAATACGCACCAGCTGGAGAGCGACAACTGCATGAGTGCCGGCACCGGCGCCTTCACCCGGGGCAGCCACTGTAACCCTGCCTTGTCACCCAGCAACACCATGCGGGTATCGTTCACTTCGTCGATCAGGCGCTCGTAGCGTTCCAGAATAACGACCACTTCCGCCAGGGTTTTGCAGCTCATGGCGGCGTAGGCGAACACGCCCCAGTGGCGGGGAGTGAGTTCTCCGGCGATGTGCAAAGGCAGCGCGGTATCACCCGTGTGTGCGATGGCGCGCTCCAGTAGTTCGCCCCAGCGCTGCACGGGCAGGCGTTCATTGAGGGAAGGCGCGTCCAGTTCCGCCAGCAGATCCGCTGAAAAAACCGGTGACACGTCAATGTCATGGTGCTGTAGATAATCCAGCAACGCACGTACATAACCAATACGCACAGTGCCGCCGGGCAGGTGTTCCATGCCTTCTCCTTTTTTTGCGTGTTTGGTCAATCGGCGCCGGTTTGAATCAATACGACGGATGGACCGGCTGCTATGGTTTCGCCACGCCGACATTCTGCATAATGAACGCCGTGATAATACCAACTATGTGAACCCGCTACGCAAGGCATCGTCATGCAGCCACCTGAAGCGCGACATTTCTATCTGATCCGGGGCCTGATCCGCGAGGCGCGTCACTGGGGCGTGCTGCCGGATCTGCTGCGCCAGGCGTTTCCGGGCGCAAAGGTTTCCACGCTGGATATTCCCGGGGCCGGCGATTATTTCCGCCAGGCATCGCCGTTGAGCGTGGATGACATGGTCAATCGCATGCGGGCAGATTTTTTGCAGCGCACCCGCGCCGGTGAAGACAACACGCTGATTGCCATTTCGCTGGGCGGCATGATCGCGGCGCGCTGGCTGCACGCGCATCCACAGGACTTTCAGCGTGCGGTGCTGATCAACACCAGCTTCGGCGGACTGTCGCCACTGTACCACCGGCTGCGACCGGGCGCGGCACTGAGCATGCTGCACGCAGCCGTGACCAGGCCCCGGCAGCGGGAGGGTGTGATCCTGCGTCTGGTGAGCAACCACGCCGATGTGTTCGATGAGGGCTTGGCGCTGTGGGAGAGTATCCGTCGCGAGCGACCGGTGTCCGCTGCCAATGCGCTGCGACAACTGTGGGCGGCGACTGGATTCCGTCTGCCGGAAGGGCGGCCGGCAGTGCCGATACTGCTGCTGGCCTCCACCCACGACCGCATGGTGAGCGTGGAATGCTCCCGTGCGATTGCGCGGGCCTGGCAGGCGTCACTGAGCGAGCATGACAGCGGCGGCCACGATCTGTCGCTGGATGATCCGGCCTGGATTCTGGAGCAGGTGCGTCGCTTTCTGGTAGAAGGCCCGCAGTGACTGGATAGCAGTGACTCCAAATTGGCAGCGACCAGGATTTGCCGCCGCGACGCAGGCCTCCGCTTCTTTACCTACTGACAGCCGGGTGAAAATCGGTGTAGGCTGATTAGTCGGGACGATCGTGCTAATTAACCAATAAGGCGCGACGGCAAAAAAACTACAAAAACTACAACAATAAAGACCGGGTGTTCCCCATGAAGAATTTTGTTCAGACCGGCCGGGTCCTGCCCGTCCTGCTGCCGTTGCTGTTGGCTGCTCCTGCCCACGGTCAACTGCTCACCAACCTCTCCATCGGCAATCCCAAAGGGCTGGCCCTGGCCAACGCGGTCACCGCCGATCCGCCGGGCATCGATTCCATCCATTTCAATCCAGCCGGTCTGGCCAAAATCCAGGGCCGCCAGACGAACCTGAAAGTGCTGATCGCGCAGGTGGATCTGGAATCGCATTTCGGTGAGCCGATCCGGCCCAACGAGGTGGAAAAGCAGGCCTACTACAACGTCAATGAACAGTGCCAGACGGATTATCCCGCCGGTGATGCCGATGCCATCAGCCAGTGCTGGGGCATCGATCCGGTGGCGGGTGCTTCCACCCAGTCCGGCGATCCCGTGGTGATGATTCCGTTCGTCGGCGTGCAGGAAGTGCCGATCCTCGCGTTTCCCATGGGCGGCATAGCGTTCGAAGACGCGGAAAACCGCTGGGTGCTGGGCAGCGCCGTGTATGTGCCGGAAGGCATCGGTCTGACCCGCGAAATGGACGGCCCCGGCGCGTACCAGGGTCAGGAAGTGGCGCTGACCCGGCTCACCTATTTTTCGCCCACCATCGGCCTGCCGCTTGCCGACAATCTGTTTGTCGGGCTGGGCCTCAACCTGTCCTACCAGGGTCTGTATGTGCGCACCAAATTTCGCGCGCCCACGCTGACGTTGGGTTATCTGCGCGATCTCAACAACATCGCCGGCAGCCCGCTGCCGCCCATCGAGTTCGGCCCTTACGACAGCGCCGGCCTGCTGTCGCTGGAACTGGAGGACATGCTGTCAGTCGGTTTCAATTTCGGCCTGCTGTGGGAACCGCTGCCCTGGCTGGCGCTGGGCTTCGTCTATCACAGCGAATCGAAATCGGACCTGAGCGGCGATTTCAAGATGGAAAACTCCGAGCTGTTTCTGAAAACCACAACCGGCCTGAGCCAGGACCCGCTGGTGTCCGGCCTGATCATCGGCCTGGGTGGCGCGCCGCTGAACGCACAGGCGGTCGAAGAGGGCAGCGTGGAGCTGGAATACATCACGCCGCAAAATCTGGCGTTCGGTGCGTCGATCCGCGTGCTGCCGGATCTGAAATTGAACGTCGACGCGAAGTGGAGCAACTACAGCCGCTGGAATGACCTGACCTTCTACTTCGACCAGAACGTGGATTTTCTCAGCTTCGGTACCGCCATCAGCACCGCGGCGGGATACAACTTCACCTCGCCGGACACGATGGTGATCACCCGCGAATACGAGGACACCTGGTCCTGGGCGCTGGGGCTGGAATACCAGATCAACGCCAACTGGGTGGCGCGGGTGGGCTACGAGCCGCGCACCTCGGCAATTCCGGATGACCGCACCGATCTTATTTTCCCGCTGGGCAAAATGGATCTGTATGCGGCGGGGCTGGGCTGGCAGTTCGACAAGGCCACACGCGTCGACGCTGCCATCGCCTTCATTCACTCGGAAACCAGCACACCGGCTTGCGAATCGCAGAATGCCAACAGCTGCGAGGAAGGCAATGTGGTGTACAACCCCTATTTCGCCACCGATTTTGAAAATGAGGTGAATGGCGTTCTGGTGGCGCTGTCCGTCGATCGCAAGTTCTGAGTCTGGCCAAGCTGCATTAGGTGTTGGCCCCACCACTCGTGGGGCCTGACCGGCATCATTGGCTATTAGCCTGCACCAGATTAGAAGATTTCCCCCTGCCAGCCCGGCGCACCGTCGCAATCTGTTGCTTTTTGGTGCGCTCGTGCCTAATTTTAAACCGAGTGCCCCGTTTTTTGCCTGGCAGGTTGCCCTGCGGACGAGGCGGGAAACCGGCCGGTATGCGAGGGAAATGCGACAATGAGTGAAAATGAAATTCTGGTTCTGCTGGTTGGTACCCTGGTATTGGGTTTCGTGCTGCTGTACCGCAGGGATATCCAGCGTCTGCCTGCCTATCAATATCTGTTTGCCGCCTACCTGTCCGCCTGGATCGCCTGGGTAGCGACTGTTGCTGAACACGTTTTCTTCTACACATTTTTTAACGTGCTGGAACATGTCGGCTATGCCGCCAACGGCGTGCTGTTGCTGATCTGGTGCTGGAAGGGTTTGCGCAACGGAGCTCCCGAGCATCATGCCCATGATTAGTTCACTGGACCTGACCGGCGCGATTGCGGCAGCGCTGGCGACGCTGTTTCTGATCACCCACTGGCGCCGGCGCTTGGCCACCGAGGAAAAATGGATCGTACTGCTCGTCTGCGCGCTCACAGTGCTCATCAACGGCATCAGTGTCTGGTCGTGGAGCGGGCAGCACTTTGCCGGCCAGGTGGCGGAGAACTGGGGCGATTACCTGCAGATTCTGCAACCGGCGCTGTGGGGTATGTTTTTTTATGTGGTGGTGCAGTCGGCCCTGCGCAATGAACTGAAAGCCAGCCGCCAGCGCATGCGCGATCTGGTGGAAAACATGCCGGTGATTCTCAATGCCTATGATCGCGATGGTCGCATCCTGGCGTGGAACCGCACTGCGCAGGAAGTCACCGGCTTCAGCCGTGACGATGTGGTGGGCAATTCCCAGGCGCTGCAGCAACTGTTTCCCGATTCCCAGGTGCAGGAACAATTGCGCATGGAGTGCGAGCACGGTGGCGGCCACTACAAGCACCGCATTTATACGCTGAAAGGTCGCAAGGACGAACGCCAGATCGCCTGGTACAACATCGCGCAGGAATTTCCCATCAGCGGCTGGGCCAACTGGAGCATCGGCCTGGACATGACCGAGCAGCTGGCCGCGCAACGTCAGCTCGAACATCTTGCCACTCACGACGAACTCACCGGCCTGGCCAACCGCGCATTGCTGCACGACCGTCTGCATCACGCCCTGGCCGCCAGCCAGCGCAATGACACCACCGGCGCGCTGCTGATGCTGGATCTGGATCACTACAAGATGGTCAACGACAGCCACGGCCATCCGGTGGGTGATCAGCTGTTGCGGGAAGTGGGCAAGCGGCTGAGCCGCTGCCTGAAGTCCACTGACACCCTGGCGCGCATCGGCGGCGATGAATTCATGGTGCTGCTGGACTACATTCACGATCCGGAAGAAGCCGCGATCGTGGCGCAGCGTCTGTTGAGTGCGCTGGGCGAGGCACCCTTCCTGCTGTTCGGAACCAGTATCCGCACCCGCGCCAGTATCGGCGTCACCATTTTCCCCGACGACGATATCCGGCTGGACGAGCTGATGAAAAATGTCGATCTGGCGCTGTACACCGCCAAGCAGAACGGCCGCAACAACTTCCATTTCTATTCGCGCAACCTGCACACGCAATTTCGCTGGCAGCACCAGGTGGCGGAAAAATTACGGGACGCTATCAGTAGTGACGGCCTGATGTTGCATTACCAGCCGCAGATCGCGCTGCGCGACCACCGCGTGGCGGGCGTGGAAGCGTTGTTGCGCTGGCCCGGTTTCGAAAACGGATCGCTGTCGCCTGCGGTCTTCGTGCCGATTGCCGAGAACAACGGCCTGATGCCGGATCTGGGGCGCTGGGTAGTAGAAAATGCATTCCGGCAGGCGGCCACCTGGCAGGCCCTGCATGGCCCCATGACCACGGCAGTGAACCTGTCGGCAGTGCAGTTGTATCAACCCAACCTGGCGGATTTTTTGCTGCAGCTGCTGGAACGGTTGCAGCTGAATGCGGAAAACATCGATCTGGAAATTACCGAATCCGCTGTAATGCGCAATGTGGATGATGCCATCGCCGCGATGAAACAACTGCGCGACAAGGGCTTTCACATTTCGCTGGATGATTTTGGCACCGGCTATTCGTCGCTGAGCTATTTGAAGCGTTTCCCGGTGTCGCGCATCAAGATCGACCAGTCCTTCGTGCAGGGCATGGACACCAGCGCCGGTGACATCGCCATCGTGCGCAATGTCATCCGCCTGGGCCATGATCTGGGCCTGCTGGTGCTGGCGGAAGGGGTGGAAACCCGCGAGCAGTTGCAGCGGCTGGGTGATGAAGGTTGTGATCTGGTGCAGGGTTTTTTCTGCTCGAAGCCTCTGGCGGCGGGGCCACTGGGCGAGTTTTTGAGGCAGGGCGGCGGGTTGGTGCATTGATGGGGCGTAACCTCCAATGGAGGCTGCACATAACAAAAAATCGGGTGAGACGGACGCTGTGCAATCTGTGCCCCTGTCTGCTGCTGGCCTGCATCGGCTCCAGCGCCACGGCGGAGGAGATCGATGCACTGCTCGGCCTGTCACTGGAACAGCTGATGGATGTGAAGGTGAGCAGCCCCACGCTGACGCCGGAATCCATCAACCGCACGCCCGCCGCGATTTCGGTTTTCAGCCGCGAGGAAATCCAGCGCACCGGTTTTGATTATCTGCACGAGCTGCTGAATCTGGTGCCGGGTTTGCAAGTGGTGCGCAGCCCTGACGGTCCGTTCAGCGTCATTTCCCGCGCGCGCACCAATTCCACCAGTTCCAGGGAAATCCTCGTGCTGGTGGACGGTGTGCCGCGCAACGAACCGCGCAGTGGTGGTGCCAGCAACCAGCTGGATTATTTTCCGCTGGAGCGCATCGAACGGATCGAAGTGGTGCGTGGCCCTGGCTCGGCACTGTATGGCGAGAACGCGTTCACCGGTGTGATCAATATCATCACCCGCCAGGGTCAGAACGAAGTCGCGGCGCTGGCCGGCAGTTTTGATCGCGCGCATCTGCACGGTCTGGGTCACCAGCGCTGGGACGGCTGGCAGTTGGACGGTTTCATGCGGGCCGAAAAAGACAACGGCGATAACTACAATGTGGCGGATTCCTTTTCCGCCGGTCGTGTCGATACCAGTGATCCGATCCGCAACCTCGATTTCAGTGCGGCCCTGGCCAGTGCCAATACCCGCATCAGCGCGGAATATCAGCAGCGTCACACCGAAGATTTTTTCTATGCCGAAACCGTTGCCGATGATTACAACGATCTCACCGCGGACTATCTTTCGTTGCACCTGGAGCAGCAACTGCATTGGCTGGATGACGGCAGCTCGCGCCTGCTGGCCGGTTGGCAGCGGCGGGAATCGGAAGCCTGGGTCCAGAGTACGGCAGAAGGTGCCCTGTCTGCCATCAGCACGCCGTCCAGCACCGAACCGCTGATTGTCAGAAGCATGACTCAGTCAACCGTCTGGGAGGCGTACTGGAAAAACGACTGGTCGCCCAGCCCGCGGTACGGTCTGCAGTTTGGCGCCGACTGGCGCGAGGAAGCAGACGATATTTCCCGTCAGTTTGCCAACTACAACATGCTGCAATTGTTCTCCCGGCAATTTCCCATCCAGCATTTCGATGGCAACGACTACGAATTACCCTTCACGAACGAGGAAAGTCGCCGCGTGCTGGGCGCCTATCTGCAATACCAGCAGCAGCTGGCGGAGCCTACGCGGCTGACGCTGTCGCTGCGGCATGATGATTACAGCGACGTTACGGGCCGCACATCGCCCAGAATTGCGCTGGTGCACGCGCTGTCGGCGCAGCACAGCCTGAAACTGCTGTATGCGGAAGCGTTTCGTGCACCGTCGCTGTTTGAAATGAACCTGAAAAACAATACGCGGGTGCTCGGCAATCCCGAGCTGGAACATGAAATCGTGAAAACCTGGGATGCGATCTGGGTTTATGATGCCGGTGACCGGGTCGCTTCGGTCGGCTGGTTTCATAATCACTACATCGATCCGATCACGCTCGTGCAGACCGGCAATACCCGCACTTACGCCAACGGGGAAGAGGAATCCAGCGAGGGCTTTGAACTGGTGGCGCGCTGGCAGCCGGTCATGCCGCTGCAACTGCGTGCCACCCTGACCCGCTTTACCGATCTGCCGGATTCCGCCTTTCGCGAGGCCGACACCCTGGGTTCATTACTGGTGAATTACAGCCACGCCAACTGGAACCTGAACCTGGCCGCCGTCCATCACAGCGAGCGCGCCATGCTGACACCGGTGGCCGGTGAAGTGCTGGAGCTGGATGCCTACTGGCAACTGACGGGTAAACTGCTGTTCGATCTGGGGGACGGCGTGCAGTGGTGGCTACAAAGCAAGAATCTGCTGGATGCCGATATCGAAACGGCGGGGCAGGGCAACCGGCTGGAAGAGGGCATGCCCAACCGCGGTCGCGAATTCGGGGTGGGCGTGCTGTGGCGGCATTAAAATGCCACTGTTCCGGCCGGAAAGCAGACCACAGCCCTGCATCGGTGCGTCGCTGATTCCGCATTGCCCGTTTCTGGCGCATCTTCATCCAGCCCCCCGCATTTCCCGCCCTCTTCGCCGTGGCACAGAACTTGCGCTGCACTCGAGTCCCGACATTGCACGCGACCCGGCCTGTCAAACACGTTAGGCTACAGGTCGCGCTGTTCATGCTGTGCGAAACCCTGATCACACAAGGTTGCCTATGTCCATCAAAGTTGCCATCCGCCACCACACCCGCTACGTCTACGACCGCGACGTGCAGTTGTTCCCGCACATATTCCGCCTGCGGCCCGCCGTGCACAGCCGCACGCCCATCGAGGGCTACTCGCTCAACATCAAGCCCGACAACCATTTCATCAACTGGCAGCAGGACCCGTTTGGCAATTTTCTGGCCCGCGTGATTTTTCCCGAGAAAACCCGCGAACTGCAGATCGACGTGGAAGTGATCGCCGATCTGAAAGTGATCAACCCATTCGACTTTTTTGTCGAGGAATACGCCGCCAAATTTCCGTTCAAGTACGAAGAACAGCTGGCGAAGGAACTGGTGCCCTATCTGGAAATAAAAGAACAGGGGCCGTTGCTGCTGGACTGGATCGGCACCATCGACCGCACGCCGCGCATCATCGTGGATTTTCTGGTGGAGGTGAATCAGGCGCTGTACAAACACATCAAGTACAGCATCCGCATGGAACCGGGCGTGCAGACCTGCGAGGAAACCCTGACCAGCCAGGTGGGTTCCTGCCGCGATTCGGCATTCCTGCTGGTGCAGGTGCTGCGGCATCTGGGTCTGGCGGCGCGCTTTGTGTCCGGTTATCTGGTGCAGCTGAAACCGGATGTGGAATCCCTCGACGGCCCCAGTGGCCCGCACGCGGATTTCACCGATCTGCATGCCTGGTGCGAAGTGTATGTACCCGGTGCCGGCTGGATCGGGCTTGATCCCACGTCGGGATTGCTTGCCAGCGAAGGCCACATTCCGCTCGCGTGCACACCCGATCCGGTCAGTGCAGCACCGGTGACCGGTGCCTCTTCGAAATGCGAAGTGGAATTTGAATTTGAAAACCGCGTCGACCGCATTCTGGAAGATCCGCGCGTCACCAAGCCTTACACCGAGGAGCAGTGGCAGAACATCCAGGCGCTGGGCAATCAGGTGGAAGACGATCTGGTGAACGGTGACGTGCGCCTGACTATGGGCGGCGAGCCCACCTTCGTGTCGGTGGACGACATGGAAGGCGCAGAGTGGAACGTCACCGCCGACAGCCCCAACAAACGCAAACTGGCGCACAGCCTTTTTATCGGCATGCAAAAACATTTCGCACCGGGCGGCGTGAAGCATTATGGCCAGGGTAAATGGTATCCGGGCGAGCCGCTGCCACGCTGGCAATATGCCTGCTATTGGCGCAAGGATGGCAATCCGCTGTGGCACAATCCGGCGCTGATGGCCGATCCCAATCACAATTACAATTTTTCCGTGCACAACGCGCGGCAATTCATGCAGCAGCTGTGTCATGAACTGAAACTGCCGGACCGTTTTGCGATTCCCGCTTACGAAGACGCGGTGTATTACCTGTGGCAGGAAGGCAACCTGCCGGCGGAGTTCGATCCGACGAAAAAAGACCTGAAGCTGGATCTGGAACGCAAGCGGCTGCTGGCGCAATTGCAGCGCGGACTGGATCAACCCGTGGGATACACCCTGCCGCTGAGTTGGGACTGGTACGACCGCGCCTGGCACAGTTGCGGCTGGTCGTTCCGCCGCAGCCATCTGCATCTGGTGCCCGGCGATTCGCCGCTGGGCATGCGGTTGCCGCTGGAAGTGATTCACTGGCTGCCGGCCGACAAGCGTGAACAGCACCAGCCCATCAGCCTGTTCGAGGAAGCCTCGGCGCTGCCGTATTTTCCGCCCAGCCTGGCGCCCATCGAAGCCAGTGAAACATCAGAGAAAAATGAAAAGGAAAAATTCATCCAGACTGCGCTCTGCGTCGAACCGCGCCACGGTGTGCTTTATGTATTCCTGCCACCGCTGTCCAACGCCGACCAGTTCATTCTGCTGATCAACGCCATTGAATCCGCCGCCGCCAAACTCAGCATGCCGGTGGTGCTGGAAGGCTACGATCCGCCCAAGGATCTGCGCCTGGAAAAATTCATGGTAACGCCGGACCCGGGCGTGATCGAAGTGAACATTCATCCGGCCCACAGCTGGAAACAGCTGCAGCAGAACACGCTGGACCTGTACGAGATCGCGCGCAAATCCCGTCTGGGTACGGAAAAATTCATGGTGGATGGTCGTCACGCCGGTACCGGCGGTGGCAACCACGTCACCATGGGCGGCGCTACCCCAGCGGATTCGCCGATGTTGCGGCGGCCGGAAGTGCTGCGCAGCCTGATCACCTTCTGGCAGCATCATCCCGGTTTGTCCTATCTGTTTTCCGGTTTGTTTATCGGCCCCACGTCGCAGGCACCCCGCGTTGACGAAGGCCGCAACGAAAGTCTGTATGAACTGGAAATCGCCTTCGGCCAGATGCCGGAGGGCGAAATCGCGCAACCCTGGCTGGTGGATCGCCTGCTGCGCAATCTGCTGGTGGATATTTCCGGCAACACGCACCGTTCCGAATTCTGCATCGACAAATTATATTCGCCGGATTCCGCCACCGGACGCCTGGGCATCCTGGAATTCCGCGCCTTCGAAATGCCGCCGCACGCGCACATGAGTCTGGTGCAGATGCTGTTGCTGCGCACGCTGGTGGCCATGTTCTGGAAACAGCCGTACCGGCAGCGACTGGTGCGCTGGGGTACCGCGTTGCACGACCGCTTCATGCTGCCCCATTACGTGATGGAAGATCTCAACAACGTATGCGAATTCATGCAGCAGCAGGGCTATCCGTTCCAGGTGGAATGGCTGGCACCGTTCCTGGAATTCCGCTTCCCGCATTATGGTCGCGTCAAAATCCGCGACATCGAAATCACGCTGCAGACTGCAATTGAACCCTGGAACGTGATGGGCGAGGAAGTGACGCGCTCCGGCACCGCGCGTTTCGTGGATTCGTCCATCGAACGCATGCAGGTGAAAGTGAGCGGGCTCAGCGAGGGCCGCTACGTGCTGGCGTGCAACGGCCGCACCGTGCCGCTGCGCAATACCGGCACCCACGGCGAATATGTGGCGGGCGTGCGGTACCGGGCGTGGCAGCCGCCGTCGGCGCTGCATCCCACCATCGGCATTCATTCGCCGCTGGTGTTCGACCTGATCGACACGTTCAACGGACGCTCCATCGGCGGCTGCACCTATCATGTGCACCATGCCGGCGGCCGCAGCTATGACACCTTCCCGGTGAACGCTTATGAGGCAGAGGGTCGCCGCATCAGCCGTTTCTGGGGTTATGGCCATACCCAGGGTCCGCTGGCAGTGACGCCGGAAGTGCGGCCGTTCCTGCACAGCGGCGACCGCTTCTATCCCAACGGTAATCCGCCGGGACCCATGGCGCCACCGCCGGAGGAAACCAACCGCGAGTACCCGTACACGCTTGACCTGCGCCGGCCGTTGCGTACGCCCTGAGTGTTATACTTCAAACCTCGGCAACGGCACGACTCTGGGCGCAACCGGGCATGACCACAGACATCCAAATGAAGCAATCGCAGTCTCAGACGCAAACGGCCGCGGAAACGCCGTCCGAACTGGAGCAGATGCTCGCGGATTATCCCGCCGGACTGGATGGCTACGACGAAATGTGGGATGCCGACCCCGCCGCAGTGAATCCCCAGTGGCGCCGGCTGATGCGGGATCTGCAGGATCTCGGCGGTGACGAGCTGGAACGGCGTCGCACGGAAGCGCGTCGTCTGCTGCGGGAAAACGGCGTCACCTACAACATTTACAACGATCCCAAGGGCCAGCAGCGCACCTGGCAGCTGGACCCGATTCCCCTGCTGATCAAATCCGCCGACTGGGCTGCTATCAGCGTGGGCCTGAAACAGCGCGCCCGTGTGCTGGACATGGTGTACCGCGACCTGTACGGCGCGCGCCGCCTGATCCGCGAAGGTCTGTTGCCGCCGGAACTGATTTACGCGCACCAGGGTTTTCTGCGCCCCTGCGATCAGGTGCCGCAGGAAAACATGCCCCAACTGCTGCTGTACGCCGCCGATCTGGCCCGTGGTCCCGATAATCGCATGTGGGTAATCGGCGACCGCACCCAGGCGCCTTCTGGTGCGGGCTATGCGCTGGAAACCCGCATGGCCATGACGCGGGTGATGGCGGACGAATTCCGTCGCACCCAGGTGCACCGCCTGTCGATTTTCTTCCGCAACCTGCGCGCCACCCTGGCCAGCCTGCTGCCCAACTACGAGGAAGAACCGCGCGTGGTGATCCTCACGCCGGGGCCGCGCAACGAAACCTATTTCGAGCACGCCTATCTGGCGTCTTACCTTGGCTACAGCCTGGTGCAGGGCGACGACCTCACGGTGCGTGATGGCAAGGTCTGGCTGAAATCCCTCGACGGCCTGAAAAAGGTCGACATCATCGTGCGGCGGGTGGATGACAACTTCTGTGATCCGCTGGAACTGCGCGAGGATTCCCACCTCGGCGTGCCCGGACTGCTGCAGGCAGCGCGGCTGGGTAACGTCATCATCGCCAACCCGCTGGGATCGAGCCTGCTGGAAAGTCCGGGCATCATGCCGTTCCTGCCCGCCATCACCAAACACTGGCTGGGGGAAGAGATCCTGTTGCCCTCCGCCGCCACCTGGTGGTGCGGCCAGAAAAAGGAAATGGACTATGTGCTGGAGCATTTGCCGGATCTGGTGATCAAGACCATCGACCGCCGTATGCCCTCGTTCTTCGGCCCGCAGCTGAGCACGGCCCAGCGTGCGGAACTGAAGGCCCGCATCACCGCCATGCCCTATCTGTTCGTAGGCCAGGAACTGCTGAGCTGCTCCACTGCGCCATCGCTGCGGGAAGCGGCCATCGTGCCGCGCCGGGTGCTGCTGCGGGCGTTCGTCACCGCGCACCAGGGCGACTACGACGTGATGCCCGGCGGCCTTAGCCGGGTCGCGCCGGATTCCGACAGCCTGTTCATTTCCAACCAGTCCGGCGGCCTGTCGAAAGACACCTGGATTCTGGCGGACAAACCGGTGCACCAGGTCAGCCTGTGGCCCAGCGTGCGCCAGATGGACAACCTGGTGACCGGCGAAGGCTCGCTGCCATCGCGCTCCGGCGAGAACCTGTTCTGGGTAGGCCGCTACGCCGAACGCGCCGAGGGCCTGCTGCGGCTGCTGCGCACCGTGATCGGCAAGCTGGCGGACTACGACGACTACCGCGACGAAGCCGACATGGCGGTGCTGACCCAGCTGCTGATCACCCTCACCCATTTCACGTCCATCTACCCCGGCTTTACCGGCGAGGACGCCAAGGAATTACTGGCCAATCCGCGGGAAAAAATCCTGGAAATGGCGCTGGACCGCAACCAGCGCTGCAGCCTGATCAGCACGCTGGAATCCTTCATGCAGAGCGCCTACAACGTGCGCGACCTGTGGTCGGTGGACACCTGGCGCCTGATCGACGACATCGATGAAAACATCCAGTACCTGGGCGGCAAGGCCGACGATTTCGGCCTGCTACAGAACGAACTGGATTCCCTGATCGGCACCCTGATGGCGATCTTCGGCCAGAACCAGGAAAGCATGCCCCACGATGCCGGCTGGTACCTGCTGAGCATGGGCCGGCGCATCGAACGCTGCCTGCAACAGATCATCCTGCTGCGCACCTGTCTGCTGCAACCCAGCGGCGACGTGGTGGAGCACCTGATGCTGGAATCGGTACTGATCAACCAGGCCAGCCTGATCACCCACCGCCGCCGTTACCGTGCGCTGCAGCACGTCTACACCGTGCTGGACCTGCTGCTGCTGGATAGCCAGTACCCGCGCTCGCTGGCCTACCAGATTGAACAGATCGGGCAACTGCTGGCCAAGCTGCCGCCGGTGCAGCGGAACCTGCCGCCCCACCAGCTGAGCCGGGAACAGCGCCTGATCCTGCAGGCCAGCACCGAAATCAAGCTGGCGGAAGTGGAAAAGCTGGGCCGCATCAGTGAAGACACCGGCAGCCGGGCCCAGCTGGCCAAACTGCTGGACAATGTCGAGCGCCGCCTCGCCAAGGCGTCCGCCCTGCTGACCCAGAAATACTTCAGCCACACCGAAAGCGCACGCCAGCTGGCGCCCACCCGCATGGACCTGTCGGTATGAAATTTCGCGTCAAACACACCACGCATTACCGTTACAACAGCACGGTTTCCCTCTGTTTCAACGAAGCCCGCATGTCCCCCCTGAACAACACGCACCAAACCTGTGCGCGCAATCGCTTCGTGATTCACCCGGCGCCTGATTCAGTGCACAAGCGCTTCGACTACTTTGGCAACCAGGTCACCGCCTTCGATATTCTGCAGCCCCACAAGGAACTCACGGTCACTGTTTACAGCGATGTGCAGGTGCTCGACCCCTCGCGCCAGTTCCTGTTCAGTGCCGATTGTCCCTGGGAACACGTGCGCGACAGCCTGCGTACCACCACCCAGGCCGACCTGCTGCCGATCCGGGAATTCGCCCTGCCCTCGCCGCTGATTCCCAACCTGGACGAGATACGCGCCTTCGCCGAAATCTCCTTCCAGCCCCAGCGGCCGGTATTGGAAGCGGCGATGGATCTGATGAACCGCATCCACACCGAATTCACCTACGACCCCAACGCCACCACCATCAGCACTCCGCTGGCCACGGTGCTGGAGCAAAAACGGGGCGTATGCCAGGACTTCGCTCACCTGGGCATTGCCTGCCTGCGCAGCCTGGGACTGGCGGCCAGCTACATCAGCGGCTACCTGGAAACCCTGCCGCCGCCGGGGCAGAAAAAACTCGTGGGCGTGGATGCATCCCACGCCTGGTACGGCGTGCACATGCTGGATGACGGTTGGGTGGCATTCGATCCCACCAACAACATCATGCCCACGGACCAGTACATCACTCTGGCAATTGGCCGGGATTTTGCAGACGTCACACCCTTAAAAGGCGTGATATACGGCGGCGATCACCATCTGCTGAAAGTGTCGGTGGATGTGGATCGTATCGAAGCGTGACTTTTCACCTATAAGACGATTTATGCCCATCGACTGGAAAGATTACGAAGTAAAAGATTTCTTCGACGAACTGATTCAAACCAACGGCCAGCCGCGCAGCTCGTCGGCCACGCTTGCGCGCTACCTCACCACCTTGTCCAGCGACGAAATCGACAGCCTGCGGGCGGCGTCGGAACTGTCGATCAAGGAAATGGGCATCACCTTCACCGTCTATACGCAGGAAGAAGGTTCCATCGACCGCTCCTGGCCGTTCGACATCATCCCGCGCATCATCCCCAAATCCGAATGGGATCGCATCGAGCTGGGCCTGAAGCAGCGGGTGCGCGCACTGAATTTATTTATCGATGATCTTTATCACGACCAGAAGATCATCAAGAACAAGGTTTTTCCCGCTGAGCTGCTGGCGAACTCGGTGAACTTCCGCAAGGAATGCATCGGTGTGAATCCGCCGCTGAATATCTGGGCCCACATCTGCGGTTCGGATCTGGTGCGCGACGCCGACGGCACCATGTATGTGCTGGAAGACAATTTGCGGGTGCCGTCCGGTGTGTCGTACATGCTGGAAAACCGCTCGGTGATGAAGCGCGTATTTCCGGAAATGTTCGAAGCCATGAGCGTGCAGCCGGTGGACGACTATCCGTCGCAACTGTTCGACATGCTGTGCGCGCTGGCGCCGCGAAAGCAGGTGCAGCCGGAAGTGGTGGTGCTGACGCCGGGCATCTACAACTCCGCCTATTTCGAGCATGCGTATCTGGCGCAGCAAATGGGTTGCGAACTGGTGGAAGGGCGTGACCTGACGGTGGAAAGCGACGACTGCGTGTACATGCGCACGGTGGATGGCCTGCAGCGCGTGGATGTGATTTATCGTCGCATCGACGATCTGTTCCTCGACCCAGATGCTTTCAATCCCGAATCCAGTCTGGGTGTGCCGGGCCTGATGCGGGCCTGGAAAAAAGGCAAGGTGGCACTGGCCAACGCGCCGGGCGCCGGTGTGGCTGACGACAAAGTCGTGTACGCCTTCGTGCCCGAGATCATCAAATATTATCTGGGCGAAGACGTGATTCTGCCCAACGTGCCCACCTACCGCTGCATGTACGACGACGAGCGCGAGTACGTGCTGAAAAATCTGGACCTGCTGGTGGTGAAACCCGCCAACGAATCCGGCGGCTACGGCATGATGATCGGCCCCGCTGCCAGCAAAAAGGAGCGCGAAAAATTCGCGCAACTGATCAAGGCCGATCCGCGCAATTACATCGCGCAACCGACACTGTCGCTGTCCACTGTGCCCACGTTGGTGGGCGACAAAGTGGAACCGCGCCATGTGGATCTGCGTCCGTTCATACTCAGCAGCAGCGACATCAATGTCACCATGGGCGGCCTCACCCGCGTCGCGCTGCGCAAGGGTTCGCTGGTAGTGAATTCATCCCAGGGTGGCGGCAGTAAAGACACCTGGATCGTGGAGGAGGACAAGTAATGCTGGCCCGTGTTGCTGAAACCTTATTCTGGATGTCGCGTTATCTCGAACGTGCCGAAAACATGGCGCGCCTGATCAACGTCAACGCCAATCTGCTGCTGGATATTCCCAAGAAAACCACGCTGGGATGGGAGCCGCTGATCGACATCACCGGCACTCGTGAGCACTATCTGAAAAGCAACGAGAATTTTGAAGAACGCTCGGTGCTGCGCTATCTGGTGAGCGACGTGGATAGCCCGGTGTCGATCGTGTCGGCGCTGAAAAGTGCTCGTGAAAATGCGCGCACCATTCGCGACGTGATTCCGCGTGAAGCCTGGGAGCAGATCAACGCGCTGAATTATTACGCCACCGACCAGCTGGGTGCCGGCCTGTCAAAACGCGGCCGCTTCAGTTACCTGAAAGAAATCATTCTGCGCAACCAGACCATTTCCGGCCTGCTGGCGGGCACCATGAACCAGGATCAGGGTTACCTGTTCATCCGCATGGGCCGCAACCTGGAGCGGGCGGACATGACCACGCGCATCATCGACGTGCGCACCGCCAACCTGATCACCAACGAAAACATGGAGCTGCGGCCGTTCGAAAACATCCAGTGGATGAGCGTGCTGAAATCGTTGACTGCGTACCAGATGTACCGGCAGTCGATGCAGGCCCGCGTGCGGCGCGGCGATGTACTGAAATTTCTGTTCCAGTCGAAAAAGTTTCCGCGCTCGATTTATTTCTGCGCCCAGCAGCTGGAGCAGTGCGTACTGCAACTGCCTAACTTCGAAGAAGTGTTGAACCAGATCCACAGCCTGATGGATATGGTGCAGGGCACCGACCTGGAAGCGCTCGACCAGAATCAGCTGCATGAATTCATCGACCAGTGCCAGATCGAATTCAATGCCATCCACAATGCCCTGGTGGATAACTACTTCCTCAGTGGCCGTATTTACAAACAGGCGCCGAGGCAGGTGCAGAAGGCGGGTTGATCCACCCAGCCGGGGCGCTGCCCCGGTGTGGCCGGGGGCAGCATTCCCGGCGTTCAACGCCGATGCCGGTTTCCTGGCCGCGCGCGGCGCACTATCATTCCACCATCAACCCGACGCTTCCCCGGTGGAATCCCCTCATGAACCAAAACGACGACCTGATCCGGCGCGACCTCGCCGTGCTCTGGCACCCCTGCACGCAGATGAAGGATCATGAGTCCTTGCCGCTGATCCCGATCCGGCGCGGCGAGGGCGTCTGGCTGGAGGATTTCAACGGCAAGCGCTATCTGGACGCCGTGAGTTCCTGGTGGGTGAACCTGTTCGGTCACGCCAACCCGCGCATCAGTGCCCGCGTGAAGCAGCAGCTGGACCAGCTGGAGCACGTGATCCTGGCGGGCTTCACCCACGAGCCCGTGGTGGAACTGTCGGAGCGCCTGTTCGCACTCACCCCGCCCGCACTCAGCCGCGTGTTCTATGCCGACAACGGCTCTTCCGGCATCGAAGTCGCGCTGAAAATGAGTTTCCACTACTGGCTGAACCGCTGTGGCGGCGATCCGGCCCGTGTGCGCAAAACCAAATTTGTCACGCTCGGCAACAGCTACCACGGCGAAACCCTGGCGGCGCTGGCAGTGGGCAACGTGGATCTGTACAAGCACACCTACCAGCCGTTGCTGATGACCACCTTCACCGCGCCCAGCCCCGACGCCTATCTGGCTCTACCGGGCGAATCTGCAGAAGACTGCGCATTGCGCGCAGCAGCTGAACTGGAAAAAATCCTGCAGCAGCACGGCGATGAGATCTGCGCCCTGATTGTGGAGCCGCTGGTGCAGTGTGCCGGCAGTATGCGCATGTACCATCCGGCGTATCTGAAGAAAGCCAGTGAGCTGTGTAAGCGCTACGAAGTGCACCTGATTGCCGACGAAATCGCGGTGGGGTTCGGCCGCACCGGCACCCTGTTTGCCTGCGAGCAAGCGGGCATCACGCCGGATTTCCTCTGCCTGTCGAAGGGCCTCACCGGCGGTTATCTGCCACTCTGCGCTGTGCTCACCACCGACACCATCTACGACATGTTCTACGCCGACTACGCCAGCCTGCGCGGCTTCCTGCATTCCCATTCCTACACCGGCAATCCCCTCGCCTGTGCCGCCGCCCTCGCCACCCTGGATATTTTCCGCGACGACAACGTGCTGGAACAGAATCAAAAGCTGATCCGGAAAATGCAGCAGGCCACCACGCACTTCAAAGACCATCCCCATGTGGCCGACGTGCGCCAGACCGGCATGATCCTGGCCATCGAACTGGTGAAAAACAAAACCACGCGCGAGCCCTATCCCTGGCAGGAACGCCGGGGTCTGCGGGTGTACCAGCTCGGGCTGGATCAGGGTGCGCTGCTGCGGCCCCTGGGCAGCGTGGTGTATTTCATGCCGCCCTACGTGATCACCGAAGACCAGATCGACTGGCTGGCGCAGGTGGCCTGGGAGGGGATTCAGAAGGCGACGCAGGACTGAGCCTGTCGCGTTTGGCCAGTCCTGCGTCAAACGCGAATTGAACACGAATAAGCCTTCGCATTAAAGTGGCCTCATCATTTGGAATACGAGGCACACCATGTCGCAACCGGCAACCCGCGCCAGCACCGACCAGGCGTTCGCCGAGATCCGCAAAACACCGCTTGTCTCCTGGCCGGCCCTGGCCATCGTGGTGGTGTATTACGCGGTCTATATCGCCCTGTGGAAACTGTCGCTGGACGGAGCTATCAACAATGTTCTAGCGGCGGCCATCGGCACTATCGTTGCCTATCTGGCTTTCACGCCCGCCCACGATGCCATGCACCGGGCGGCGTCGCGCATTCCCTGGGTGAACGAACTGATCCTGCGCATGGCCACCTTCGTGGCGGTGCCGTTTGGCTCCGGCAAACTGTTCCGCATCATGCACATGCAGCATCACCGTTTTGCCAATGATGAAAAAGATCCGGACCACGCCCTGTCCAGCCAATACCGCAACATCCTGCTGTGGGGTGTCTGGCCGTTCCTGTACCTGTGGACCTGGGCCCGCCACCGCGACCAGTATCCGCCGATCAAGTTCTATAACGTGTGGGGCGAAGCGGGCGTGGGCGTGGCGATCATTGTCGCGATGTTCTGGTTTTTCCCGCAGCAGATGATCTGGCTGTGGGCGGTGCCGATGTATTTCGCGTTTTTCCTGATGTGCCTGGTGTTCATGGTGCTGCCGCACTACCCGCACAAGGTGAAGGACAGCATCGATCCGTATCAGGCCACCGTCATTCGCACTGGCTGGGAGTGGCTGCTGACGCCGCTGCTGATGTACCAGAATTATCATCTGGTGCATCACCTCTATCCCACCGTGCCGTTTTACCGCTACAAGCAGGCATGGCTGGCGCGGGAAGCGTTTCATGAATCGCATCATCCGGCGAAAGTGACGGCGTTCCAGCTGTTTCGGGATTAGATGATTGCGGATTAAAAATCGGTGCGCGCAAAAAAGGCGGGAATTTCCCGCCTTTTTTATTGAGTCCAGCCAGCAACCATCAGCCGTGCTGCTTGATGAACTCTTCCAGCTTGTCCACCATGTCGGGCGAGCCGACAAACAGCGGGCAGCGCTGGTGCAGTTCCGTCGGCTGGATATCCAGAATCCGCTTGCCCACGCCCGCCAGCGCCTTGCCGCCGGCCTGTTCGATCAGAAACGCCATCGGGTTGCATTCATACAGCAGACGCAGCTTGCCATCCGGGTGACGGCTGGTGGACGGATACAGGTAAATACCGCCCTTGATCAGGTTGCGGTGAAAATCCGATACCAGCGATCCGATATAACGCGATGAATAGGGACGCTGGGTGCTCTTGTCTTCTTCCTGGCAGTATTTGATGTATTTCTTCACGCCATCGGGGAAGTGCACATAGTTGCCTTCGTTGATGGAATAAATAGTGCCGCCCGCCGGCGTTTTCATGTTGGGGTGGGACAGGCAGAACACACCGATGGTGGGATCATAGGTAAAACCGTTCACGCCATTGCCGGTGGAATACACCAGCATGGTGGACGATCCGTAAATCACATAACCCGCCGCCACCTGCCTGTTACCCGGCTGCAGAAAATCCTCCTGCGTCACATGGCTGCCCAGCGGAGAGACGCGGCGAAACACGCTGAAAATCGTGCCGACGGAGACGTTCACGTCGATGTTGGAGGAACCGTCCAGAGGATCGATCAGCACCACATATTTACCGTCGAGATTGCGGGTTTCCTCGAAGCGGACAAACTGTTCCTCTTCCTCGGATGCAATCCCGCACACTACGCCGCGCTGCGCCAGCGCGTTCTTGAAGCGTTCATTGGCATACACATCCAGCTTCTGCTGCTGTTCGCCCTGCACGTTGTCGGCGCCCGCCGCACCGGTGATATCGGCCAGGCCTGCCTTGTTCACTTCCCGGTGCAGGATTTTGGCCGCCAGACGGATGGAGGAAAACAGCGAGGTCAGTTCCCCGGTGGCATCCGGATATTCCAGCTGCTGGTCAATGATGAATTCGCCGAGCGTCTTGATGATTTCCATGAATGAGATACCAGCCTGTTGACGGGAAACAGCAGGGAATGCCTGCGTGCGATGAAATTCAGGTGAATGATCGTGTGCATTATACCTGTGCCGGTTTGCAGCGGATATGTGCCCTCACAGATTCTTGATGGCCTGGTGCAGGTTGTGTCGTGCCTGGGCTTCCCGCTGCTGCCGGAAATGTCCGGTGGCATACAGGAAGGGATGGCGCAGGAACCGGCGCAGCAGGCGCTTGCGGCCCCAGCGGTAAAGCCAGTGCGGCACATGGGCATATTCCTGGCGCACCCACTGTTCGTAGCGTCCGTACAGATCCGGCTCCGCACCCAGGATCGCCAGATCGATATCCACCAGCAGGCGGCCGTCATCCGTGTCCGGTGCGGCATCATGCCGGGTCAGCATAATCAGTTTATCCACCTGCGCGACCAGTGTGGCGTCCAGCTGGCAGGCCAGCAGGGCCGTGCGGGCGAAATCGGCGCTGCGCCGTTCGTTGTTTTTGGCGCGGGGATCGTAGATGGCATCGTGAAACCAGAGCGCCAGCTCGACCGCCACCGGCTGCTGCAGTAGCGGACGCACCGCATCGAAATGCTGCAGGCAGGCCTGGATATGGTCGAAGGTGTGATAGTGGCGCTGCGGCTCGTCATAGCGCGACCGCAGCGCGTGGTACCAGGGCGACGCACCGGCGGCGCCTGCCCACGGCGCCAGCAGATCGAGAAAACGCTGGCGCCAGGGATCGGAGGCAGGCGCGGCGCCAGGCTCCGATGGAATCACTTGGTTCACTTCATTTCAGTTCAGAGGTGCAGTGAGGGCAGCGCGTTGCCTTGAGGGAAATGCTGGAATAGCAGAACGGGCAGTCCTTGGTGTTGGGTGCAGCCGGTTGGGTTCTCTGCAGCTTGTTGATGCCACTGATCAGCAGGAACACGGCGAAGGCCACGATCAGGAAGCTCACCACAGAGTTGATGAACAGGCCGTAACTCAAGGTCACGGCACCTGCCGACTGTGCCGCCGCGAGGGTGGCATAGGGGCCGGCGGTGGCGCCTTCTTTCAGGGTGATGAACAGATCGGAAAAATCCACTCCCCCCAGCACCAGGCCGATGGGCGGCATGATCACATCCGACACGAGGCTTTTCACGATGGTGCCGAACGCGCCGCCGATGATGATACCGACCGCCATGTCCACCACGTTGCCGCGCATGGCAAATTGCTTGAATTCCTTCACTATGTTCCCCAGCATGGAATCGCTCCTCGTGATTGCTGCCCGTGATTGATAAAGAGTCCGATGTACCTGAACCGCAACCGGTTTTCCCAGGTGACAGCAATCATACTACCATCGCGTCATGCCAGCCGACAGCCGTGTATCCCGACCTGGATCAAGCCAGCCATCGTTTGGGGGAAGGGGGAGCGATCCGGCGCGGGCCCACAAAAAAAGGCGGGAGGAAATCCCGCCTTTTTCCACTGCTTGCCAGACTGCGCATCAGTGCGTGGTGCCAGCACTCATGCGGCGGGCCAGAACAAAACCCAGAATGCCAATGGCCAGCAACGACAGCACACCCGGTTCGGGCACTTCGGTTGTCGGTCCGTCGAATTGGGAGATGTGGCTCACCTTCTGGATGTTGGCTTCACGCCAGGTGAATCCCATCAGCGACAGATCGATGACCGCGTAGGCCAGATCAGCGATGTTCTGGAACAGGAAATGGGTGTCGTTCGTGCCTTTCAGCTTGCCGGTTTTTACCAGGAAATAATCCGTCGGGTCAGCCAGGTACTGGGCGTAAACGTCCAGTGTTCCATCTACTTTTTCCCAATCGAATTCAGCGCCTTCCAGCTTGCCGCCAAATGTCACGTCCGAACCGAGGAAGGATTGAACCCACGCCAGTTCTTCCGCTTCGCCACTGTTATACAGCTTGGTGGACGACAGCAGGGAGTCAACTCCCCCGACCGTTGCCATGGGAATGGCGAAAGAGGTGGAGCTGGCCGCCAGCAGGATCGCGCACCCCAGCGCTTTTACATTGAACAGATTCATCTCGGATCCCCAAGTCATCTCGCAGGATTAATGTCAAATGACAACCTGACAGACCTGTCAGGGCAGCTTCCATGAGCAAGGCCCGGGCCATCGGCTAAAAAGTGTTATGGCGCGGGGGCTTAAGGCAATGCGGAATTTGTTGCGGAGGGGAGACTGTAAAGATGGCCGACAGCGCTGGTTTTGAGGTATCGGCGCCAAGCCGTTGATGTGTCAGCGGGATGCGTTCACATCAACGGCTTGGTCAGGAGGTTCGCTGGTAGCGATGTGAAAAGAGACCCGACACAGGGTCAGGGCTTGTTGCCGGCGTCGTCATTCTGATTGTGGTTGCTGTCCTGGCGCAGAAATCCCGCTGCTTCCGCTGCAGAGTTGCCCAGCCGTTTCTGCTCATCGCCGGGGGCAATGGCGCGGGTCTGCTGATTCACCTGGGCGATTTTGGAGATGGCGTTTAATTCCTTTTCGTTCTGCAGCGACGCCACGGATTCCCGCTGCGACAAAAAGGCTTTCACTTCGCTGATCATGGCTTTCAGTTCGTCATCGTTTTTCTCGAACGACCAGATCAGCCGTGCGTGCTCCAGATTGTCGACACCGGACAGGGCAAACGTGGACGAATGCAGGTTGGCGCAGATCACCCAGGGCGTCATGCTGGCGCGCACCACCACATTTTCCGACCGGGTGCTGTCGTAGATGCTCATGCCGGTGGAGACTTTCGATTCTGTAAACGTGCCCTGGCAGCGGAAGAACACCATCAGCGACTTGAATTTGATTTCCGCCCAGAAGGTGTGGGCGTAGTTTTCCAGAAGCCGGCCAAAGATGCTCAGCAGCAGGAAACCCAGCGCCAGTTTTGCCAGCAACAGCAGGTTGTTGACGTGGGGCGCGATCATCTCGACCGCTTTCGGATTGGTGATGTTTTTCAGCAGGTCCACATCGGGCATGGTGAGTACGGCGTTGAGTGGCTTGATCGCAAAAAACAGCAGCAGGTAGGCGACAAACAGCAGCACCTGCGCGCTCACCGTGGACACCATGCGCAGCAGTTTGAACTGGTCCGGATATTCCCACGGGATGAATTCCGGCTGGGTTTCCTGAATGGTTTCGCCGTCGAACTGGCCCTTGTCGCTGGCGCGGCCTTCCTGCAGCAGGTTGGCGTCGAAATCCCGGTACACGCGGTTGGGCACCTCGCGGTAGCGGCGATTGGCCATCACGTTGCTTTCGATATTGATGAACACGTCCTGCGGGTGCACCAGTTCCTGCCAGCTTTCGCGGAATTCCGACACTTCTGTCACCGGGTTGGCCATGCGCGCCCGCTCCGCCACCAGCAGCAAAATCAGCACCGACACCAGCGTCGCCAGGATCAGCAGGCCGACAATAAAACCACCGGTGCTGAAACTGGTGAAATGGGTTTCCATCAGTGTCACCAGATTCTGGTAATTCTTGATTTTCGCGATGTAGGGCAGCCAGAGGATTTTATGCAGGAACACAAAAATCACCGGCGTGAGGATGGCCACCAGCAGCGCGATGGTCACCTGTTTCACGCTCATCTCGCCCCTGTAGCGGGAAATGTTCACGTCGCTGAGATTCACCGTGGCGCCGCGCCAGGCCAGGATCAGGTAAATCAGCAGGGCGAAGGAAACGGCCGTCAGCACCACGTCGGCATTTTTTCCCACCAGACCGGATGCCACCATGAACCAGCTCAGCACATAACAGATCAGTGCCACGGCGGTTTTCGCCAGCGCACCTGCCAGCTGGTCGGCGATGTTGCGCACGGGAAACGGGGTGAAGGTCAGGCGCGGAAAGAGGCTGTGCACCACGCGGGAGATCAGCCCGGTGGGTTCCTTGTAGGTGATGTTCTTGCGCCCCATCAGCATTTCTTCCAGCTGCTGGTGGTTGTAGTAGACGTGTTTTTCGACGTTCTGTTTTTCGGAGCGCGACACGTTTTTTGCCAGCGACGCTGGAATGCTGCGGCCTACGTAAAAACGCACTATCTTGATGATGCCGCGTCCCAGCGCATACAGCCCGTTGGACAGCAGAATGAAGCCCACCAGCGCTGTGATCCAGCCCAGGGTGAAACTGCTGTTGATCAGCCCCGAGACCGATACCAGCAGGTACAGCGACAGCAGGGTCTGCAGCCCGCCCCGCGTTGCCACTACCACCCCTTCCAGTTTGAACGGGTTGCGTATCCCCAATCCTGTCGAGCCGTAATCAAAAGCCATGGCGCTACCTATGCGTGGTTCCATTTTTCCATTGCCGGCACCAGCACTGCTGGCCATACCGGGCTGCGTGCCAGTGTACCCAAGGTGTCTGCAATAATCATCCGGCGGTGCTGACGTCGGGCCGGTGCGCGACACTCCTGTGGCTTTGCCGGTATATTGTCGCGGCCGCGTAAGCCATCCGTGTAAGCCCCTATGGCCACGCACTGGAATTTCCCGTGGCACAGGAGTGCAGCATGCAGGACGACACCGACAGGAAATCACTGCGCAAGCGCAGCTGGAATACTACCAAGCTGGCAGCCCGGTTGGGCTTTGCTGCCGCGACCAGGGCCATTGGGCTGGAGTTGCCGCAGTCGAACGAGCAGGCGGTTGCCAAAGCGGTGGCGCTGGTCAACCAGTTCGATGGCATGAAGGGGCTCATGCTCAAGTTCGGCCAGATGGGCAGCTACCTGAATACGGGCTTGCCGCCCGAAGCGCAAAAGATTCTGGCCAGTTTGCAGTCCGCAGCGACGGCGATGCCCTACGCTGCCGTGGCGGGCCAGATTGAATCCAGCCTGGGTGCGCCGGTGAGCGAACTGTTCGAGCAATTTGAAACCGACGCCTTTGCGGCTGCCTCCATTGGCCAGGTGCATCGCGCCCAGCTGCGCAACACGCCGGTGGCCGTGAAGGTGCAATATCCGGGCATTCAGACGCTGATTGAAAACGACCTGAACAATGTCGGCCTGTTTGCGCAGCTGCTGCTGATGGGCAGCAAGATGGACGGCGCCGCCCTGGCCGGTGAGTTGAGCCAGCGCCTGCTGGAAGAATGCGATTACCAGCTGGAGGCGCAACGCCAGCAGGCCATCGGCGCTGTGTGGAACCGGCTGCCCGGTCGCGTGGTGCCCCGCGTGTTCATCGACCGCTGCGGCCACCAGGTCATCACCAGTTCCTTTGAAGCCGGCACCGGCTTTGCCGATTATTGCGCGCAGGCTGATGCAGCCACGCGGCGCAACAGCAGCCTGATCATCTTCGAGGCCGTCTTTGAAGGCATTTTCCGGCACGGCTTTTTCAACGGCGATCCCCATCCGGGCAATTTTCTGTTCCGCGACAACGGTGATGTAGTGTTTCTCGATTTCGGTTGCCTGCGCACCTTCGACGATGATTTTCTGCAGGCCTGGAAAAGCATGGCCCAGGCCGTGCTCGACAATAACGAACGGCGGTTCCGGGAAGCGCATACGGCGATGGGATTTGTCGCCAACGCGAAGAAATTCGACTGGGAATTCCAGTGGTCCATGGTGAGGTTTCTGTATGAGCCTTTCCTTTCGACCCGGCCATACCGGTATAACAAACAATACGTGCAGACGAATTACGAGCGCCTGATCTGGAAGAACCGCAACCGCTGGCACATGACGCTGCCGCCCAACCAGTTGTTCGTCAACCGGCTGCAATGGGGACTGGCTTCAGTGCTGGCAGACCTGAACGTGGAAGCGGTGTACTGCGACATCTTTCGCGCAGCGGTGGAAGCCAGGGTCGAACGCATTCCCGGCTTGCGGTAACGGCAGGGACAAGGGTTCTGGATTCGGGCTAGAATTGGCCCCAGATATTCAACAAGAAAGCGGACCCATGCGCACACCCCGAATTTTTCAGAACCAATCCCTGTTGGAAGGCCGGACCATCGAGCTGGACGAGAACGGCAGCCGCCATATCGGCAAGGTGCTGCGGATGCAGCCGGGGGATGCTGTGATCGTCTTCAACGGTACCGGCGGCGAGTACCACGGTGCCATTGTCGAGGCGGACAAGAAGGCGGTGTCGGTGTCGCTGGATTTTTTCAACGAGGCGGACCGCGCCTCGCCGGTGCAGATTCACCTGGGCCAGGTGATGGGCAAGGGCGACCACATGGATTACGCGCTGCAGAAAGCGGTGGAACTGGGGGTGAGCGAGATCACGCCGCTGCTGAGTCATCACTGCGAGGTGTCGCTGAAGGGCGAACGGCTGGAGAAGAAACTGCAGCAGTGGCGCTATCTGCTGGTCAGCGCCTGCGAGCAGAGCGGAATGAACATCGTGCCGGTGCTGAATCCGCCGCAACCGCTGGCGGCCTGGTGCGAAGGCGTCACTGCCGAACGCAAATGGATTCTGCATACGGAAGAATTGCCGGTGAATCCGTTCACCGGTGATGCGCCGCAGTCGGTGTGTGTCGCCATCGGCCCCGAAGGCGGTTTCAGCGATGAGGAAGTGACGCAGGCGAAGGAACAGGGTTTCAGCGTGATCACCCTGGGCCCCCGCATCTGGCGTACCGAGACGGCGCCGGTGGTGATTCTGAGTCTGATCCAGCAGGTGTGGGGGGATTTTTCCCTGTGACCATTATCAAGACCCTGTCACCGGACTGCCCTGCCGGCTCTGTATGTGTGCAATCCCCTTTTTCCTGCCAGGTATCGATCCATGGATGATCCTATTCTGCAATCCCTGCTGCAGGCGCTGGCGGTGTCGCCGGACAACCTGCCGCTGCGCCTGATGATCGTGCGTCACTGCTTGAAGGCCGACCGCACTGCCGACGCACTGGAACATGCCCGCGCCCTGCAGCCGGAACAGCTGGAGCAGGACGAGGACCGCCTGCTGCTGGCGCAGCTGTATCTGGACCAGAACCAGCCGCAGACAGCGCTGCCATTCTGCACCGGCAAACTGCCACGGCAGGCCTTGCTGCGGGCAAAGGCCCTGCTGGCACTGGGGCAGAATGCCCAGGCCCAGGACGCCTACCGCGCTGCCATCGGTCAGGACAAATCCCTGGAGGATGCGGCGTTCGCGCGCCAGCTCGACATTCAGGAGGGCGATGGCCGCCCCAAACTGCGGGTGGTGGCCAACGACAATACCAACGTCACGGAAATCCGCCGTCTGCTGGCACCGGAGGAAGCGCCGATCCGCTTCGCCGATGTGGGCGGGCTGGAGGATGTCAAAAAGCAGATTCACAAGCGCATCATTCTGCCGTTCCAGAAACCGTCGCTGTTCCAGCGTTTTCGCAAGCGCGTCGGTGGCGGCATTCTGCTGTACGGTCCGCCCGGTTGTGGCAAGACGCTGCTGGCCCGTGCCACCGCCGGCGAGTGCAATGCGCGCTTTTTGAATGTGGAGCTGTCTGACATTCTCGACATGTACATCGGTGAGTCCGAGAAAAAACTGCACGCGATTTTCGAGCTGGCGCGGCAACAGGCACCGGCGGTGATTTTTTTCGACGAAGTGGAAGCGCTGGGTGGCAAGCGCCAGTACAGCCGCGAGTCTACGTCGTCCAAACTGGTGAGCCAGTTTCTGTCAGAGCTGGATGGTTTTTCCCGTAATAACGAAGGCGTGCTGATTCTGGCGTCCACCAACGTGCCCTGGGCGCTGGATTCGGCGTTTCTGCGTCCGGGCCGCTTCGACCGTCTCGTATTTATTCCGCCGCCAGATCTGCCGGCGCGGCGTTCGATTCTGCACTTGCTGCTGCAGGGGCGCCCGGTGGAAGACCGAATCGATCTGGATTTTCTTGCCCGCAACAGCGGCGGTTTTTCCGGGGCCGATCTGAAGAATCTGGTGGAGACCGCGATTGACTTCGCCATCGAAGCGACGATGCAGGAGGGCAATGAAGTGCCGGTGTCGGATGCGCATCTGAAAGAAGCACTGCGGGAAGTGCGACCCACCACGCTGGAGTGGCTCACCAGCGCGCGCAATTACGCGAAGTACGCCAACGAATCCGGCCTGTACAACGACGTGCTGGATTTTCTCAACAAACACGGGAAGGGCTGAGCCATGGCTGCCGATTACGCGCTGCCGGACGAACCCAAGCCCGGCACCCTGGCGCAATTCGCGCTGAATCCGATGTGGCCCATGTTCACGCTGATGCTGATTGGCAGCGGTGCTGCCTGGCTCTGGTTTGTGTTCAACAGCATTGCCCAGGGCAGCCCGTTCCGGCGTCAGGAAATGCTCTGGATCGGTGGCGGTGTGCTGTTGTCGTTCGCCTATGTGTTCGGCCTGTTTGCGCTGGTCAACAGTGGCACCGTGCCTAAAATCGCGATTCCGTATTTTCTGATCGGCCTGACAGTGGTGAAGCTGGTGGTCGGGTATCGCGTGTACCTGTACCAGGTGCGCAGTTTCGAACTGTTCCAGTATTACAGCTCCACGCCGGTGAAGAATGGCGCGCTGCCTTTCATGGTGCTGTGGTTCGTAGCGGGCCGGCTCAAGCTGCACGAGCAGTTGCCGGTGCTGGTCACCCTGGCGCTGGGTTGAGGAAGCGACGATGGATAACGGATTTCTGCAACAACTGCTCGCCCACGCCGAACACCAGCTGCGGCACGGTAACCGGCATGGCGCCATTAACAGCCTCAAGCGTCTGCTGGGACACGAGCCGGACCACGCCTATGCCCACGCCCTGCTCGCGCTGTGCTTGCTGAACCAGAAACGTCTGCACGCGGCCAGTCATGAAATTCATCTGGCGATCCAGATGGAGCCGGAGCTGCCCTTCATCCATTATGTCAACGGCCACATCGCGCTGGCTCATCGCAAGTTCAAGGCGGCGGAAGATCATTTCAACACGGCGCTGGGATTGCAGCCCGACGTGGCGGCGTTCCAACTGGGTCTGGCGCAGGTATATGAACTGCTGGGTGATCAGGCGCGCCAGCGTCAGGCACTGGATCGGGCACTGGCGCTGGACCCGTCCGACGACGACTGTCACGC